>WRBV01000002.1 GCA_009784375.1 Bacillota bacterium | reverse complement strand
CCAGCGGGGCGAGGTGTCGTAAGTGATATGGGTTTGTTCGGTAAGAAAAAATGGAAAGAACTATTCTTTCCACCTTCTACAATTCGAGTACTTCTATTTCTCTTCCTACTAACCAATTCCGCTGGATTGCTTCGTCGCCTTGCTCCTCGCAATGACGGGGTAAAAATAAGTACCTACTTCAAACCAACTCCATTGCACCCTCTACCCCATCCAACTTTACAAATGCCATCGCTCTTTCGCCTAACTCCACCTTTCGCCCATACGCCTGCTCGATTGAATCCGCCAATATTCGCCCATTCAAATCACTTTCATTTATAACAAAACCCGCCCCAGCCTTTTCTACCTCGTACGCATTTTCAATCTGGTCACCACGCCCAGTCGCCAAAGGAACAAACACGGTCGATTTACCAAGCGCCAACAACTCACATAACGCATTACTCCCCGCCCTTGACACCACAACATCTGCCCATGCAATTGCATTCCATATATCATCCATAAATTCAACTTGGGCGTAATTCTCACCAATTAAATCCATCCTTTTCCCACGTCCAGTAACATGCAAAACATTCCAATCATTTAACATTGGCAAAACTTCACAAACCGACCTGTTAATTGCACTTGCCCCTAAACTTCCACCCATTACAAGCAAATTCCTGCTTGCCTTGAAACCAAATCGCCCTCTGATAACTTCGACTGTTCCCGTGAAAATCTCACTCCTTATCGGAGTACCCGTCCATACAACTTGTTTACGTGGATACTTATCACTCAACTGTTTCGCAGTTTTCTCGAAGCTTGTACAAATAACATCCACCCATTTTATACTCATCCGATTGGCAAGCCCCATACTCATATCACTCTCGTGTATAATCGTTTTTATTCCTAGCTTGCCCGCTGCGCGTACGACTGGATATGAAACAAAACCACCCTTTGAAAAGACCACATCGGGCTTTATCTGTTGTAATAATTTCTTTGCTTGATTAATTCCCTTCACAACTTTGAAAGGGGTCTTCAAGTTCGAAAGGCTCAAACTCCTGCGTAATTTTGCCGTTTCAATCACATGATATCGAACATTGGGAAAAACCGAGATTATTTCCCGTTCAATTCCACTTTTGCTTCCTATATAATGTATTTCGTCAAACTCTTTTTCCAAGGACGACAACAATGCCACATTCGGCATAACATGACCCGCAGTCCCACCACCAGTCAACACAATAACACGACGATTCTCATTAAACTTTATCACATACTATTTTATGCATTAAAATCAAAGTTCAACCCATCTTGCATAGAAATTCATCGGACCGCTTGATGTGTCTGGTATTAAAAAATATCTTTGCCCCAAGAAATCTGGGTTGTTATACCAACCGATAAATGTCAATCCATGAAAGTCTGGATTTCTCATCGCAAAACTGTCCATATATTCATGCGTCGGCAAAGTACGAGACATAGGGTCCCATGCAAAGTATTGCCTTTCTTCCACTATTGATGAATGTGGGTTAAGACCACCGCTGAAATTAAATGACAATATATTGTGTCCACCGATACCTGGGAAATTATTCCACTCGATATCCCATACCGCATAAAATGTCCAATTATCTGTCATTGCTATTGTTTGGGTTGGATTACGGAAGATTTGTTTGTTTCTTGCTTGCTCTGCACTAAGCGCCCACCCAAGGAAGTCCAAGTCTATGTGGCTTGGGATAAAGTGTCGTAATTGAACAACGGTATTTTCTGGCTTTGTCATAGTCATCGTCATACTTGTGTCGTTCAATGGGTTACCAATTCGAAGCTCTAATGTCATCCAATTTGCATCGGTGAATACCGCATGCAAAGTCGTATTTGCTGTAACTGTGTTATTAAAATTCCAATGTGTCACTCCGTCTTGGACATTTGACCAATGGCTGAAATGATATCCAAAACGCGTTGGATCGGCAGGACGCGTTATTCGCTCACCCCAATTAATTGTTTCTTGTGGAACCGTACTTCCGCCGTGAGTATTAAACGTGATTACAGGATTTCGTCCCCATACCGCAAACAAAGTATTGGTCCCAGTCCCAAATGCGTTATTCGAATTAATTATCACAGGAAATGTAAATCCATTACCCGCCGAAGTGGTCGACCAATGACGGAATGTATAATGCTCACGCGTCGGATTTGGACTCGGTGCGTTTAACTGTCCTCCATTAGGAATATTTACAATATGGTTAGCCCCATTCCCGCTGAAATTACCGCCTTGCAAATTAAATGTCACAGCCCGCGTTGGAACCGTGTTATCTGCGGCGTTGTAATACATACCAACAAAAACGTGTGTTCTGTTTGGACCATTATTCCGCCAATGTGCCTGAGTAATTTGATAGTCAATTGTTCGAACCCTTTGATTAACCGAAGTATGTGCTACCGCAAAATCTGCTGTTGTCGCACCCATAGGTATAACACCCTTTAAATACATCCCAAACGGTGCGGCGGCAGTAAGACTTACCTGTAAATTTACATGTGTTGTTGACTGTCCTGTAACTCTTGTTGTAATCCATGCTGGGAATGCACTTTGTGCTGCAAACGTCGATGCGTTCGCACTTCCCGCCATTGGCACACGGTTATTTGTCTGCCATAACGTATGAGACCCAGCAAACGGTGCAACATGCGGATTTTCCATTGTCGTTGTTGTTGCTGGGATTGGTGATGTGTTTATGCTTCCATGAAGATGTCGCCAACCGTCACCAACCCAAGCCGATGCACCAAACCCGCCACCAGGGTTCCAACCAGAGGTCGCATCACCACCAAAACCTACATTATTAACGCTTCCCCATGCCAACCAACCACAACTCGTACCCTCGTCATTACATGTCCATCCTCTTACTTGCCCATCAACAAACATTGCCTGTGTGATTGTAATCGAATTTGTTCGGCTATTAATAGAGTACGAACTTCCCGCAACACTTGTACCTGCCACCCCTGTTACACCACTTACCGCAGCACCACCACCATGATTTGCAAAAACAGTAGCATTCCAACTATGTGGACTCAAGACTTGACCAAAAGAATTTATTCCCGCTGGGAAAGTTACTGTTCGTACTGTTCTTATAAGACTTCCACCCTGAAATTCTACATTGCCTGGAAATGATCTTGCAAATGGTTGAATCGTTGTCGTTGGTGCACTTATATGCATTTGTCCGACTGTAATTGCAACATTTGTTGCAGTACCCCAAGTATTCGTTGTTGTTGCTCCACCAATTTGGGCATGGAAATTTTGCAAAGTAAGTGCCAGATGCCTATCACTCGGCGTAGCAGCCTCTGGACTCGGTGTATCACTCTTATTCATCGAAAACACAACACCTATAACCACGGCACATACTACAAAAACACCTGCGAATGCAAGTGCGGCTATACGGGAATGGCGGAATCTTCTTGGTGTGCTCATATCACACCACCCGAAGGGTTACAAGATTTGCCCCCCCCCCGTATATCTATTATTTAACATATCGATACCTCCGACGTTCTTCTTTTGTATTCAATCTATTACTAAATCCTAGTATTATTTTGTCGAATTGTCAAATGTTTTATGCATGGTAGCCAGAGTAACTCCGCATGCCGTCATTGCGAGGAGCATGGCGACGAAGCAATCCAGCGGGGCGAGTTATCGTAAGTGATTTGGATTTGTTCGGTAAGAAAAAATGGAAAGAACTATTCTTCCACCTTCTACAATTCGAGTACTTCTATTTCTCTTCCTGCTAACCAATTCCGCTGGATTGCTTCGTCGTCGCTTTCGCGACTTCCTCGCAATGACGCGTAAATCACACTTCTAATGTAACACTCTTCCCCGCAACCAATTTTAAACCACGGACACAATTTTGATTATCCAAGTTTAAATCTTTACTTTTCAATTTTCTAAACACATCGTTTAAATAGACATTAATCTCGATATTCATTTTTGGCATTATTTTCATAACAAGCCTTGCCCGCTTGATATCCCATTCCATATCAATTGTCGCACCAAAATCGGTTGAGATACCTGTGATCTCACCAATTTCTAATCCATCAAATACACACGGCAATATTCGAAGATTATTCTTATCACTTTGCACAAGACACTCGGTGATTGCGGTCGCAAATCCCAAATTCCCACATATATCAAGCGACGGACGCACATTCTTTGTAAATCCACTTCCACGCCAATCATTTGTCAAACAAAGACCACTATCGCTGAAACAACTTGCTACCAATTTAATCAAAGTTCCTTTGACATCTTCACCATTGCCTGTGTGTGCCAATTGTGTCGCACCCATTGCAAGTGTACGTGCATCTTGATAAGCCCCAGCCTTGCCAAGTCTAGAAAGCACCGCAACTGCACTTGCCCGTTTCAATGATATTTCTGCATTACCACCGACCGTAACACTTGGCTTGTAAGACACAACCTTGTCATTAAATGAATAATTTTTCAACGGCCAAAGCCCATACGCATGCATTAATCCATTATTTTGAACTTTATCGACAAATGGACTGTTGGTATATTCTTTTATCGCACCTTCACCATTCACGGCGGCTGTTGGAATTTTACGTTTCATTTCTTGCCAAACCTGATGCTCGTTCACACCAAGAGTAATCGATGCATGGATCAGATTATCCAAAAGCACATCCAAGGCAAGAAAATCAATGGTCGAGTTGCTTGCAAAATGAAAATTCACAAGTGGCTTTCCACCAATCATGTTACCTGGGGTCGAATTAGGAGAATAACTCGGGACAGTCGTATAAAATCCATTTGCATCTAACTTTAAAAAGTCCGAATAGAAATTGTAAATCTCTTTCATAAATGGAAAGATTCTTGATTTCAAAGTCTTGATATCACCAGACGATAAAAAGTAAGAATAAAATATATTTGCCGCAAGAGCCGAACTTGCAACAAAGTGCAAAGTAGCCGAGTCCACTCGACCAAATAACCCAGATTCTGGAGATACAACATTAGGAACAAAATACCCTTCAAGCCCATATACACGTGCGGCATTTTTCTTCAGATCTTGAGCATATTTTTCGTAATATTCAAAAACACTTAAAATTGCATCTGGGTTAACAGAATTTGTTATAGTTGAAAGTAAAAGCTGAGCCGTGCCATCAAATGATAATACATCGCCCTCACATTCTTTTGCTCCACACCATATACCGTTTGGTGTTGCCACTCCGCCGAAACCACAAAGCACTAAATACCTTGCAAAATTCCAATTACACATAACAAGACCAGGAGGCAATACACCATCACGAACCTTACCGATCAATGATGGGAAATGAGTAATATTTTCACCAACAAGATTTAGCGACATTTGCTCGTAAAGACGTCTATGTACTCCATCATTTTGTGATTGCAATTTGTCATAAGACAATTTGATTTGGTTTAATTCATCCTGTGCTTTTTTTACACCCCCGCCCATAAATACCTTTGAAAAAACCGTCAAAGTATCCGCATCGATGATATGAATTCCGTTTGGCTTATTCTCTAATCTGCCACCATTTACAATAACACGCGAAACCATTCCATACTCAAGCCCAGCACTTGTCTTTGATGAGAAAAGGACAAACCCATTTTCATACTTAACTTCTTCTTTGGAATCGGTCGCCTTAGCACCTTTAATATTCATCACAGGCTTTTGCAATGGCTGGACATTCAAATCACCTTGGAAAGAAATCACGCAATTAATCTTTTGCGCCCCACTCTTTTTAACACAATATGCAATCACATCATCTCTTCGTGAAACAAAAAGACTACGCTCAAAGTTCGAACCACCCGCCGAGAACGATACATTAACCTCACCGCTTAACATATCTGTCACTCTCTTATAATCAACAACCTGACCTTCATGAAAGAAATCCAAACACAACATACCAACAGGATGTGAAAGATTCGGACTTGGTCTATAATTTCTCTTTTCAAATTCGCCCGCCAAAACACGCTCGGCATCCAATACCTTTATATCATTGTATAATTTACGTACATTTGGAAATTTATCACTTACATCTTGTAATACACCTGTATGCCCACCACTTCTCAATTCGGAATGATTGAAAAGAATCTTTTCATTTGAAAAAGCACCAAGCACAGCCGCACCGACAACACCACTCCCACAAACAGAAGCATCAAGCCAAGGATTAGAAATAAATGATGCGGGTTGATTCGATATCAAAAAATCATATTCATTTTGTTTAGCCATATCCAATCATAATATCAAAACCAGCAAGAATTGTAAAGAGAATTGACCAGCTATAGTTAATATAAAATTACAAATTCAATCTATTACACGCCACTCAAATTATACCATATATTGTATTATGTTACACATAATATACCATATAGCGTATGTCTTGAAATATTATAAAAACCTACTCGACAAGCCCCCTATTCTTCGTAAGAATCTCACTTTTAAAACTTGACTTGACAATGTCATGAGCCTCATAATCTTGAATTGCCTGTTTCACCAACATATCTACAAGTAACCCATACGGTATCCCACCCCTATGCCAAAGATGATACGATAAAAACCCTGGCACACTATTGGCTTCGTTCAAATAAATTTTTATACTGTCCCTACCGACAGCCTCAGACAGAATCACATCTTTTTTACCTAACTGCTCTTGACCCAATTTTGTCTCAGCACGCTTTGAATTATATCCTGTAACCAAATAATCAAATCTTACCACACCACTTGCACCAAACTTTTCATAAGCCCGTTTTGTCATTTTCTGGATCTCTTTAAATATATCATTCAACCCTTGGTCCACTTCTTCTTCACGCTGTTTTCCTATTTTTTTAATAAACCCACCTTGTTGCAAATATTTTTTGTCGAAATCCAAAAACTGGGACTCTTTATCAAGATGCTCACACACAGACACAAAAATCTCATTACCTGACCTAAATGCCGCACAATTTATCTCGACAGCATTTTTCAAAAATTCTTCCACTACAATAGTATTATCCAACGTAAATGCAAGCTCAACACCCTGCACAAGCTCGTCTTCATTATGCACCACAGTTATCCCAATACTACTCCCCAAAGTATCTGGCTTCACTATTATTGGAAAACCAATTTTTTTTGTCACCTGCTTGCAAAGTTCTTCGATACCATCCTTTATGTCGGATTTCTTAAATGCCATATACTTGGGCTGGTCAAACTTATCTTTCCCTTTTTTCGAGAATAATTCTCTTGTAAAACTCTTACTCATCATTGCCGACGCCGCAAAGGAATCTGAACTTGTCACAGGAACCCCAAGACTGGCAAAGAATCCAGCCAATTCTCCATTCTCGCCAATCCCACCATGACAACAATTTAAAACTGCATCTATTTTTGCAACCTGCTTGAACCCAAAACCACCCCTCTTATACAAAACATCGTTCGAAAACATGCACTCGTGCGCCTTGCCTCTTCCATTAATATAATAATCAATACTGGATAGCGCCGAGCCCGTTAGCATCCCGTTTCCCCTTGTCAAATAAACAAGATATACACCAACACCATCCATCACATTCCTAGAAGCATGCAAACCCGTCAAAATCGAAACATCATGCTCAACACTTTTCCCACCAAAAGTAATAGCAATATTCATATACATCTATATGAATTTACCGCTATTTTGTGTTATACATAACATATCACTACAGTATACGTACAAAAAAAGCGTATCATTCTACGCTTTCTTTCATTTCATAAGAATCTCTCTTTTTAATTGCAACTATGTATACAATCGCTAAAACAAACAAAAATGTTAATACCCCAATAAACGACCAAAGCACAGCATTTACAACGCTGACCGAATCGTTTTCATAAATACGTGTCCCAGCCATAACGGTCGGACTGTTAACTATGCCAAGTGTACTTCCCGCAACAATCATAGCAAACAAATAAAAGGCAGCAACTGGTACAAGACTTTTCTTTATTCCCCCAAAATTTTTCTGGTTCCTTACCCTTGCTTCAGCAACCTCATCCGAAACTTCTGGTCTTGGGTCTGGGTAAAAACTTTGACTTCTCTGCTCTGAAACCATAGCCCTTGCTATGACCGCACCGTCATCGTTCGAACTCTCGACTGCAACATTATCGGCAATTACACCCATAATAGCTTCTTCATCACTACCCGATTTATGATTTTCCATATCCATATTATACCTCAAAACACAGTATTGGTCAAGGCGAATTAAACCATCTTATTCATAAAAAGATAACAAAAATCTGCTCTTGACAAAATCCGACAATATGTTATATTCGTATGAATATGGGTACAAAAGCAACATTTTATGGTGAAGTAGTAAAAGTCGAAGGCAAGGAACTAAAGCTCAAGACAATTGACCACGGAATGCTGCCACTTAAAACACGGCTTGCCAACAAAGTAAATACTGGTGACATATTGTCATACAAATTGCGCGGTGCAAGAATGATTGCCGTAACCGCCGCACCGCACATGACGAATTTATTCAATCAATCCAACAGACCATTCAGAACAGAGAGCACTCTCATTCCGCAAAGTCAACTTGACTTTGATGAAGAGAGTGTTTTTGAAAGACACGGCATAGTAAGAGAATTCCCAAATCATGTCGAAGACGAAGCAACACAACTTGCGTCAATGCCAATTACCGATGACGAGATTGCTAAACGTATCGACCTTCGAAAAATGACAACAATAAGCATTGACCCTGCTACCGCAAAAGACCGTGACGACGCAATCAGCATTACAAGACTTAACAATGGAAACTGGCTGCTCGGAGTACACATCGCCGATGTTGCACACTATGTGGGCAAAAACACCGCCACATACCAAGAAGCACTTAATCGCGGGACAAGTATTTATCCACCAAGTGATGTAATACCTATGCTTCCCCATGCACTCTCAAGCGGGGTATGCAGCCCCACCGAGAACCATGACAATCTTACAATATCAACTTTTATTACGGTCGACCCAGAAGGAAATATTCTATCCAGGTCGGTAAAAGAAGGCATAATCAACGTCGACAAAAACTTTTCATATGACCAAGTTTCCGAGATTTTAAATGACGGACCGATACTCGGACAAGACAGAGTCGAAAGCGATGGCTTTGAATATCTCCCACTTCTTCAACAATTCCAAGACATAACAAATAAAATAGCCGAAAAGCGAAAAACACAAGGAAACATAAATTTTGATGTTCCTGAGCCAACCATAACAAAAAACGAACGAGGTGAGGTGCTAAGCATCAACGCCAGACCAAGAGAAGCTGGCGACAAAATAGTTGAAAACATGATGGTTCTAACAAATGGACAAAGTGCCGAAATGATGCAGGAACTTGGACTTCCAAACATATATCGTAATCACGAAGAACTTGATATTACTGGTAAAATCCAGTTTATCCGCACACTTGAAAAATTCAATGTAACACATAATTTTAACCTAGGAAATATCAATACCAATACAATGTCCGCATTCATGGACAAGCTTGATGAAACTACACTAAGGCGGGTCTCCCCTCGCGCAGTCATGTCCATGGAACGCGCCGAATATGGGGTGACCAATGGTGGACACTTTGGACTTGGTCTCGAAGGATACACCCACACAACCTCACCAATTCGAAGATTCCCTGACCTTGTCTACCAACATCTTGTGAAAGATTATGTTATCCCAGACAAAAAGCTTGATGCCGACGAAAGACTTGACCTTGAAGAAGAGTTACGCATCAATGCATTCCAAGCAAACAAAACACAAGAGCGTGCAACCGCCATCGAGCGTGAAATCGAATATATCAACATGCTCAAATTTATGTCCGAACAAAACGGAGAAATTTTCCAAGGTCATATTTGCGACATTAACGAAAAAGGCGTCCGCGTAAAGCTCGATAACACAGTCGAAGGTTTCATTGGATTTGACCAATTTCCAACTGTCGCATATTTTGATGGAAAGAAATCTCGAATAATAACCCAAGATGGAAATCTTCGACACGGAAGTAGACTCCGACTCCAGGTCCTTGGTATTGATAAAAACTATAAACTGCAACTAACAGCAAGAGACGTTGACCAATCTTCCCCAAAACACAAAGAAGAACAAATACAAGAACCCCAAATTGTACAAGAACACTACTTCAAACCCAACCACAGAGACTATAATATATACTACGACAAAGATCAACCAGACGAACCATATCACAACATCGAAGAACGATTTAAAACTAGACTCGAAGAACGCTCATACGACTAGTACCTAATATTCAACTTTCATCAAATATAAACCTTTTGCCGCGACGGTCTGTCCGGCTTTTTCTCTGTCTTTTGAATCAATAATTGCTTTAATATCATCAACACTTATCTTCCCATACCCTACATCCAACAATGTACCTACCAATATCCTGACCATATTACGAAGGAAACCATTGCCACTTATTTTAAATGTGATTTCGTCACCGTCCAATTTCACATCAAATTCTGTTACAGTCCGAACCTTGTCCACTTTGTCTGTATTCACGTTTGAAAATGAAGTAAAATCATGCGTACCCACCAATAACTTTGCCGCATCCTGCATGAAACCAACCTCTGGCATTTTATATAATTGCAACATGAACCCATCTCGAAGCGGACTCTGGACTTGTCCTACATAGCATCGATAAATATAACTCTTGCTCTTAACACTAAACCGTGCATTAAACCCATCTTCCATAATTTCAAAGTCTCGCACAGCAACATCATCAGGCAAAAAGGCATTCACACTACCCGCCAACTTATACAAATCCCACACCATATCCGTATCCACCACAAAAGAACATACCTGTCCCATGGCATGCACACCAGTATCGGTACGCCCACTTGCCGCAATTACAATCTTTTGTGAAAAAATCCGCCCAAGTGCATCTTCCAAAACTGCCTGCACACTTGGACCGTTATTTTGCCTTTGGAAACCTTGATAGTTCTTTCCATTGTATTCGCATGTGAATTTAAAAACCATATTAATATAGTACCATAAAGACTCACCAACATCCCAATTTAATTTGGAACAATCAGGCAAGCATGCTACCATAACCTTATGGCGAAAAAATTAAAACAACAAACATTCAACGGTAATGAGGCGGCAGCATATGTCGCATTTAACATGAGCGAAGCGGCAGGTATTTATCCAATCACACCATCATCAGACATGGCGGAATATTGCGACATGTGGGCAGCAAAGGGTATGAAAAACATTTTCGGCACTACCCCACGCGTCATCCAAATGCAATCGGAGGCGGGTGCCGCGGGAACAGTACACGGCTTGGCTGCTGCAGGTGCACTAAGCACCACATTCACGGCATCCCAAGGATTGCTGATGAAAATTCCAAATATGTATAAAATCGCAGGCGAACTATTGCCATGTGTCATTCACGTCTCGGCACGAACCCTTGCAACTCATGCACTTTCTATTTTCGGTGACCACAGCGACATATACTCTACACGAGCAACTGGGTTTGCTATGTTATCATCAAATTCAGTTCAAGAAGCCCAGGACATGGCACTTGTCGCACACCTTTCAACAATCGAAGCAAGCTATCCTTTTCTGCATTTCTTTGATGGCTTTCGCACAAGTCACGAATTCACGAAAATTGATGTCATCGAACCCGAAGACATGAAGAAACTTGTCAACATGAAAAAGATTCACGAATTTAAACAGCGCGGACTTAACCCAAATCATCCACACCAAAGCGGTACCGCACAAAACCCAGACACATTCTTTCAAAACCGCGAGGCGTGCAACAACCACATCGCAAACGTCTTCCCTATCGTCGAAAAATACATGGAGAGTGTTGGAAAACTTGTTGGCAAAAATTATAAACCATTTGAATACGTCGGTCATCCAAATGCCGAGTATGTAACAATCGCAATGGGAAGTGCATGCGAAACAATCGAAGAAACAATTGAAAAACTAAATGCCAACGGTGCAAAATATGGACTTGTAAAGGTTCGCCTTTACCGCCCATTCAACACATGCGCATTAATAGACGCCCTGCCAAAATCAACAAAGGTACTAACAATCCTTGACAGAACAAAAGAGAATGGTGCAAACGATCCGCTCTACCTCGATGTGACTTCGGCATTATTTGAACATAAAATTTCCAATGTAAAAGTACTTGCTGGACGCTATGGTCTTTCAAGCAAAGAATTCAACCCCAATATGGTCGCCACAATATATAGTACAATGCGAGACACAATAACACAAAATCTTGTAGTCCGCAGCAAATTTACAGTCGGCATCAACGATGATATTACAAATACCTCTCTCGAGATACGTGACTTCCCCGAACTTGTCGAGGATGGCGGTTATGTATTCTATGGATTAGGCAGCGACGGGACGGTATCGGCAAATAAAAACACATCCTATATCGTAGGTGATAACAGCAATCTTTACGCCCAAGCCTATTTTGTATACGATTCAAAAAAGAGCGGAAGTACTACGACATCCCACCTTCGATTCTCCAAAAAACCAATCAAAAGTGCGTATCTTGTAAAAGCCCCTATCTTTGTTGCATGCCACAACCAATCATTTCTTAATCGCTTTGACATGCTTGGCGGCATGAAACATGGTGGTACATTCCTATTAAATACCACATATTCTGGCAAAGAGCTTGAAAAAATTCTCCCACCTCAAGTCAAAAAGATTCTGGCTGACAAGCAAATTAACTTCTATACATTAAATGCATATAAACTTGCCCAGGAAATCGGACTTGGATACCGTATCAACACAATTATGCAAAGTGCATTCTTTAAATTGTCTTCGGTCATTCCATATGACAAAGCAAAACAGTTAATGAAAGATGCCGCAAAGAAGAGCTATGGTAAAAAAGGTGATGCAATTCTCCAGATGAATTATGCCGCAATTGATGCAGCAGATTCCGAGCTTGTTAAAATTGAAATCCCATCTTCATGGTCTTCACTTATAAAATCATCATTCACCGACAAACCAACAAAAGACAAATACTATAATGAATTCTGTCACAAGGTAAATACTCTTCGTGGAAATGAACTTCCCGTATCGGCGTTCTCCCCCGATGGTCGTGTACCAACGGCAACAAGCCAATATGAAAAACGCAACATTGCAACAGCATTACCAAAATGGATTGAAAAAAATTGTATTCAATGTAACCATTGTGTTTATGTTTGTCCGCACGCAACAATTCGCGCACATCTTCTTGATGACAAACAACTTGCATCCACCCCAGAAAACTTCCCAACATTAAAAGCAATAGGCTTCCCCGACAAACATTACCGCATCCAATTAAACCAAGAAGATTGTACAGGTTGCGGAGTCTGTGCAAAGGTTTGTCCATCCCGAGAAAAGGCACTCGAAATGGTTGATTTTGACCAGATATCCGAACACAAAAACTATGAATTTACAAAAACACTTCCCTATCCAGACCTTGAACCAACCAACGTTAAAAACAGCCAATTCCTCGAACCATACTTTGAATTCAGCGGAGCTTGCGGTGGCTGTGGTCAAACACCATATATCAAATTAATCACCCAACTCTTCGGTCGTCGCATGGTTATTGCAAACGCAACTGGATGTACATCGATTTACGGCGGTTCAAGCCCATGTGTCCCATATTCAAAAGACAAAGACGGTCGTGGTCCAGCCTGGGCAAACTCACTCTTCGAAGACAATGCCGAATTCGGTTACGGGATTCGCATAGCCCATGACGCAAGACGCACAGAAGTCAAGACAATGGTCGAGGATCTGTTATCATCTACAAAAGACAAAGATGTTCGATCTGCTTGTGAACGATATCTTGGAACATTTGATTATCCAAAAGCCAATGACTCGGCATCTACCCTTCTTGTCGAGACATTAAAGTCAAAAAAGGTCGGAAAAGACATAACCGACCGTGCCGATGCGCTTGATTCAAAATCGGTTTGGATTATTGGGGGTGACGGATGGGCTTATGATATCGGGTTCGGTGGACTTGACCATGTTGCCGCAAACAATGAAAATGTAAATATCCTTGTCCTTGATACCGAGGTCTACTCTAACACAGGCGGACAACAATCAAAGGCAACGCCTGCTGGTGCCATTGCAAAATTCGCAGCAGGCGGAAAACCAACTAATAAAAAAGACCTTGGTCTTATGATGATGAATTATGATAACGTCTATGTCGCACAAATTGCTATGGGTGCAAATTATCAACAGACACTTAACGCAATCCGCGAAGCCGAAGCCCACAATGGACCAAGTATCATAATCGCCTACGCAACATGTATTGGTCACGGTATCGACATGTCAGAAAGCCAAACAATAATGAAAAATGCGGTTAACGCAGGATATTGGACCCTTTACCGTCGCAATCCAGAAACAGGTCTTGTCCTCGATTCAAAAGCACCATCAACAGACTTTAAAACATTCCTTCGGAACGAAACCCGTTATAAATCACTTGAAAAAGCAAATCCCGAAGCGGCATCACAACTATTCGATATTGCCGAACAAAATGCACACAAACAATTCGAAAAGTTACAAAAGCTTGCAGAAAAAGAAAAATCATAGACAAACATATTCATAATATGATACGATTTCTTAATGACAACACCACAGATATTATCAATGATTATATCTGCCGTCCTTACCGGTATTATTTGCCCTATTATAATGGTTTTTTTTAAACGCTGGCTCGATAAACGTGACAAGAGAATCGCCGAACAAAGCAATAACATTCAGCAATCCGAAGACACAATACCATTACCTGCTGCCCAAAAGAAAAAAAAGAAACCAAACAAAGCACTACGAAAAGCTGCCCGAGCAAGAATGAGCAAAAATGATCGGAATGATCTCATTTTCGCTGGCACCATAATCGCGGTTGGAATAATCTCCTGTATAACCATAATTACTTTCTATATTATAACTGCATCCCCCGATATAAGTATTGGTTTACGCACAACCGCAAGCATCATTTCTTTGATATCCTTTTTCCCACTCGCAGGTGTAGTTATAATCATGCACGTAGCATTTATCGACACGTACGATACTCGTCTCAACTACTTCTCGATTATTTTTCTTACAATTGCAATGTTATGTAATTTTTCACTCGTGCTATCCACCTTTTACCAGCAATTCATTTTCAATACATTTGTTGCTATATTTTTTGCAATACCACTAGTACTAATAGCATGCATAACTGTAGTGGCATCATTTGTAAATTTATTCAGAAAATTATCTGATGAAATATTCTATACAATAAAGCCTGCTGTTATAATCCTTGTTATCCAAATTCTATTACTTATCTCGCTATTCCTAATCCACCATTTCGTAATCTATCCTAACTTCTAGGGTCAAAACCCAAATCTTGACTTTTGTAATCTTTGATGCTAGAATCGTACATGAATAATTCAAGACTTAAAAACCTAGAACTATACAAGGACAGTACTGGTGAACAATATATAATCGAAACAAAAAATAATCCATCATTCCATTTTAATCACGGTTTTGTGGCAAAAGCATATGGTGCAAATAACGGTGGTTTAATTTCCAAGTCTGGTGGATATGGACACGGCTTGCAAATGAAACAAGCTAATCAAGCCGCTGCGACTGAACATTGTATACAAAAAATAGAAGATTCTATACAAAAATAAAACGGCAAATTTGCCGTTTTATTTTACTTCTTCACAACACTACTTACAATATTTACCAAATTCTCCACCGTGAACCCAGTATGCTTTTTCATGTCACCCTCGGTTGCACTATGACCAAATTCATTGAAACTCAAAATTGCACCGTCTCTGCCTACATATTTATACCACATATCACCCCTGCCCATTTCTACTGCGACTACTGGTACGTTCAAGGCAATTACACTATCCTTATATTCTTTCTCTTGTTTTGCAAACAGGCTCTCGCATGGCATGGATACAACTCGAACATCTATTCCTTGGTCTTCCAACATTTTGACACTATCCATTGCAAGACCAACCTCGGCACCTGTTGCCAACATTGTAACTTTTGGTGCATTCTTTGATTGATAGATTACATAAGCACCTTTTTCAATGTCTACATTTTTTATATTTATTTCATGCTTGAATTCACCGCCACGGCTCAAAATCGTAACCGCAGGAATTTCATTCTCATAAATATATTTATATGTTGCTGCCACCTCATACGCATTACACGGACGGAATACATGCAAACTTGGTACTAGCCGAAGTGACGCAATGTGCTCGTTCGCTTGATGAGTAGGTCCATCGGGAGGATTACCAAACCCATCATGAGTAAACATGTAATGAACAGGAACCCCCATTAATGCACTTAACCGAAGCGATGGACGCAAGTAATCCGAAAAACTAAGGAAAGTCGAACAATATGACATAAATCCATGTAACGCCAACCCATTACAAATCGCAGCCATACCATGCTCGCGAATACCAAATGAAATATCATTACCAACAAAAGCCTTTGTAGTACTTGCAACATCTGCACTTCCACCCCAAACTCTTGGACTCGTACCTGCAGCTTGCTTTAACATCACTTGCCCAGCATCACGCATAGCAATTCTCTTGTCATCGGCAACAATATTGAATTTGCCTTTAACTCCACTAAAAAATTGTTCCAGCTCTAATCCTTCACGTTTAAATTTCTTTTTATAATTTCCAAAATCTTTCATCCATTTATCGTGATGACCTGTCTTCTCTTTTGCAAGTTCTACAAAATGCTCTTCCACATCGGCATCAACATCGAAATTTTCACTAACCAAAGCCCATTTTTGTCGAAGTTCAACAATCTCATCCTTTGACAAAACCTGTCCATGTGCTTTATGTGTACCTTCGGCACTTGCTCCATAACCTATATTCGTTTTACAAATTATCAAAGTCGGTTTGTCCACCGATTGTTTTGCCATTTGGATTGCTTGTTCAATCGAAGTCGGCTCGTTCGCATTTTTACAAACAATCACATTCCAACCATTGGCTGTAAAACGCATTGCAACATCTTCGGAATCAGAATCACAAAGCGGACCATCCAATGTCACGTCATTTGCATCATACAACATAATCAATTTGTTCAACTTCCATTTACCAGCCAAACTGCATGCCTCTATAGCCACCCCTTCCATGATACAACCATCACCCGCTATACAATACGTATAATGATCAATTATTTCATGCTTGTCACGATTATATGTTTTACCAAGCTTTTGTTCGGCAAGTGCCAAACCCACCGCCATCGCAACACCCTGCCCCAATGGTCCTGTACTTGCATCTATTCCAAGCTCGGGTAAAACCTCGGGATGTCCATGCAACCTTGCCCCCATTTGCCTGAATGTTTTTAACTCGTCTCGCGGAATCGGAAATCCGAACATGTGCATAGCCGAATACATTAACGCACTTCCATGTCCTGCGCTAAACACAAATCTATCACGATTGAACCAGTTCGGATTTTTATTATCCACCCGCATAGATTTATACATCGCGTACATTATTGCTGCGGCACCAAGTGCTATCCCGCTGTGTCCGCTGTTCGCATTATTTATTACTTCCACCGACATCACTCTTAAAGTATTAACCGCCTTGTTCTCGATTGACATATTTTCCCCCATAAAAGATTATTACCTATAAGTATAGCCCAAGTACACCAATCATGTCATGCAAAATCAGCTGGCATTGAAAAAGGGTTATACCCCTCTTTCTAATTAAACTCCACTAATTCACAATTCTTCATAAAAGGGATGTCCGAATAAAAACCACTCTTCGGCTTGCCGTTAAAATATCCACTTATAATCAAGCCAATTCCACCATGTGCAACCACAAGAACCTTCTTGCCTTTGTAATTATCGCGAATCTCGTCAAAGAAATCCTTGATACGTTTCTCTACATTTTCAATCGGTTCGACACTTGAATAATCCCGCAACTCACGCCTTCCAAAAAAGTCCGATTCAAGTTCCTTGTTCCATTCATTGCCTTCGAATTCACCACTATAAAATTCAAGCAACCTTGCATCAGTTATAACATTTGGTCTATCATCATGTGGTCTAACAGACAAAATTACCTCGCACGTTTGCCTTGCCCTTATCAAAGGGCTCGAGAAAACAACATCAAATTGCATGTCCCTAATCCGCTGCCCAAGTTCAAGCGCCTGTTTAACACCCAGTCCTGTCAACGTTGAATCTTCAAAACCATTCCGCCTACCACTCTTGTTATAAACGGTCTCCCCATGTCTAACATAATATATCATGCAAAAATTATATCAAATTGATTCTCCAAAGTCATATGATTTAGTATTATAAAGAAAACAAAAAATCTACTTGGCAAAGGGATTGGAATGATGACTATGTCCGTGTCCATGTCCATGCTCCAACAACTCATGACTTCCATGATGAAAAGGTTTCAACTCGACAAGTACAACATCAACCCCAATTTTACAAACACGTTCAAAAGGAATAAATATATCACCCCTTTTTTTGAAAAACGCAAAACCACCTTCACCTGGCACAACAAAGCCAAGTACCCTTGCACTCTGTCTGCTAAACACCACATCTACTATACGCCCCAAAACCTTGCCATCAATTACATTGACAACCTGTTTCGAACGCAATTCACAAAAACTTAATTCATGACCCATGGCTATATATATGCAAGCACTTACAAAATTCGACATAAATCTTTAACGCATTTTCGGTGGCTTTATATCCAACATAAACGGTGGCGCATCCTTGTACCAATTTTCTTTACTCAGCTTACCATTCTTTGGAAATATCAATGCACCCGAATGCATCTGGTCCATTAAATAGCCCTTTAAACGAAGTTTATTACCATCAATCTTGTACACCGTAATAATTGTAACCGCTTTACCAGGATACAGGCTATATTCCCTATCCCTTTCAACATCGACTGACCGTTTTCCATACCAATCAATGACCAATTCATCACCACAAATTGCATAGGTAACAACTCTACCAGTCAATTCACCGCTTGTCCACTTGGAACCAAAGTATCCAAGCCGAAGCGATATTCCCTTGTTAGGCAAATCATAGAACCAAGCCCCAGGCGTATCTAAACTAACTTTTTCCTTGAACTCGGAAAACAAAAACTCGTCTTGCACAATATCGGATAACCAAATGCCACGATATATTTCATTATGGCAATCTTTCCTATTATCAATCCTTTTCCCATCCGCCATAATCACACCATACAACGAATGCGACCGCTTCATTATCTCTTTACCACGAAGCGCAGTCTCCAACTCAACCTCTTTCAACGCTCTCCATCTATCAGTTCGCGCAAATTTAATTTCTTTTTTCAGGTTAGTAATATGTGATTTACTTCTTCCTCCCCTCTTCCTTCTAACAAGCCAAACCGCCAATGGAGTCCCTAGAAATAATACAACAAATACAGAATACGCAATTGCCTCATGCACACCTGTTAACATCAAAATCAAAAAGGCGGCAAGCGATACCGCCAAATGTCCCAATATCGACCAAAAGCTCAGCATACCTTTATTATATCATGACAAGACTTTATTTACCAATCTCTGGTTCACTTTGAGTTTGCTTGTTTTCATGGGCATTCTCATAGCTTTCAAAGTCCTGTAATCTCTTTACTTCACTCGCATATGCAGTAAGTGCATTTTGCAACACAAGTTTAAACTGTACTTGATTTGGATGGTTAACGTATGCATCAGCGGCACGTTCCAAAGCCTCTTTCTTTCTCTCCACTATTTCTGATTGAATTTCCTTTGAACCATCATAACGTGCCTCGGGTATTGTATGGATATCATTAGTAAACCTTACAATGCCATCATCACCATATTTTATCGCAACATCAATTACCTCTTGCATTAATTCTTCGAAACTTTTTTCCACCAAAACCTCCTTTTCCACAATAAAAATGGATAAAGCAAGTTTACTCGTCGTCGTCGTCGTCTATGTCAAGCGTTTTTGATAATTATTCGTAATTCTTCAACCAAGTTTTTACACATGCAATGCACATCGATTATCCTTAATGTCAAATGCCGAAGGCGGATAGCGAGGCGTAAAAATACAAACTTATTCTACATAGTCTTTTTTTACGCATCACCCACTCGCTACGCTTGGGGTTCGCTAGATCCTTCGACTCCCTCGTAAACTCGGTCGCTCAGGATGACATATTGATGCATATTTACCCCTCAATATGTAAAAAATAAAGACTAATGAGCAAAGTCGAAATAACTGGTGTCGATACCTCGGTATTGCCCAAACTATCCAATGCACAACAGCTGGAAATGCTTGCCCAAATCAAGCGCGGCGACGAATATGTTCGCGGGCAATTTATCCATGCAAACTTGCGACTTGTTCTAAGCGTCATTCAAAAGTATATAAAAAAAACAATCAACGACGACGTGTTCCAAGTTGGGTGCGTCGGACTTATAAAGGCAATCGACAATTTCGAACCACGCTTTGGCGTCCAATTTTCGACCTATGCCGTACCTATGATAGTGGGCGAAATCCGCAGATTTCTTCGCGACACAAACTCACTACGCGTATCCCGCAGCATGCGCGACACGGCATACAAGGCGCTTGTTGCAAAAGAACAATTAATGCAACTAACGGATCGCGAACCCACCATAGACGAAATCGCCCGTGAAATTAACGAGACCTATAAAAAAGTCTACTTCGCACTTAACGCAACATCTACCACGCTGTCACTTGACGAAACCATGTTCGACGAAGGAAGAAAAACTGTAACCATAATTGAACGGGTCGCAGATGATTGCAAGACAAGCGACGATTGGTTGGAAGACATCATGCTAAAACGCGCCATTGAAAATCTTAATTTTCGCGAACGCCAAATTCTTTTCATGCGATACTTCCAAGGTAAAACCCAAGTAGAAGTAAGTGAAGAGGTCGGTATCTCCCAAGCCCAAGTATCCCGCCTTGAAAAAAATGCCATCGAAGGCGTCAAGAAAAAGCTATAAAAAAGGCAACATCGTTGCGTTGCTTCGCACACTTTTATACCCTTTTTGGACATAAATGTAATGCATTAATGAAAAATCGCAAACGATGACCTGTTCGCAAAGCGAACACTTAATAATTTCCATAATGTCCACGAAGTATGACCTGTGCGACGAAGGAGCACACTTGAGATATATCTTCCTTTATGTCAAACGCCACGGCGGATATTTTTCTTAGGTCATAATCTCACACAAACCATACCATATATAGTACTACGCAAGACAATGCACTACAAAAAAGAGACTTACGTCTCCTTTTCATATCTTTCTGCAGTATTACGAGTAGGTACAAGCCCTTGCCTAATTGGTTCACTATAATTACATCTCTTATCTTCTGCTTGTTTCATCGCTTCTGCTCGGTAACCAAGAAAACGACTAGCCACAAGCGATTCAACTCCAGTTAATTCCGATAACTTACGAAATGGTCTGGTCTCAATATTTTCCAAAACAGCACATACCTTTTCCATCGCTGTATACTTTTCTGGATCAATAAATTCGTTACGTTCGCTAGGATTATAGCTCATAATTCCTCTCCTTTATAATTATTTCAATATATCCGATTCTATTGGTTTAGTCAAGACTGCCTTATTTCACAAAAGCTCACCCCACTTACACGAAACCCAACCCGTCCATTACGTTCGGTATTTTGACCAATAACACATATGGTTGTACCATCAACCAACTTCTCGAATTTTGCAAGAGTCTTTATATTCGGAAAGTGAACACACGACGCCTTGCTTTTGCCATCGTCTAGCATAAATGTGAAAAACGGTTTTTTTTCTGGCTCGCCCTCTTGCCCCTCTTGTAACTTTGCGGTAAACTCGCGTCTTGTAAAATTCGATATTGTCCCCGCAATTATTTGGTCATCTTGAGTGACCCGCAAAAATTCAATCTTGATTGGGCGTTCCTTTATAGGTTTTCCAAGGTAATATTCTAACCCACTTATCTTCATCACCTTGTCAACACGCATAGCATCTTGGACCTCGTTCTCGGCAATATACTTGTCAATAAACGATACTTCATCCATAAGACCTGAACATTCTTTTTCAATCACTCGATAATTAAATTCATCAAAGTATTTACGTCGACATTCGTCCAAGAACTTATCCAACACTTTACCATTTTCAATATACTTTGCATTTTGTTTCGATAATGTCAAAGTTACTAAATATCCGTCGTCCGCCTTTAATACCGAAACATCATCGTCTGCTAAATCAATTGTAAGCACAAAACTCGTCTTTAAAAATTTCACAAGATGCAATTTCAAAAGTATTTCGTCAATATAGCTTTTTTCATAAGCAAATTCGATTTTAAATTTTTCATCGATATGTCCTTTGACACACTTAATAAACTCAGTCTCGAAATTATTCTTAAGCGAACCAACTTTATCTTCTGCCCTCTCATCATAAATTATATTCACCGTCAACATATCTTCTTTTTGGTTAAATACACATTCATTTACTCGTATACTATTAAAAAGTGGCGATACATGAAATGCCATATATTCCAACAATTCAAGAGGATGAACTTTTTCCATAAATTAAAACACCTATACAAGTACAATAATCATAAACACAAACGCAATGAACGCAGAATTAAAAGCCAACCCATCGAAACGATCCATCAATCCACCATGACCAGGCAACCATTTACCAAAGTCTTTTATACCATTTTTACGCTTGACCCAACTCGCATAAATATCCCCAGCCTGGGTAATCACCGCCCCAACAAGACCAATAACCGCAAACACCCAAAGGACAGCATTTGCATAACCCACTTGTTCGGTCAAAAACTGTTGAAGAGTTGTCGAGGTAGTCATAACCAAAAGAACTGTTAATGAGCCAATCACACCACCAAACAAACCACCAACTGCACCACTTATCGTCTTTCCTGGACTGATCTTAGGGACAAGTTTTTTGCCTTTAAGAAGCTTCCCAGTAAGATACGCAGCAGTATCCGTCATTATAGTAATAACAAACACAAGCAACAATGCAAACAACCCAAGAGACACAACAGGCACCGCATCTACCGTACCCTCTGGTATCACTTCCGCCCATCTTGCAATATGGTTAATCGGTACAAGAAGGAAAAGCAAAAACGCTGGATAAAATATAAGTTTCATGTAATCAAGAACAACGCCAAAGCTTGCCTTACCAACATCTTTTTTCTTTAACTTGCACTCTTTAAGAAATTCTTTGTCGGTATAACTCATGATGTAAACATATAAACAAAGGACAAAAAGAATCACAAGCTGTAACACGATGTGTAACCAAAACGGAAATGGATTGTCAACCAAGATGCCAAGCAAAAAGGTTAAATAGGAAATCGCGATATATGGATAGATATAATAATCACGCACACCACGAGAATCCAGTTTTTTTGCCTTGAAAACCTCGAATACGCAAAACCATACAAGAATAATTACAAATCCATCAAAAATGAATGGAGTAACCTGCCGCAAACCAAATGCCGCCGCCAACACACATAATATAATAAAGCCTGTTACTAATCGCTTTGTTCTTTCTTTTTGCCAATCAAACATTATGAACCTATATTATCACTTTATATATGCCACAGTCAAGTTAATTTTCTTGAAATTACATTTTACTATCAAAAAATGCGACTCACATCGCATTTAAATACTAATTAAAATTATTTCTTTCCAGAAGCTTCAAGCACTAGCCTTTGCCCACTTTTATTTGTGTCGAATACCATATATGCAATTATTCCAAGCAAAATAAACAACCCAAACCCAGCAAATAATATAGCAAAGTGTCCATACCCCATAGTGTCTCCAATCACCGTGTTATATTGTGCCGCCGCCTGTACAGTTGTTTGTGTAACTACAACCATTGAAAGACCCGTCAAGATAAACATGAATGCAAATACACTTGCCACACCCACAATTAAGCGATTACCTGAACGACTTGATTGTTGTCTTTGTTGTATTGACTTTGACACAACAGGTTTTTCAGGAGCAATAAAAATATCATCACCGCACGGACAAAAAACCTTTACCCCGTTTTGATATTGTGGAAGACAATATCCATCACTACACACATGATTTTGAATTTCTCTACTCATATCATTATTAAACCAAAATTTTCAAACTTAGTCAATAAGAATATATCTCAAAAAAAAGGAAAGCATTAAACTTTCCCAAATCTTCGTTTTCGTTTTTGGAAATCGACTATACACTTGTCCACCAATTTTTCACTTATACCTGGCCAATGTGGCTTTATAAACAAGAATTCCGCATACGCCATTTGCCAAAGCATAAAGTTACTTACCCTCTGCTCCCCGCTTGTCCTTACCACAAGGTCAAGGTCAGGCAAGTCCGAGTTATATAACAACTTGCCAAATTCGGCTTCGGTCACTTTCTTTCCATTCAACCTGTTCGCAGCATAAACAATATCATCACGACCACCATAGTTAATGCAAAGATTTAACGTACATCTTGTGTTATTTTTGGTCTTTTCTATTATCTCGGTTAATTTTTCATAAAGGTCTTTTGGAAATTTCGTTATATCACCACTTGCAACGACCTTAATGCCATTCATCTGGAACTCATCTAAATCTTTGTGCATATTTTCACGAATGATACGGAAAATCTCATCAACCTCTTCTTTGGGACGGTTCCAGTTTTCGGTGCTGAATGCGTATACACTTACAACTTTTATCCCAATGTCTGCACAACGCTTAACCGCCATTAATACTCTAGTATACCCAATCCTATGTCCAAAATGACGATGCAGACCTCGCTTGTTCGCCCAACGCCCATTACCATCCATGATAAATGCAACATGTGCTGGAACTTTATTCAGATCGATTTTTTTGTTGATCTTAATCACTTATACAAGCCTCTTTTTGAGAATTATCTTATGTTACTTTCATAATATTCGTTTACTATGAACCAGGTTCAACATACAACCTTGTGGTTATACCTCCATTATCTCACCCTCTTTATTTGCAAGAAGTTTATCCAAACTTGCAACATAATTATCAAGTAATTTCTGGATGTCTTTTTCGACCGAAGCAACTTCGTCTTCACTTATATTATCTTCTTTACTTGCCTTTTTTAAACTGTCCATTGCCCATCTACGATCGTTTCTCATTGCAACCTTACCTTCTTCGGCAATCTTGCGAACTTGCTTTACCAATTCTTTTCTACGCTCTTCTGTAAGCAACGGGAAAATAAGACGAATAACACGTCCATCATCAATAGGATTTGCACCAAGATTAGCGGCAGTAAGCGACTTGCACACTTCTCGCAAAATGGCAGTATCCCATAAACTTATAACAATCGTTCTTGAATCGGCACAAGTAATGTTTCCAAGTTGTCGGATAGGGGTTGATTGTCCAAAATAATCAACACTAACTCGTTCAACTATGGCTGGGTTCACGCGTCCCGCACGAACCATTTGGAACTCTCCCCTGACGAAATTTGCACCTTTTCCAAGGCGCTCTTCAAATTCAAGAAGAAGTTCATTTATTTTATCACTTAGATATTCCATATCTAATTTATATCACAAAACAACTAATTCCGCCAAATCATTTATTTCAGGTATTGTAAAAATTACCATTTCATGATACAATTTGGAATGGAAACAAAAGATGAATTCATTTTTAATTGTGGGAGCACCGATGACTTTAACGAATGGACATATGCAATAAACAACATGCACGCATTCATAAGTTTACCCACAACACCCGAGAAACAAGGTTTATCTTTGAAAAGAAAATTTATATTATTACAAGACATAGAGATGTTTGCCGAAGACGAAGACTTTATGGATGAATACGAGCCTGATGAAGAATATGAATATGATGCCGAGGATGATTTCGACGATGAATACGATTGTGATGAAACAGAAGACAATCTCGAACCAAAAAGTAAACCAGCACTTGATTACATCAAAGAAATAAACCACGACATAATGATGCGCGAATTTGGTTCACGTGACCAAGCACAAGGCATCGAAGTATTCCTTGACGACCAAGAAATGACTTACCAAAATAGATTCAAAGATACGGGAAAAGAACTTTTAAGAATCGATGATGAGGTCGGATTATCTAATAATATCTCAGGAGAACTTTGGACAAGCGATGGCATGGAACCAGAAACAGAATGTTCAAGTGATGTAAGAGCCATAACATATTGTGGTATTCCCCCTTATCACATGGATAAACGAAAACAATTCGTCAACGAAAAGAACGAACAAGTCAAGTTACTAATAGATATGGTTGCTGACGATCAAAAGCAAAAAGAACAAGAAAACCGTGAACGTAGTTGGTGGCAATAATATTATTCAACAAATTCAATTTCTTGATCATTAAATGATTTCTTTTGGATAGAAAAAAGTTTTTTCATAACCTTTTCCATGTCTTGACCACGAAATACTGGTACCACTAACATATCTGTATGACGTGAGTTTTCTTTTAACTTGAATCGTACTTGCAAACCTGCCATAACTCGACGCATATCAATTGCTTCCAAATTACTTGATGAAATCACAATCTTACGTGAAACTTTTGGTCGTCCAATTGTATAAATCGCCGCCGATTCATTCCCAAGTGCCATAATAAAATTTCTACCAGTACGCGATGCATTAATATTGGATATCAACATGCCAACCGCACCAAAGAATATCGCCGATGTACGATTTCCACGTCCAAATTGCCCACCCAAGATTATATCACTTGATGGAATTTCTCCGCTTTTTCGTTTTTCAATTATCAAATTGTCTCTGCGTCTTACTGCCATAACATTGACCCATGCGGATAAAATGGCAACAACAAGAAACACCGAAACCAATACAATAATAAAAATCACCAATGGATTCACAAACCACCTCTCTATCAAGAGTAACAGCACCAAGCATTCATGTCAAACTATTCTGTTCCGTAACTCTAGAAACTCATCCAAGCTGTCATTCCTTTCCCAAACCTTACGCAACTCTTCATCCATATGTTTCAATGTAAATTCTTTCATAATCGGCAATCGATTCGTTGCCTTTATCAAGTTACCCATATTCACCGCAAAGTTAATCAATCCAATTTCGGCGAATAAATCAATTTCTAACATATGTCGATTCGCCTCGTACTTATCCAACCATTTAACAAATCGAGCAGACTCACTTTCCTGTTTCTCATATTCATTCAAAAGTTCACTCAACCAAGCCCCATACTTTTCACCAAGCTCTATTTTTGCCTTTGCCTCGTACTCTTCTTTTTTCTTCTTCATCTCTGCCTGTTGTGCTTGTTCAAGTGCTGTTATATCCTGCTTCATCCCAAGCTCTACCAAATCATGTGCCAATATAAAAGCACATACATCATAATAATCAAAATCAAACCCCACAATATTCGCAACCACAGGTGCAATTGCCAACATCCTGTTTGTATGGTTTTCCACCGTCTGGTAAACTTCCTCGTGCAAAATACTATACCTTACCGTATCATGCCCACTCACCAAGCTCCTCAACACACCCATCTGCTCTGTTGTTATTTTCATAACCAATCTTACCACACTTTCAAAACATTAACTAAGTTTTTATGTATTCATAACTTCATCCGCAATACCAAAATCATATATCCTACCCCGCGTTTAGGGGGTTCGGGGGGAGTCGCAACCCCCCGACGCTTTTTGGTTCTTTTTGGCGTCCAAAAAGAACACAAATCCTTTGAAGAGGGGAAATATTAAAAGGGGTATTACCCCTTTTAACGTTTTACTTTTGACGGTCAAAAGTATTATTTATTCATTTGCTTCGCAACTTCTTCAGCAAAGTTATCTTCTTTCTTTTCAAGACCTTCACCCATTTCGAATCTTACGAAACGACGGATTGTAATCTTTTCACCGATGAACGCGATTGCCTCGGTAACCACGTCCTTGATTGACTTGCTTGGGTCTTTTACAAATGGCTGGTGAACAAGACAAATCTCTTGGTAATACTTCTTCACACGACCTTCGACCATTTTATCAACAACGTTTGCTGGCTTACCTTCGTTAAGTGCCTGTTTTTTAAGAATTTCTTTCTCGGTTTCAAGTTCTGCCGTTGGCACTTCACTTTCTTCCAAGTAAAGTGGCTTTGCCGCCGCAATGTGCATTGCAATATTTTTACCAAGCTCGAGGAAAGCATCCGCTTTGGCTGCAAAGTCGGTTTCACAGTTAATTTCAACCAACACAGCAATTTTTCCACCCATGTGGTTATATGTGAATACGCTACCTTCGCTGTTCACACGGTCGCTGCCTTCTTTTTTTGCTGCCTTTGCTATACCACGTTCACGCAGCAATGCCGCCGCTTTTTCATAATTTCCACCGCATTCTGCAAGTGCATTTTTACAGTCCATAACTCCTGCACCTGTTGCGTTTTTTAATTTCATAATGTCGCTCATATTTTTCTCCTTTATAAATTTAGCTTATTGCTTTTTCTATTTGTCTTGGATAGATTACACATCTACTCTTTTTTGCTTCGTTAATCATGTCAATCTCATCTTGTGCTCTTTGCTCTCGTTCATTTTCTAACAAATTCCGAAAAATGTTTGGATAATTCATAGCGATATAGACAAGGTCTCTATCTTTTGAACCAGACTGAGCTTTGGCAATTATCATATATTCTCTTTCTGCATCTTGAGTTGCTCTTTGTGCCTCTTTATCCATCATTTGTTCACTCCCTTAAATTATTCTGCACTTTCCTCTTCTTTCTTTACACGCTTTGCCTTTGGCTTTTCAACTTCAACTTGCTCTTCCTCTTTTGAAACTTCCATAATTTCTTTTGATTCAATTGCATCCGCCATTGAAACACCCTCACCAGTTCCACGTGTACGAAGTTCAACACCCTCACGTGCCTCGATAACAGCATCAGCAAGCGCAGTCAAAATCAATGATACACTTCGAATTGCATCATCGTTTGCAGGAATAACAACATCAACATCATCTGGGTCACAGTTTGTGTCAATAACACCTACCACAGGAATACCCAATTTACGTGCTTCTTTAATTGCAATATGTTCTTTCTTGGAATCAACAATAACCATAATCCCAGGAAGACTTGTCATCTCTGCGATACCGCGAAGATTTCTTTCCAACTTATCACGTTCATCAAGAAGCTTAATAACCTCTTTCTTTGGCAAGTATGCAAACTCGCCCATTTTTTCCATTTGGTATAATTTGTTCATTCGGTCAACACGTGAACGAATGGTTTCGAAATTTGTAAGTGTACCACCAAGCCATCTGCTGTTCACATAGAACATACCACAACGCTCGGCTTCGGTCTTTACCGCCTCTTCTGCTTGCTTTTTTGTTCCTACGAAAAGAACCTTTTTCCCACCCGCAACATTGTTACGAATGAATTCGTACGCCGCGTCAATCAATTTTGAACTTTTTTCAAGGTCCAAAATATGTACGCCTTGTCTTGCCGTATAGATATACGGCTTCATTTTTGGATTCCACTTTGTGGTTTGGTGTCCAAAATGCACCCCAGCTTCAAGTAGTTGCTTGATCGAAATCACGCTCATTTTAAATAACCTCCTTGTTATTCGGGCTTTGCCCACACCCTTTTTTACTTTAAACTCCTAATGTCCCACCGATTTCGGCACAAGGCAAAGAATATGCAAAAAAGTGATAATCCTTACATTCTATATATACTTGCACAAAAAGTCAAGTGAAAATTATCTTGCAAGCACAAACTCTCCACCACGTTCTGGCAAGAAGATACCAGAATTTCGAACAATCTCTTTCTTTTTTGGTACAGCCATA
This sequence comes from Bacillota bacterium, assembly GCA_009784375.1. GTDB lineage: Bacteria > Bacillota > Clostridia > Christensenellales > UBA1242 > WRAD01. Next base: position 179,080 of record WRBV01000002.1, on the reverse strand, counting down.
CCAATATTTGTATCAATAATTATTGTACCTCTTGGTGACATTGCTTTCATAAATTGACAAAACTCATCTTGAATTGCTGGAGTATATCTGCTAATTTCTGTCGCAGCCTGCCTTACAACATTCTCATCAAATTGCCCCGTACCACCAGAAAGACTTCTGTCTAATACCTCGTCATAAATGTAATTTTCCGTTCGTTCAAACGGAGTTCCTTTTGGAGTTTTCTCTTGAAGCGGCTCTATAAAATCACGCAATTCTTCCATAACATCATCACGCCCAGATAACTCTCCACCTATGTTGTTAATCTCACGTTCATATTTTCGAAGTAACATTGCACGTCTTTTTTCTTCTGGCTTTGCATTTGGGTCATCTATTATTGATCTTGACAATCTAGAAAATTGGTCTGCATAGTTCTTGGCATAAAGTCCAAGCGCAGTCGTAAACTGAACTTCGTGAATTATATTTTTGCTCATGAAAATTCCATGCACGCCCACATAACCAGTCCCAAGATCCAACTCCCCTGTCTCTGAATCGACTTTTCCTGTCCCCTTGTTCTCTTTTAAATACAATCGAAAAGGCGGGTGTTCTTTTTTTAATTTTCCATCATTGGCTTGCTTTCTTACCTTTTTCATTGTTTCAATAATTCTCTCGGCATTACTATCCATTTCTGTAAGTCTCACAAGATCGGTAGCTTGTGCCAAAGTAAAATCAAAGAAATCACCATCTGAACCCCCAGACCTGTCAAATTCTCTTTTAACATTATCAACAGTACTCTCCACCGATTTCCACCAAGGATTTATAACACCACATGAAACACCGTAAAAAGTCGGCTTTTCAAGTTCTATCCCTGCCCTATCTGCATTCTCGTATGCAACTTCATCTATTATCTTCTTGGCATCCATAATTTCTATATACCTCTCCCATTTAAATACAAAAGACCCATCGTTTGTTGACGGGTCTTTGTTTGTCTTTATATTTTGTTGTTATGTTCTATCCAATCATCCGATGCTCCAACATTCCAACAGACCCGTCATTTATAATACCCGCATGTTTAATAAAGCGATATTCGCCCATAAGAATCACGGTAATAAGACCAGCCATCTGCCAGTCGTTCTGTTGAAATATTGAGTTTTTGTTTTCTATGTTACTCATATTTTCCTCTGCCCGCGACATTTATCACGCACATTATATATTATGACAAATACAACAACAAATGTCAATGAGTTTTTCCATAAATAATATGATATAATAAATCGCAAGATCAGCATAAGGAGAATCATGACATACGAAATTGAAAAGAAATTTCTTGTTTCAAATGATGTTATCCCAGAGATAAAAGAAAAGACCAAAATTACCCAAGCATATCTACAAGTAAATTCGATCGAAGAACGTATAAGAAGTAAAGATAATATCTATTACCATACTATCAAGCAAGACAAAAAAGATGCAAACGGTCTAGTTCGTTCAGAGAACGAAGCAATTATATCCAAGCAAAAATTCCAAGACTTACTTAAAAGGCATATTGGAAATATCATAGAAAAGACACGTACAACGATACCACTCGAAAACGATCTAGCTGCCGAACTTGATATATATGACGGAGAATTGGAAGGTCTAGTGATAGTTGAAGTAGAATTTCCAAACGAACAGTCAGCCTCAGATTTTCATCCACCACAATGGTTCGGAAAAGAAGTAACCGCAGACAAACGCTATAAAAACCAATCTCTTGCTTTGAACGGACTACCAAAATAAAAAAGGCGACTTCGTCGCATTCTTCGAATGCCCTCTATGCATTTTTTGGACATTAATGTAATGTATTTATGAAAAATCGTTGAGCGATTTTTCTGAGGTCATAAAAAATACACCTACGGTGCGTCGCTCCGCGTCGTTTTATGCATTTTTTGGACATTATGGATTTATATATATGAAAAATCGCAAACGATTTTTCTGAGGTCATAAAAAACTAAAAAAGCCTACAAGGGCTTTTTAATTACTCTCCAACTTGTTCGTTATAGATGTCTAAAATCTTACTTGCCAATTCTTCGTCTTCGACTTGGATAAGGCTGTCTTCATCTTCGACACAAATTTGAAACACCGCCGCCGCATCTTCATCAGCATCAAGCGGTCTCAAAATTGCATAAACAACATCATCGACTGGAACGATAGCAATTTGTTCCAATTCGACCTCTCCACCCTCTTCATCAAAAAGGATGACATTTTCTGTATTGTTTTCATCAAGAAGCTGTGCAAGCAATGTCACATCATCTTCCATTTCAATCTCGTCTTTTTTCTTACTCATTTTATAACCCCCACATATTTTTAAGTATCACCATTATTTTGTTGGTGCAACAACCTTGTGTATAGCAGCCACAGGACAAACATCATAACACGCTCCACAATCGGTGCACTTCTCTGGCGTCACAAAATAACCTGGCTCACCCGCACTTACCTTTTTTTCGTCATGCGAAATCGCGTCAAACGGACATGTCCCCTCACAGATACTGCAATTAATACATGTATCATCAATCTTTGCAAAAGATGCCATAATCTTATCTCCTTTTTACTCCACATAGTATAATCCAAAAACTACAACAAGCCAAATCAATTATCCTGAACAAGTTGGGCATCTTTCCCTGCCGTAGCTCATTCTTGAATTAATATTAGACTTATCAAAATATAAAGGAATATCAGAAATTGCATTGGGCTCGCTTTCCAAACTATCCATCGCTCGCTTATCAAGTTCCACCGTTGCTGCCCTTATTCTTGCATTTTCTTCTTGTTGCTTTGCATACTCATCCGACGCTTTAAATTCTTCCTGCTTTCTGTGCCACTCTTCCCAGTATTTTTCTCGCTGAACCTTTCTGGTTTGTTCCTCTATCTCCCTAGCCTTCTTTACAAAAGGAAGATCACTTATCAAAGCATTTAACTTGTTTGCTAACATAATTCCACCTATTTTTGTTTATCTTTTATATAATCCGAAAGTATCATAGCGGCAGCCATTTTGTCAACGAGTTCAGCAATCTTACGATGATTTGTTACGCCAAGATTCTCACGAATATGGTCCTCGGCATCCTTGGATGAATATCGTTCATTAAAATAAACGACTTCTAACCCACTTTCAATTGCCAATTTTTCACCAAATTCACGTATTATGCGTGTCATAGTGGTATCCTCACCCACAACATCTTGTGGTATTCCAAACATAATACTACTAACTCCATGTTTTTTGACCAATTCCGATATCGCGGAAATATTCTTTTTATCACCCCGATTCTCTATTGTAACAAGAGGAAAAGCCATGATGCCACGGTCATCACTCACCGCAATACCAATGCGCTTCAACCCATAATCAATACCAAGGATTTTCATAGTTTATTTTCCCACTTCTCTTCCATCTGGATCAAATGGTTGTCCAAGGTCCTCATACAAATTTTTTGCCGCAGTAGTTTTTAGAAACGCAATAAATCTATGTTTTTCTTCAATACTTTGTTCTCTGGTATAAGGTTTATCTTGTGGCAATACTTGCTTTCTAAGTTTCCCACTAAACATTTCGTTTACACATTTTTGTCCACTTGTGAACCCTGGCATATAACCTCCATTTAAAACTTTCGTTCATGAATCCAAGCACCTTGAATCTTTAATCCCGCCTTTAATGGCTTGTATTTTACAGTTCGCTCGGTTGTTGGAATTTTATCAACTGGGATAGTTAGAACTTCATCTTTATGTGTCTTAACTACAAGGTCTTCACCACCCTTTACTGTGGTTGCAAATACGATTTCTTCACCCTTTTCAAGTGCCCCACCAAACATCAATCCCTTACGGTATCTCACCATCTTTTCAATGCCTTTGATTGCCGCCTTTTTGACACCACCTTTACTTGTTACCGCAACCACAAACCCATTTGATTTTACTATACTGTTTCCTGGGACAAATTCATTTTCACCAAGGTTAATTCCCTTCACACCACCCGCTATACGACCTTGAACAGGAACGTCTTGCGTTTGTGCATGCAAGATATACCCCGCACTTGACATCAACATAATTGTGTCACCAACTTTGAACTCGGAGACATTAATAATCTCGTCATCATCACGAGTAAGCTTTCCACTTTGGAATACCGATTTTAATATCCCACAACTCTCAACCCATGTACTGCGTTTAATCATACCAAATTTTGTAAGCCACACAAGTTCGTTTGAAATACCCTGTTCTTTTACTCCATCCATACCAGGCAATTGCTCTGGCACTATTGCATACACCGCGATAGGTCTTTCTGTTGGGTCGGTACCCTTAAACACTTCTGGCAAGGTTATTCCCTTATCACGAAGCTTGCATTCTGGAATATCACCTGCATCAACTTTAAAGGTATTTCCGCTCTGGGTAAAGATATATAACAATTTATCCGTCTGGGTCGAAATCACATATATGTTTGCATCAGTTAAACCCATCCCCGCCTTGAACTCGGTTTGTGACATATTAAAATGTTTTTGAGTCATTCGTTTAATTGTTCCAGCCGCAGTAATCGCAATAACAACATCTTCGACAGGTTTCTCGTCATCGTCTGCTGTAACCACCGCATCTTCGATTGAACCAATAATTTTACTTCGACGCTCTATCCTGTGTTTTCTTTTAATTTCAAGAAGCTCTTTCTTAACCTCTTCGTACTGTAACTTTTTTGACGCAACAATCTTTTCCAACTTTGCAATTAATGCAAGAAGTTCTTTTAACTCTTGCTCTAATTTATAAACCTCCAGACTTGTAAGTCTTGCAAGTCTTAAATCCAAAATCGCCTGTGCCTGTTTTTCACTTAAACTGAATGTATCGCGCAAACGCTGGCGTGCTTCGGTTGTATGCTTACTTGTTTTAATAATGCGAACAACTTCGTCGATATTTTTAATGGCTACTAACAATCCCTCAAGAATATGTGCCCGATCTTTGGCTTGGGAGAGTTCGAACATACAACGCTTGTATATAACTTCGCGCTGGTACTCGCAATAATATTGGATGAATTGCATTAAGCCCATCAAACGTGGCTTGCCATTGGCAATAGCAACCATATTAATATTAAAATTACATTGTAAATTAGTATGTTTGAATAATAATTCTGAAATCGCCTTTGCATCAAAACCATTCTTGATTTTAATTACTACACGCATCCCCTTTCGGTCAGACTCGTCACGAATTTCCGAAATGCCTTGTAATATTCCTTTCTTGGTCTCACGCAAATCGGCAATGTTCTTTTGCAAGGTCACCTTGTTAACTTGATAAGGCAATTCACTTATTACAATGTTTCGCCTGTCATTTGCTTCGATTTCAATGTGGATTTTACCACGCATTATGACTTTGCCCTTACCCGTTTCATACGCACGTGTAAGGTCTTCACCCGTAATAATAAATCCACCTGTTGGAAAATCTGGACCCTTTATAATCTTCATAATCTGTGGAAGATTTATCCTTGGGTTATCAATAAAGGCAATGTGTGCATCAATAACTTCACCAAGATTATGCGGAGGAATATTGGTTGCCAAACCCACCGCAATCCCAGTAGACCCATTGGTTAATAAATTCGGATAACGCCCAGGCAATATGTCTGGTTCGGTGTTTCTGTCATCAAACGTTAAACTAAACGGAACTGTTTCCTTGTCAATATCGCGCAACAATTCCAAAGCAAGTGGACTTAACTTTGCCTCGGTATATCGCATAGCCGCCGCAGGATCCCCGTCTTCCGAACCAAAGTTACCCTGTCCAGTAACAAGAGGCATGTTCATGTTAAACGGTTGTGCAAGACGCACCATAGCATCATAAACCGAGCTATCACCATGTGGGTGGTATTTACCAAGACACTCTCCAACAATACCTGCACTCTTTCGAAACGGCTTATCTGGATGCAGTCCCAATTCATGCATAGCGAATAATATACGTCGCTGAACCGGTTTCAACCCATCTTCCACACGTGGCAATGCCCTATCCAAGATAACAAACTCGGAATACGGAATCATACTCTCGTGCATGACCTGGGATAGGTTTTTTAAAATAAGCGTACTTCCATCATCGCCAGTAATCTCCTCGCCCTTGGAAACACTTTCTTTAGATTTGCGTGCCTTTGCCTCGCCATAGCCCTTATAAGCCATTTTCTCGGCACTTTTATCCGCCGCCAAATCTGCATCGGAAATCGCCACCACCTCGTCGATGTTGGCAATCATACCTTCTTTCTTTTCATCTTCTCTTTCGTCCATCAAATCATCATAGCGAAAAAAATCCTCTAAGTCAAATCAATAGTTACAAGAGAAACATCTCTTTCAAATCATCCCGACCAACCAAGTATTGCAAGGAGTAAAGAATCTAAGCGAAACCGCACAAATATTTATCTTGACATAGTTATTTCATATGCTACAATAAATACGCCCGTACGGCAGAAAGGAGGGAAAATGTTCATCGAACTTTTCATATCCGACCTAGTACCTCGGTAACGAAAGTGATATGCCAGCTACGCATTGGGTTCCACACTTGATGCGGAAAAGCACCGACCATTATGTGCGAAAGTGGCATGCTATCAGGCAACGACATTGGCAAAGTGGCATCATCGGATCGCCATTCCCTGCCGCTTGTCGTTAGTCCAGTTTTGGAAAAACAAATGAAGTCGTGTTTACAGACACGGAGAGGCGCAAACACACCTGCGACCCACCTCGATAAAAAATGGGATTTGGTTTTGAACCGCGTGTTACACCAAAGATAGCCGAGGCAAACAACTAAGGAAATAGCCGAACTTCGCTGTAACGAAGGGAGGCTATTTTACTTTTAATAAAAAAGTGCCAATCTAATCAATTGACACTTACATATATTTTACGAATAGTAATTTTTTATTTTTCATACTTTTCAAAGGAATCAAGAAGTTCTTGTAACTTGGCTTTATTTTCACTTCGTGGTCCGTTTTCATTAACTCGTTTTGCTTCAATTTCAACATCTTTTACTAATGCTTCTGCAAGATAACCAACCAACTTTAATCTTTTTATTGATGAATCATTAAAACTACTGTCTGGGATATTACCGTGTAGAAGTTCTGCCTTCATGTCATCCAGTAAATCATTAATAGCAAATGTATATTTTGCAATAAAATCTGGTGCTGTGGAAAATTCATTTAAAAAATCTATTCTCTTTTCTGAACTAGCTGGTCGCCCTGCATCATATAACATAAAACTTCATACTCCTTTTTAAGATTATCTCATGATTTTTCATTCTTGTAAAGATGCCTTACGCACTCTCCCCCTCTTCCTTTTCAACCTTACTCTTCACAACCTTTGCCGCAAGTCCTTCTGTCTTGTTAAAATTCGCGTGTTTTGAAATATATTCTTTCCTTGAATCTATATTATCACCCATTAACGTGGAGATTATTTTCTCGGCTTCCGCCGCATCGTCCAATGTAACTTTGCAAAGTTTTCTTGTCTTTGGATCCATTGTCGTTTCCCACAGCTGGTCCGCGTTCATTTCCCCAAGACCTTTATAACGTTGCACAGTCCCCTTGTTGTTCGCGGTTAATGCACGTAACTCTTCCTCGTCGTATGCATACGCACTCCAATCCTTTCGATACAATTTGAAAAGTGGCGGCATTCCAATATAAACATGCCCCTCGGTAATCAATTCCTTCATATAACGATAAAAGAACGTCAACAAAATCGCACGAATATGTGCACCATCTTGGTCAGCATCCGCCATAACAATGACTTTGTGATATTTCAAATTATCAAGGTTAAAATCCTCACCGATACTTGTGCCAAGTGCCGAAATTATTGTTCGGAATTCCTCGTTATCCAAGACCTGGTCAAGACGTTTCTTTTCGGCATTAAGTGGCTTTCCACGCAGAGGCAGAATCGCTTGGATACTTCGGTCACGTGCAACCTTCGCCGTTCCACCTGCCGAATCCCCCTCTACAATAAACAATTCGTTAAGTTCAGGACGACGTCCAGTACAACTGCTCAACTTCCCAATTAATATCCCGCCATCAATCGAGTTCTTTGCACGAGTAATATCCTTTGCACGACGCGCAGCTTCACGCACACGTGCCGCACCTTTTGCTTTGTTAAGTATCGCCTCGAACAATTGCTTTTTCTTTGTATTTTTTTCCAAATCCTTGAAATGCTCGATAATTTGGGCATATGTAAATTGCTCGACCTCGGACTTTGCCTCGGGATTCCCAAGCTTTGTCTTGGTCTGTCCCTCGAACTGGACCTCGCGCATTTTAATTGCAAGAACCGCTGTCATCCCTTCACGATAATCTTCACCAAGAAGTGCCGTGTCTTTTTCCTTTATCAAACCAAACTGTTTCCCGATTTGGTTGAACGCACGGGTTAACGCCATCTTGAAGCCCGTTTCATGTGTTCCACCCTCGGACGTCGGAATGTTGTTAACATAAGAAAACACAGACTCGGAATAACTGTCATTGTGTTGAATTGAAAATGCAATCTTGGTCGTCGCCCCATCGCCTTCACACATAAATGGAACTTGGTATAATACACTCTTACTCTCATTTAAATATTGAACGAAATCAGAAAGACCACCATCATACTTATATACAACATTTGCAATTTCTTCGTGGTCATCCTCGGCAACACGCTCATCAATAAAAGTAATCTGGATTCCTTTGTTAAGGAATGCCAATTCTTTCAAACGCTTGTTCACAATATCATTCGAAAATTGTGTACTTTTGAACATCTCTTTTGCTGGCAAGAACCTAACAAAAGTCCCCTGTTTATCAGTCTTTCCAACAACCTTCAGCGGTGCCTCCGCCAAACCATATTGTACTTTTTTCTTGTCTCCATCTACCGAAGCCTTTGGACTAAATCTTATAAAATGTTCTTTTCCACCCTTGTACACGGTAACTTCGGTCCAATCGGACAAAGCATTGGTTACACTAGCACCTACACCATGCAAACCACCACTATAAGAATAGTTCTCGCCCGAAAACTTACCACCCGCATGCAGTTGGGTAAAAACAACTTCCACTCCACTAACCTTTAACTGCGGATGAGTATCTACTGGAACACCACGCCCATTATCCATGACCGAGGCACTACCATCCTTATGAATAGTAACCGTCATCTCGCTTCCATGTCCGTTCGCCAATTCATCAATAGAATTATCAACAATTTCCCACAACAAATGATGGAAACCCTTTGTCCCCGTACTTCCGATATACATCCCTGGTCTCATACGAACGGCATTAAGCCCCTCAAGAACCTGAATCTTACTACTTGTATAATCTGCCATAAAAACACACTATCACAAAAATCGACATAACGCAAATAGTTAGTCAACACAGAAATCCAGCTCACAAGACAAATCTTCTTAGCATATCATCCTGTATACATTGTCCGCTTTGCGAGCGGGTCTTCAGGATGACATGGAGAATATACCTACTCCTCCCCATCCAGCTTTAATTCCGCCTCGACCATCCCATCAACGTCTTTTATAATTTCATAAACCTTGCCCTTTGTATCTGCCGTTTGGGTTAAAATTTCCTTTACCAAATTTGCCGACCGCGTAAACAACTCGGTCGATTTGTCAAAGGATGTACTTGCTTCCAATTCCTTTGCGATTTTTTCTAACTCCGCCATTTTTTTATCTATACTCATTTCCTTATTCCCTCCACTTTTGCGTTTATTATACCATCAATCATTTTGATTTCAACCGCATCCCCATTCTTAACCTGCCCCGTATTCAACACATCATGCCCACCAGTCGTAACCCGCGCATATCCACGTCGCAACACCGCTAATGGATTGTTTGCCTCGACCAATGCACCGTAATGTCCAATTCGTGACTCAATTTTCTCAACACAAGATATAGTATTGTTTCGCGTGACACAGTAACAAGATATAGTATTGCGTGTAACATTATCCAGTCGCCCAACAACGTTATCTTTACAATCCCGCCAAGCTTGAATTGTATCTTGCGTCAACTGTCCCATCTTTTGAAATCCAAGATATTTTATAAATTTCCAACTTGTCACAACCCTTTCCTTTTGCGATGCGACCTCGGGTACAACTATTTCTGCCGCAGCCGATGGCGTTGGTGCCCGCAAATCGGAAACAAAATCAATCAACGTCCAATCGGTCTCATGCCCCACCGCTGACACAATTGGAACAGATGACGCAAACACCGCCCTTGCCACACATTCAGTATTGAACGCAGCCAAGTCCTCTTTAGACCCACCACCACGAGCCACTATAATAACATCCACCGACTTGCAACTCGAAAAATAATCAATACCCTCACATACCGACTTATCCGCCCCAGCACCCTGTACTTGTACTGGATACAACACAATGTCAATCGCACTATTTCGCCTTTGGGTGACCTTTAGTATGTCATGCAATACTGCACCTTGTTTGCTTGTAATAATACCAATTCGCTTTGGACAATCTGGCAAAGTCTTTTTTTTGCCAACGTCAAAAAAACCCTCTTTCTCCAGTTGTGTTTTTAATTCTTGGAATTTTAAAAACAGCTGCCCAAAACCAAATGCCTCGATATGATGAACAGAAAATGAAATCTTGCCTGCCTTGTGCCAATAGCTCACCGTTCCACGTACACTCACCTGTGAACCATTCTCTATCCCCTTAACCTTCCCTGGGAAATAACATACACACGGTATTACGGCACCATCGTCACGCAGGCTGAAATACACCGCATTACCTCTTATCGATATGCCATCAATTTCACCCACAACCTGGATATTATGTAAAAGTTCTTCTGCCTCGAAGATTTGTTTAATATAATTATTTAACTGCGAAACGGTAATTGCTTTCATGTGCGTTTACCCCTTGTTTTCCGCATTGTTAATCGCCGCCAATACTCCGTTAACAAACGATGCACTCTTCTCTGTACTATATTTTTTCGAGATTTCAACTGCTGCGTTTATTGCAATAGCATTCGGAGTCTCATCCACATATAACATCTCGGCAATCGCTAACCGAAGCACCGCCAGATCCACCTTGAAAAGTCTATCAAAAGAAAAATCCTTTGCCACCGATTTAATTTTCTCATCAATTTGGTCAAGATTATCCTTAACCGCATTAACAAGAATCACCATATATTTGTCTTGCATATCACCCGTTATTCCATCGCTTAAAAAGCCAAGACCATAGATTATCTTGAACGCCTCTTCCCTTGCTTGCTTTCTCCCTATACTCATACGTCTAATTCCAATTGTTGCTGTTCTGGGTTTTGACGGACAACATCCCTTATACGCACATTTACACGCTTGATACGCTTGTCAGTAATATTTTTATTTTGCGCCACATTAAGCACAGCCTCTTGAATACGATAGCTTAAATCGGCAGCAGTATACCCATCACTCACAACAACACAAACCTCGATTACTACAATACCATAACCGACTTTTCTTACGGCAACTCCACGACGCAATGCAAGGGTACCGAAAAAATTGCGCAAGAAAAACCAAAAGCCGCCCTTTAACCTCACTACACCATCTACACGCTTGACCGCAGCCTCGATAGCAGATACAAGAAGAGACTTTGAAAAATTGGTACTTCCTATCCATTTACCATTGTTATCACGATGAACAATTGATTCCATAACCCTATTATATCACCAATCAATAAATTATAGAAACCATTTTTTTCTGTAACCACTATTATAATCACTACATAGACTGACGTAGGTTCACCCAATCCTCCCCTACAAAAGAAGGCGCGCCAATTGGAGATTGGATACCTCATGACAAGTACTAATTTTAAATTGGGATCCCAAACTTGTCATGTTTAACATAAAAGCCGATTTATTCGGAAAAATTTAATTCAAGGAGATACATAAAATGTTTCACGAAATTTTTGGACGCGGTTGCGGATGCCCATCAAAGCGCAAGCAACTTAAGAGCTGTGACGTAATGTGGATTATACTTTTGCTTTTCATTCTTTTCAATGGCGGAATTTTCGGTCTTGACATCTGTACACTAGTAATATTGGCAGTAGTCTTCGGCTCACAATTCCTTTGCAAAGAGAAAAAAGAAGAGCGTTGTGGTCACTAATTCTTAAACCAAGTCAACCTTACATAAACCGTCGATTAATTCGGCGGTTTTTCTAACTTACCCCGAAGCTTAATCGAGAGATAAGTTGGAAAAAAACATTGTTTTCAAGCCACCATATATGCTACTATAAACCTATGAGCTTTTGGGATTTTGGTCTCTGGAGCGGACTTGTCCAATTCGGAGTAATCTGTTTATTCATAATCGTTGCAAATATATTACGAAGATATATACCCTTTTTGCGCAACAGCCTGCTTCCAACCGCCCTTATCGGTGGTTTAATTGCCTTTATATTCCGCTCAATCGGATGGCTGGATTTCATAAGCCAAAATTTTCTTGACGGGATTACCTATCATACTATGGCAATTGGCTTCATTGCACTTGCACTAAAACAGCAATACGGTCGCAAAAACGACAACATGAAAAAAGGCATGATGAAAGACGGAATTAATGCTGGTGCCACAATCGTCGGAACATATCTTATCCAGGGAATTATTGGTCTTGGGATTACAATATTACTTGCCGCTACATTCCTGCCATGGTTGTTCGAGGCAAGTGGAATATTGACCGCAATCGGACTTGGTCAAGGTCAAGGACAAAGTAACAGCTTCGGCAGACTATACGAAGAACTCGGCTTCTCGGGCGGTCAATCATTTGCGTTATCCATTGCATCCATTGGAATTTTGATTGGTTCAATTATCTCTGTTATTTATATCAATATCCTTAAGCGGAAAGGCAAAATAAACATAAAACAAATTGAAAAGGCATCCAAAATTGTCGAGGCAGACACCGAAGACGAAATTCCATTAAGTGAACCTGTTGACCGAATGACTATGACGATTTGTGTTATTATGTTTATCTTTATGTTGACATTTGCCTTCTTGTTTGGGTTTAATCACATCTTCATCGAGAGCGGCATGTTCGGCGAATTTGGTGAAAACACACTCCGCCCACTTATATTTGGCTTTAACTTCATAGTAGGTATGCTGTTTGCTTTCCTTTACAAGAAAATATTCAAAACATTAAAACGCCGCGGCATAATTAAACACCAATACACAAGCAACTATTCATTAAACCGCATCGGCGGCACCATGTTTGACTTTATGATTATTGCTGGAATCCTTCTTATTGACATCCATGTTCTTGCTCGTCTTATATTACCGCTTATACTTCTTTGCTTGTTCGGAACGATTGCCACATTTTATTACCTTAAAATCGTTGCAAAGCGTCTTGCAAAAGGTTACGAAGAAATCCACTTCATTGGAATGTTTGCAATGTTGACCGGTAAAATAAGTACTGGGATTGCAATTATCCGATTAATTGACCCAGGTCTTAAAACAAAGGCAAGTGATAACCTTGTATTAGGTTCATCGTTTGCGGTCGTATTTGGTTTCCCAATGATGTTTATGCTTGCACTTGCCCCTACCCAACCGTTATTAACATTGGGTGTCCTTATACTACTGTTCACCGCGATTAATATTTTTCTCTTCCGCGAACGAATTTTCAGAAGACGACGAAAAACGGTACCCGCAGATGAGGTTGCCGAAGAAATTGAAATAGAAACTCCTCTTAGCACGTCATCTTGAGCGACGCAAAGTCGAGTCGAAGGATGACATATCATATGTATTCTTCCAGAAATTTAGGTTCACTTTACTAAATAGTCTTGTCCAAATCGCTATCATGGTCTATACTTTATTTATGAAACAACAATGGACAAATTTTAAATCAGGCAAATGGCAAAGCGAAATTGACGTCGCATCATTCATCCAAGACAACTACTCTCCTTATGCTGGTGGTGGCGACTTTTTATGTGACACCACTCACGAGACACGTGAACTTTGGAAAAAGGTTCTTAATTTAAAAAAGCGTGAAAAGAAAAAAGGCATCCTGGGTGCCGAGACAAAAAAACCATCATCCATCACGGCATATGGTCCAGGCTATGTTGATGCCGAACTTGAAAAAATTGTGGGCATACAAACGGATAAACCACTTAAGCGTGCAATTTTCCCGTACGGCGGACTTCGCGTTGTTCAAAAGGCTTTGGAAGAATATGGTTATAGACTTGACCCAAAGACCGAGCATATCTTTTCAAACTATCGCAAAACCCACAACGAGGGTGTATTTGACGTGTACACAGACGAAATGTTACGTGCGCGCCGAAGCGGTATTATTACTGGTCTGCCCGATGCATATGGACGTGGACGAATTATCGGTGATTACCGTCGTGTTGCATTGTATGGAACAAAGTTCCTTATTGAACAAAAACTTGCTGACAAGAAAAAAGAAGATTGTTGCTTTATGTTCGACCATACAATCGCCAACCGCGAAAACATAAGCGAAGGTATCCGTGCATTACAAGAACTTGAACAAATGGCAAAATCATATGGCTTTGACATAACTGAACCCGCAACAAACGCACGCGAAGCAATTCAATGGTTGTACTTTGCCTACCTTGCCGCAATTAAACAACAAGATGGTGCAGCGATGAGTCTTGGGCGTATATCAACTTTCCTAGATATCTATATCGAACGCGACATTAAAAATGGAACGTTAACCGAGGTCGAAGCTCAAGAATTGGTCGACCACTTCATTATGAAACTTCGTATGGTACGTTTCCTACGCACCCAAGAATACAACAACCTGTTTTCTGGCGATCCAACTTGGGTTACCGAATGTATCGGTGGAATGGGAATTGACGGACGTACACTTGTCACAAAGTCAAGTTACCGATTTTTGCACACATTGTATAACCTTGGTCCAGCACCAGAACCCAACCTTACAATACTTTGGAGTACCGACCTTCCTTCCGAGTTCAAAAAATACTGTGCAAAGATTTCCATAGACACAAATTCCATCCAATATGAAAATGATGACCTTATGCGCAAGTTCTGGGGCGACGATTACGCAATCGCATGTTGTGTATCGGCAATGAGAATAGGAAAACAAATGCAATTCTTTGGTGCACGGGCAAATTTAGGCAAGGCACTTCTCTATGCAATCAATGGCGGTCGTGACGAAATGTCTGGTGCCCAAGTCTCCCCCGCATTCGAACCAATTACTGGCGATTATCTAGACTTTGACACGGTCATGCAAAAATTTGACCACACACTTGATTGGCTTGCAAAATTGTACATAAGCACATTGAACGTAATTCACTACATGCACGACAAATATAACTTTGAATCATTACAACTTGCACTACATGATTCAGAAATCCTTCGTACCCAAGCAACTGGTATAGCTGGACTTTCGGTAGTAGTAGACTCGTTATCGGCAATCAAAAACGCAAAAGTCAAAATTATCCGAAACAAAGATGGTCTTGCAACAGATTATGTTGTAGAAGGAGAATATCCAGCATTTGGAAACAATGACGACGAAATTAACAAGATGGCGGGTGAAATCGTCGAGAAATTTATGAACTATCTCGAAAAACACCATACTTACCGCGGTGCTGTGCCAACTATGTCAATCCTTACAATTACTTCTAATGTTATCTATGGACTTAAAACTGGATGCACCCCATGTGGGCGAAAAATGGGTGAACCATTCGCCCCAGGCGCAAACCCAGTCCACGGTCGAGACAAAAAGGGTGCTGCCGCATCTCTTGCATCTGTCTCGAGCCTTCCCTACACCCATGCACAAGACGGAATTTCTTACACATTCTCGGTTACCCCCGCAACACTTGGTAAAACAGAATCCCAGCGTGTAACAAACCTTGTGTCTATGTTAGATGGATATATGAGTGACAATGGTCACCACGTCAACGTCAACGTATTCGACCGCGAAACATTACTTGACGCGATGAAAAGACCCGAGCTCTACCCCCAATTAACAATCCGTGTCTCTGGTTATGCGGTAGAATTCACAAAACTAAGTCCCGAACAACAAACCGAGGTCATCACCCGAACACTCCATGAAAAATTGTAATGAGAAAGAGGCGTATATGTAGTAGGTCATCCTGAGCGACCGAGTTTACGAGGAAGTCGAAGGATCTAGCGAACCCCGAGCGGAGCAAGTGGGTGATGCGTAAAAAAGCAATTTATTCGAGTGAAATTTGTATTTCACGCTTCGCTAGATTCTTCGGCTCCCTTGCTTCGCTCGGTCGCTCAGAATGACGTGGAAAAAAGACGGTCAATCCGTCTTTTTAAGTTACAACATCAATTATCTTTTTATGTCCTTGTCTTGGTTCTGCTGCTGTCTTCGTGCTTGCTCTTGTTTTACCATTCCTTGTAAATCACGACATATTTCATTAATTTGAGCAAGTTCTCGGTCACTATAATCCTTGTTTGTAATTCCTGTCATCACGTGTTGCACGACTTGTGGCAACATACCCGCACTTGTGTAATACTCTTTTTCCATAATTTCTCCTTTTTCCACAAAAATGTGAATAAGGTATTATAGGTCGTCGTCGTCTATGTCAAGGACTTTCTTTGAATGTTATGTCTCAGTCGATTTTTATAAAGTATATTTATCCACAGTTTTGTGTTACAATAAACAATATGGACGGCAGAATTCATTCAATCGAAACGGGAGGCATGGTCGATGGACCAGGTATTCGCTATGTCATTTTTGCCCAAGGCTGTCCGCTTCGATGCATTTATTGCCATAATCCAGATACATGGAATGGTAACTGTAAACGCGCAAAAACCCTTTCAGCTGACGAGTTAATGTCCGACATTTTGAAATACAAATCATATTTCAAGCATTCAAACGGCGGAATAACGCTAAGTGGCGGCGAACCATTAATACAAAAGCAATTCGCTACTGAATTGTTCCGTTCATGTAAACAAAATGGCATCCATACAGTCCTTGATACTTCTGGCTATGATGGCATTAATGACACAACGAAACAACTACTTGCATACACCGATCTTGTTCTGCTTGATATCAAATCAATAAACCCAGAAACCTATAAAAAAATTACCAAGCAAAACATCACCAAATCAATCGAATTTGCAAAGTATCTATCAACCAAAAATATCCCAACATGGATTCGTTTCGTACTTGTCCCAGATATCAATGACAATGAATCCGAGACCCACGAACTTGGACAATTTATTTCTAGCCTTTCTAACATTCAAAAAATCGAAGTCATCCCCTTTCACCAAATGGGTGCACATAAATGGAAAGAGATGGAAATGAATTACGAACTTGAATACACAAAAGAACCATCCAAGACACAAATCCACAATGCAAGAAAAATTCTTAAACAATATAATCCAAATATAGAAGTAGTCTAGTATTGACTTTTTTGCCAGTAAAATGTTATTATAAAATAAAAACGGAGGTACACATGTCAAAACTCAGCAAATATGTCCGTTCGTTACCCGAATTCGGTCGCCTTTTCTTTGACAATCTTTGTTCACAACATGAAGATGACATTGAACCAATAAGCAGACTATGGGAAGAAGCACTCTACAACACAGAATGCAAAGATGCTGGTTGCGAAAACACAAAGAAATGTTTCCAAGTTGGAAAGGACAGAGAAAAAGCATTTGAAAACGCCGAGTATCCACCAAATATGGAAAAATTACTCCCGCTAACAAAGTTCAGCCATACTATTCCAAACGATAAAAACAACTCAAAGGCATCAAAGAATGCCTCCCCACGTTGCCTAGAGGAAGCAATATACCATGACACAAATCAAGACAAAACAAACGCAAGTTAAAAAAGGTGTTTTGCAGTTTTCTTCGAAAACCACTATACCTTTTTTGGACACTATGGAATGTATTAATTGTTCGCTTTGCGAACAGGTCATAACATAAAAGGGCAACAAGCCCTTTTTGTTATCTACCCTTTGCTTTCTTTACTGCGTTCAGCTTTTCGATTACTTCTTCTGGAGTACTTACAATTGTAAATAAATCCTTGGGTTCAATTTTGTACGGTGCGCCACCTTTTCCAATCTTTGTAAAACCATTCTCGCCAATAAAATCAAAGAATGCAATTTGATGTTTATAGAAATTATCATAATTCAACAAGATAACCTCGAAATCAAACTCCTCGGCACGACGACATTCAATCGCAGTCCAGAATTCATGCATAGTTCCAATTCCACCTGGCATTACAACTATCGCTTCGGCTTTTTCAAGCATAGCCTCTAACCGCGTACAGATTGTATTTGTAAATACAACCTTGTCCGTCTTCATTTCTTTTAAATCGTCTTTATAAGCCTCGGGCAAAATTACCGTGTTCGGTGCATTCTTTTCAACATATTCTTTGTGAATTTGTGCCAAAACACCATGTCGGTTTCCACCAAACACTTTTTCAAAACCGTTCTCTACAAGCATCTTTCCCAAAGTCTCGGCAACACCGTAATACTTTGGATTTGTCGCTGGATTCGTCCCACCGAATACACATACTCTCATTATTACCTCCTATGGTTTAAGTGTAAGCTCTTTTTCAACAAACTCTAATATCATCTCGACTGTTTTGTATTTATACAATTTGTTCTTGTATGCATAGTACTCTGGTAAATCACCTTCCCTACCTTTGTTCAGTCGTTCAAGCAACTCATCAATCCATTCACGCAAATGACGAAGCGCCGAATCTACCCTCTCGTTATGAGCCTTTACCTTTTCAATTTCTGTCGGCTTGACATCGATTGATTTGTACATGCGATTAATCTTATCATAGAAATATTCGGCAAACAAAAGTGAACTTGCCAACTTTCGAAGTGTCGGCGCAATATGATTCATGGCACTTGATGTCGCAGGTGTCTTTGAACGGAATTCCTCTAGCATAATTTTTTGCAAATCATCCCAAGAAATCCGAAGCCCAATCAAAGACGAATGTGCAAAATCCTTTGACCCAAACAATGTCGCAAAATGGTCACTCGCCGCTTTTGCATTCGCCTCAGCCCGCAGTTTTTTTACCTCGATTGTTTTCTCGTCATCGTGGTCATCTTCGTCAATTTCAACCTTGCTGAATATATGCGAATACTGGCTCTGATTATAGACATAAAAGTCATTATACTCACGCAACAACTCTTCTGCTGTTCGCAAATCGGCACGCGCGAATATATTGTAACCATCTATATAAGCAAATTTTATCATATGCACTCCCCGCCCCATTATTACTTCATCATATCACCCCTCTAGTTATATGCAAAGCAGAATTTGATAACCGAAGACTTGTCAACAACTTTTTAAATCCAGCCTAATATCAATTTGCAACGGTGTGGGAAATGTTTCTTTTATCATTTCCTCAAGCGATGAACGCCTAGGGGCGGTCAAGTTTGAGGCAAAATAAAATGAAGAATATTTTCGCGGTTTTGCAAATTGTGGGGTTTTCAAAAAGGGGCGAAGCCCCTTTTGTGTTTTTTTGCGTTACTTTTTTGACGGCAAAAAAGTAACAAAAGAATTCACCCAACCGTATTCGGCGAACCAACCATCCCACCTGCATTCTCATTCATCGGAGTATTTACCTCAGGATCGTCCGCCCGTACCGCTTTTTCACAATGATTTCTTTTTCTTCCCTGCTTGCAATTTTCCCATATGTGATGTTCTTCTAACCTATGACCCTCGGGCGCAAGATGCATCATTGCTGGTCCCATTGTACTTCTCTCCACCCTTGGTGCCCGTGCTGGAGTCCTTTGAACCTCGTGCATACCCATCATCATTGGGTCAATTGGAAAATTCATCATAGTCGGATGTGCCATTACTGGTTCGTCCATCAAATCATCATCCATGAATTGACTTCGGATTGGTGCGTCTTCCATTACCGCCCTACTTGGCATATTTCCAAACGCTTCACCGAGCGTTCTCATACTTGCATCTTCTCTCTGTGTAACCGCCTGCACACTCGGCTTGTTCCCCTGTTGATAAAAATGAAACATAACATTCTCCTTATCCCAATTTATATGATTTTGGGGCACGGGATGTGAAATACCAGTCTTGACATTTACTATGAGATAGTGTATAATGACAATATGTTTTTGCTACATATAGAGAAAGATTGTTCAAGATATTATAGTGAATTATGTTCAT
Source organism: Bacillota bacterium (assembly GCA_009784375.1). Classification (GTDB taxonomy): domain Bacteria; phylum Bacillota; class Clostridia; order Christensenellales; family UBA1242; genus WRAD01. Next base: position 159,058 of record WRBV01000002.1, on the reverse strand, counting down.
ATGTTAACGCTTCATTTGAAGCGTCACGTACAGGTGGAGAGATAATTATAGATGGCGAACTAATCTCCAAAGAAGAAGCATGCTACCAAATCGAAAGCCTAATTGAGGAAGTAGCAGAATTAATAAGATATAACAACGAAATAGCAGAACCCTCAGAAATAACAAAAATAGCAAGCGGCAGGTATTATGGCTTGCACCACGATATGTGCAATAGATATCATGCAATAACTCCATTCTTAAAAAATATTACGCCACAAAAGTTCCGAGAAACGCTAAAATCTAGTACATCCACCCATGACAAAATAAATCCCGATAGAACACAGTTCTAAACAAAAATCAGCATTACGCTGATTTTTTTGTGCACAATTTAAAATTATCTTGACAGTTAAAACCACATACACCGTATAATTTGATATGGATAAATTAAGACAATTTGCTGGTGGAAACCTTGACGAATTTGGTAACCGACTTGACGGTCGCGATGAACATAGATATGTATTACTAAGAAAAAATAATTACAGACCAACCTACAACAGCATGACTGTACCAGTCGTTCATACGAGTGAATCCATCCACCAAATGCACTCCAAGCCGCCGATAATAACGAAAAACCATTTGCTATATACACTGGAGAAGGCGAATTCATGCGCCCATGACCACCAGAATGTTTACAAGAACTTGAAGACGAATTATTAAACTGTTAACAATAAAAAAATCAGTCCATCGCTAATTTTCTAGAAGCACAAGCACATCATAACTATGTCATCCCGACCGAAGCGGAGGGATCCAGACGCGCAAGCGTCGCTCATATTTAACGATATCTTAAAAAGTAACTTTTAAATTTTGGTTATAATAAACGCTCCCGTTGGTCGCTGGATCCCTCCGCTTCGGTCGGGATGACATTATGGAGCTGTGTTCATCTACGCAATCTTTGACTTCCCCACAATCTTCTGCACACTACCCCAGTACCCAATCTTTTTAACCTCAACCCGACTCACAAGATCAATCTCAGCGACAACCTTTCCCTCGCGTGTAATCATAGCCTTACCAAGACCTTGCTCACCCGTAAATGGTGCCTTTATTGTCTTTGCAACCTCTATCTTTACATCGGGCTTACCTTTCTCGCCCTTTTTCACAAGGTCATAAAAATTATCCTTCGCAAACAATTGAACTGTGTCTCTCATCGCACCCTTGACTTTGACTTCCGCCAACACATCGTCCTTGCTTACAACCAATTCATTTTTATAATTTGCAAACACGTAATTCATTAAATCGCCGCTTTCTGCAAATCGTGTTTTTGAATCGCTTGCCCCGATGATAACCGCAACTGGCTTTAACGCACCTCGTGTCGCAGCCACCGTAATGCAATGACCCGCTTCCGATGTAAAACCTGTCTTTCCGCCCGTACATCCATCAAAGAATCGTGCGTGTCTGTTGGTATTTGTAAGACCTGTAATTCTGCCATCCTTTGGGTGTGTTAAATCATACATCCATGTCATCTCGTGACGACCGTAGTATTGACTCTTCATCATGTACGCATACACCTTTGCAACATCAGACGCCGTGCTGTACGCACCAACCGCAGGCAACCCTGTGACATTTACATAATTCGTATTATTCATTCCAAGTTTCACCGCCAACGCATTCATTCGGTCAACAAACTCGGTTTCACTTCCCGCTATTAATTCGGCAAGTGCAACACAGCTATCATTTGCGGATGCAATTATAATGGATTTGATAAGATCATCTACGCTGTACTCGTTATCAAAATCAAGGAACGCCTGTGATCCGCCCATACCACTTGCATTTTGAGACACCATAACCATCTGGTCAAGAGTAATCTCGCCTGCTTCCAACGCGTCGTAAATCACGGCAAGCGTTGTGATCTTTACCATACTTGCAATCGGTAATTGCTTGTCGGCATCCTTTGCAAACAAGACTCTTCCCGAATTTGCCTCTAACAAGAAAGCCGACTTTGATGTTATATCAAGCCCAGCCTCCGCTTTGACCTCTTTCTTTTCCTTTGTATTTAAAAGGTATCCTGAAACCGCGGTCTTTTCTTTGTCAACACATGGACAATCACAACCAGTATACGCCGCACCAGACAACACTATTGTCCCACTTGCGACAAGCGCAACTGCTCCAAATAATAATTTCTTTACATTTTTCATGCCACTAGTATTTTGCAAACGCGATTTTTTATACGTCATTCTGAAAGACGTGTCCGTATGTTCTCTTTCCGACAATTTTCGTCATCTTTATCTGCCCAATCCCATACACATATAGCATGAAACGCAAATACTTTAACCGCTTTGCATTCGGCATGCGTAATTCTATTGCAACAACCTGGCGCGAGAACAAGAGCCTGCTCTTTCTTATGGGAATATTTATCATCGCGGGAATTATAATCGGTTCTATCGCATTATTCAACCCACTTGTTACTCATTTTCAAATTACGCGCAACTTTCTTGATGCAAATGTACTGAATGTCATAACCCCAAACCGTGGATTATTCGCATTTGTTCTTGCCCGATTTTTTGATCTTGCATTTGCATTAACGCTTGTCTTCCTGTTTAACCTAAGCAAATTTTCGTTCTGGCTGACGTTCCCATATGTCGGATTCCGTGCATTCTGGATGGTCGTCAACTTGTTCTGGATTGTCGACCGCTTTGGTTTTGTCCACGGTTCAATATTCTTCTTTGCTTACCTTGTAATCTTTATCATCCTTATCATCATGTTCTCACTTGCATGTATCTTTATAATGAAGCGTTGCGCACAAATCCGCAAATTCGGATGGCGAAGTGGTTGTTCTTTCCGCGAAATTCGCCATCCACTCTTTTGGCTCACCGCATCCATACTTCTCATTGCCTTTGTTGAATGGTTACTCTACTTCCTTATCCTTGGGCGTATGGTATATATTGCATAATGTCATCCTGAGCGAAACGAAGTGGAGTCGAAGGATCTAGCGAAGCGTAAAAATACAAACTTACTCTACATATATCTTTTTTTACGCTTCACCCACTCGCTACGCTTGGGGTTTGCTAGATCCTTCGGCTACGCCCTACGGGCTTCGCTCAGGATGACATAACCAGAAAAATTCGTTAACAAATAAATAAATAAATAACAAATAAATTTACGGTATAATAAAATCAATATAAATTCCGTATCCTTTCGCCGAATCACCCAAAACCACATGCGTCAACGCCCCCACAATCTTTCCATTCTGGATAATCGGGCTTCCGCTCATACCGTGAATAATCCCACCCATTCCATCAAGCAATCTTTTATCTGTAACACGTATAACCATACTTTTGGTCGAAGGCTTTTTCTGGAACCTTGTTTTAATAATTTCTATATCAAATTCTTCGGTTGTTCCACATGCAAGCGTTGATCTCAACTTTGCCTTGCCTGGCTTTACATTGTATCTTGATGCAACAGGATAATTAATCGCGTCTGTCAAAAACTTACTCTCGTTATATAGACATCCGAACACACCGAAGCTATTACTGCTTAAAATATCACCCTCACCCTTGTTCGTCCCATGTTCAATCGAGTTATTCAAAACACTTTTATAACTTCCGACTTTTTTACCGACGCTTTTATCTACGTTGATAATAGAAGTATTATGCACAGTCCCACCGCGAACATCAACACTTGTCGCCGTTTCAAAGTCATTTAATTTATGACCAAGTGATGCAAAATTATTATTTTGCGGATTCACATAAGTCAAAGTTCCAATTCCCGCAGTTTCGTCCTTTAACCAAACCCCTATGCTGCCGTCCTCGACCTTTAGCGGCAATTCAAAAGATTTTCCACCACGCAATAATTTAACCAAGATAACGGTCTTACCAACCTTTGTCTTTAGTATCTCTTCCAAATCGGCAAGTGAATCAACAGGCTTTTCATTAACCTCGATTATAATATCACCTTTTTTAAGCCCTTGCTCGCGTGAATCCGCGGTTACAATAATCCCGTCAACTTTGGCTTGAAAGCCAATCAACTGCCCACCCGCAATTACATTCTCAAAAGGTAATAAATCAACTTTTACACGCTTTACTGGAATAAATCCGAATAATTTTAACTGTACATATCGCTCGGCATCTTCACCAACCGCAGAATCCGAGTTAGTTTCCTGTTGAACAAACCTTGACCGCGGTAAATAAATTGGATTGGTACCCGCAAATTCACTATCGGTCAATCGAACATTATCAGGCAAAGTCGAACTCAAATACACAGGCACAACAACAAAAATAGTCACCAGACTAAACGCAACCATTAACGCGAACGTCGCAACAAAAAACTTTTTCACCCTATGGTATGTGCAGGTTTAGTAAGAATTATTTTAAAAAAGTCCGTAGTGGACTTATTCATCTTTTTCATATTCATCAGTTGCTTTTATATATTCATTACCAGTCTTTAGTCCCATGTACATCGAGGCACCACCTGCAATAATTGCGGCACTCGTCAAAGGAATGTTTCCACTTACAGCGCCAGCAAGAGCAAAAATTGCACATGTGCCACTAGCGAATCCTGTGACTATCGTCACGGTAGAAGCCATGTCTGGTCTCTCGTTGGCAAAAGTATGGATTTCTTCATCCAAACCTTTCTTATAACCGACTAATCCATCTTTGATTCTAGTAAGCAATTTCATTCCCTCCAACTGGTCTTTGTACCTCGAATTTCTTTAAATCAAACGCGCTATTTAATTCGGAGGTAATTTTTCTATCGAGATGTCGTTCCATATTTGGAGAAATTTCGAAATTACCAGCATTTATGTCATCCTCAAATTGTTTGTCATGATGCAATTCTCTAACACTTGTTGGAACCTCGTGTAATTTCATATCGCAAGCATATGCAATTTCATTATCGAAATTTTCATTAACTCTATCATTTATACATTCTTTTGTCCGCGGGATCATTGGGGTTAAAAGCTTTTTTGCAGCATAACCAGAAAGAACAGCAGGAAACATAAAGCTTGAATTTGCTGTAAATGTCTCGTACACACAACCTGCCGAAAGTACACCCATGCTTGTGCCAATAAACGTTGTCATTTTTGGAAAGTTTTCAGCCATTACATCACAAACGTCAGTAAATTCATCATTAATTTCTTCTATTTTTTCAGCCACTCTTACAAGTTTTCCCATATTTCCACCTCCAAATTCTAAAATATCTTACCACAAATCACCCATTTTGTCAATATCGCCCCAAAACTCTTGCCCAAATATTCTTTCTATGCTATAATTTTCTGTTGACTAGACGGGGGGCTAGCGGTCCCTTGTAACCGTCACGCTAAGGCGGGTTGAATACCTTGTCCAAGGGGGGAAATAGTCAGTCAAGGTCTTTATATACGATGTTGAAGTGGGGACCCTGTGCAATGGCAACGCTGTGAATCATGTCAGGTTGGGAACAAAGCAGCATTAAGCATCCGAGCCGTGTGCCACAGATAAATTTCCACGGAGTCGTGTATAAAAAACTTTGAATGATTATCAACTTCGAAGCAAGGGTCAACACCAATAGAAAGTCCGTAATCTTACTGGACTTTTTTTCTTTTAGAAAAGAAACTAAAACTTATTATTACTTTTTGCCCAGTCAAAAAGTGTGAAAAGATTTGACATTCAAAGCATTAAAATGCATACTAATATCTATGAACTATAAAACACTTTCACCGATTGCAAAATCAATTAAAAAACATCAAATCTTCTCCACAGGTCAAATGATGACGTCTGGTGAAGTGCATAACATCGGAATAATCGTAGCATGCGAACAAAATTCAGCTCTTCGAACCATAGAAAACGTATCTGCTGGCGTAAAGTCTGCTAATGGTGCTGTCCATGTATTTAACATGCCATATCTTGGTTATCTGAATAAAATTAACCCAATGACCGCAAAGTATGCAAATTCATTTATGAAGTTAACCGCAAAAAATATCGAGGCAATTATAAAAACAAACATGCTTGACGGAGTTGTCATTGTATCCGATTGTGATATTACAATTACTGGCGCTCTTCTTGGATGTCTTCGTGTGAACTGCCCTGTTCTTGTTGCATATCCTGGACATTGTACATATCACCTTTCTTTAAATACAAATGCAAAACTTGTAAAACGTGAATTTGACGAAGAGCAGGCAGACGTCCAACACTCCACACATCCTTCACATAATGCTTCTAACCTTAAGACATTCATCTCACTTATACATAACTTTGGTTTCGTAGTCGAAACTTTTGAGACCTATTCAAGAGACAGCGGGCTTTTAATCCAAAACGCATACAATACTGGAATCAAAATTGTCGAAAACACAAAGAACATGACACTACCCCGCAAGTTAATCACAAAAGACAAATTCCATAATGCGGTAAACATATGTCTTGATAAAAATCTTGCCGACTTTGCTCAAATCGAACTTGCAGCCGAGCTTGCCCGCGCCAACGACATCAAACTTGACCACGATTACATTACAATGATAACAAAAAAATCATCCGAGCCAAAAATCATTATGGTTCGCGGATCTGCATGTGATGATGGTGGATATGTTCAAATGTCCGATTCCCTGCCAACACATTTCCAAGGCACGGCAAAAGTCTACTCTTCCCTTGAGGAAGCCGACCGCGCTATCGGAAATGGTTCTATAAAAGACGGTGTCATTGTTCTTCATAACTGTGTTGACATTAATGTTTCTGCAATAGTTCACACAATTCACGAACTTGGACTGTCTGATAAAATCGCCATCGCAACAGACGGAGTATGCGACCAAACATCTGTCCTTGTTGTTCAAAAATGCACACCAAATACTTACGAAAATGAGGCATTTTCAAATATTCAAACGGGCGACGTTCTTGAAATTAACCTTGCAAAAAGTCGTTTTAACACAAGCATTCTTGCAAAGGATATTAAAACCCGTGCAAAGCGTAATACTACACAAAAATTCGAGACTTATTTTAATTAGATTTGAAACCCTAGCTTACGCAACATTTTGACAACCACCTTTGGATCAAGACCAGCAACTCCATCACGTGCAACATTTTTAATCACAAGAAACGGAGCAATAGGTCCAGCACTTCGATACCCTGCTGCACCATAAGATAATTCGTCCTCACAAATTTCATCAATTACCTCGGAAGGAATCTTTTTTACTTTAGTTTTATACGCAACCGTTTTTACATAAGTCCGACCGTTATAATAAATCGCAATCGAAGTATAAACGATGTTGGTCCTTCCGCTTAATAACTCGTGTTGCTCGCGGCACATTTCTTTTGTAAGCGGCTTTTCCAAAATTCGCCCCTTACATAATACGGTCGTGTCCGCGGCAATCACCGCACCATTTTTTATTCGACCAATAAAAGGCTCAAGCTTGGCAAGTGCCATCTTTTTTGCATATTCCTTCTCTTGCTTTTTACTTACTCCCTCATGCGGATGTTCATAATTCAAATCGGCATCATCCACCGAGCTCAAAATCTTTACAAATTTTATACCCTCTTCTTCCAGATGCCTTGCACGTCGTGGACTTGCACTCGCAAGAACTATTGTTGGCTCGTCAAATTCAATTATTTCACCATCATCAAATCGCTTTTGTAAATCATTGCTCATAGCTCAATCTCCGCAACTTCGAACCCAAGCACATCACAACTTGTTAAAAAATATCTTATTCCATTTTTGGTCGTCTCTAATTCCTTGCGACCACCCTTTCCATGAAGATGTCCGTAAATACAAACATCAACCTTGTACTTTTCCAACATTTCGGTAAACGCCGAATCATCACGCATAGCATTAAACGGTGGATAGTGTACGATAACAATTAGCTTATCACCATCTTTCATTTTCTTGGTCGCGTCTTGCAATGCAAGTTCCAATCTAATTACTTCTCTGTCAAAGATTTTTTTGTCCTCGGCATTTTGCTCTCTGCTACGTTCTGGAACTTTCCATCCACGTGTCCCCGCAAACACAATTCCATCAAACCGTATCGCATCATTTTGCAAAGCAATTATGTCTGGTGCTACCGCCGCTCGAACCTTTCCAATACTGTCCCACCAATAATCATGATTACCTCGAATAATAATTTTCGTGCCATTCAGCTTTTTCAAATATTCAAAATCTTGCCCAGCCTCAGACATCTTCATTGCCCAGCTTATATCACCCGCAATAATTCCTATATCATCAATGCCAACTTTTGAATTCCAACTTTGCAATATCTTGTCCTCATATCCTGTCCAATGCCCACCAAAAAGATCCATCGGCTTATCAACCTGATACGATAAATGTAAATCGGATATTGCATAGATTTTTTTCATAACTTGTACCTTTATCTTTCACACACTACTATATCTTGTATAGTATGCGACATAAACTAACCCTCTTCCTTTAATTTGTGCGCCTTTCTATTGAAATCAAACTTGGTCCAAGGCTCATCCTCTGGTGGATTTACAACAAATGCCATGACCTGATCTTGCGTCGGATGCTTGAACTTTAATTCATGTGCCCACAATGCCAATTCCTTTTCTGGCCATCCACCATACTTTTTATCACCCAAAACAGGATTCCCAATGTGACTGAACTGTGCCCTTATTTGATGAGACCGACCAGTAACAAGCTCTACCTCAACAAGCGAAACCTTTTCTAATACTGTGCGAACATTGTAATCCAATTCAGCACGCTTTGCCCCGCTTACTGCCGCACCCACAATATCAACCTTGTTGGTTTTAGAATTTTTAAGCAAATGGTTTTCCAATTTGCCACTTCGTTCTTTTGGACTGCCCTTTACTATCGTCAAATACTTTTTATAAAACTCGCCATTTTTTAACTGTTCGGACAACCTTGCCGCCGCCTTGGTCGTCTTTGCATAAACCATCACACCACCAGTAACTCGGTCAAGCCGATGCACTAATCCAACAAAAGCCTCGCCTGGCTTTTCCTCGTTCGCCTTTCTATGCTCTTTTAACATAGTCAAAAGATCCATATCCTCACTCTTATCCGCACAACACGGCAACCCCTGAGGTTTTATCACCACCAAAATATGGTTGTCTTCATAAATTATCGCAAGTTCGTTCATATAGACATTATAACAAATGTGTTACAATATATAAAGAGAATTTGGAGGTCAAAATGCCAAACATAGCTCTAATCGGTCGTGCTGGAAGCGGGAAATCAACATTAACCAAACGAATCTCGGAAAAATTCAACCTTGTAATAATTGACAGCACCGCCCTGCGTGAATACATCACCCAAAAACTTGAGAACTGGGAAATTTTGGAAAATACCATGGCACACGGCGGAATCGTCCCACCATATCTACAGGAAAAGGCATTAATAAATAGAATGAACTCGAATCTATCATCCGTAGGTTTTATCTGGGATAATTTATACACAGAAAGCATTTTTCAACTCGCCGAAAAATACACACCAATTGATATCGCATTTCATTTAGAAATAGATGAAAAATCGGCAAATACCCGCCTTTTTAATCGTGGAAGAGGCGATCTCAGCCCCGAATTCATGCAAAACAGAACACGTGATTTTGAAACAAATCTTCCTATACTCATAAATTCGCTTGGCAAAAGACTAGTCACAATCGACGCAACAAAAACTCAAAATGATATATTTAAAACTGTTTCCAACAGCATTACCACTCTATTAACCTAATACTGAAACATCTACATTTTTTCTCACAGCCTCGAACACCTCATCATATACCACTTTACTTGAAATAATTGCACCATTTATCGGCGAATCCATTCGGTCTTCTTCACCATAAAAATTACGAACAATACCACCAGCCTCTTCAACAATAACTTTTGCTGCTGCAATGTCATGAAAAGTAGTTCCTGGAAATAATTGGAATGAATAATGTCCATCAGCAACAGTCATAGCAGCCCGAACACAGCTTCCTATACTTGTACAATACACATGTTTCAACGGAATCGTTCCCAAGTTTAAACGTGATGCCGCCCTCGCCCACATATCATAAGAACCCATAGCCCGTTTATCATCAAGCTTGTAATCATTAACTTGAATCTTTTCACCGTTTTTAAATGCACCATAGCCCTTGATCGCCCAATACATTTCACCAAGAAACGGGTCGAATACCACCCCAAGTACGGAAACACCATCAATTACAAGTGCCAAAGAAAACACAGCAACAGGGATTCGACGTGCAAACTGTGCAGTCCCATCTACTGGGTCGCATACCCACAGATAATTACCCTCACCATATTGTTCTTCTTCACCGAACACCGCATGGCTTGGATATGTTTCCTTCACCCGTTCAATCAAGTACGAATTAATCTCTGTATCAGCAAGAGTCACAATTGTTTGGTCACCTTTGTACTGACTTATATCTTTTGCATTAAAATACTTCAACATAATCTCGCCAGCACGCGCGGCAACACCCTTTGCAAATTCCAAATATTCTTTAAACTGTTTTTCCATAATTTACCTTTTAATTTAATGTTAACTGAAAATCTTTTTTGAATCACCAACATACCTTGGAATCAAATGCACATGAGTATGAAAAATAACCTGTCCCGCCGATTTGCCACAGTTCATCACAATGTTGTAACCTGCTGGACCATATTTGTAATCTAATAAAACTTTTACTTCCTCGATCAAATTAAAAACCGCAATTTTTTCTTCTTCGGTTGTTTTGAACCAATTCTCACTATGTCTTTTTGGGATAATTAAAACATGTCCTTGTGCCTGCGGATACTTGTCATAAACCACATACGCAAGCTTATTATCCATAATTGCATTCTTCTTTACTTCATCTGAACAAAAAATACAACTCTCACCCATATTTCTATCTCCTTTTATATAGTGGTATTATGTTACTCACCATACAATATCTTGTATACTATGTCTCACAGGCAAGCTGCACTAACCCTATTTAAACTCTGCAAACGTCGAACACCCAGCAGGCAAAACAATCCCCTCATGCGTTTCCAAGCCAATCTCGTATGCATCAATATTGCTATAACTCTTACCAAGTGCCTCCAAATTTTTTTGCAGCACGTTCTTCATCACAGTTGGCTGTAACCCTGTTGTATAGCTGTTTATCAAAAAGAATACTGGATTATCTGACAAGACCTCGCTACACAATTTTACAAGGCCATCCAAGTCACGTTCTATCTTCCACACCTCGCCATTTGCTCCACGCCCGAAACTTGGCGGATCCATAATTATTGCATCATATCGTTTGCCCCGACGAATTTCACGAGCCACGAATTTGGCACAGTCATCAATTATATAGCGCACTCTGTCACCTGGAATTTCATTTAATTCAACATTTCGCTTACAAACTTCGGTCATCCCTTTACTTGCATCTACGTGGGTGACATATGCCCCAGCAAAAGCACAAGCCACCGTTGCCCCACCTGTGTATCCAAATAAATTCAACACACGAATATCTTGCTCTTCCGAATTCTTTTTATTTTTCTGCCTCTTCTTAATTGCCGAATCAATAACATTGCCAACCCGCTCCCAATTCACAGCCTGCTCGGGAAAAAGACCCGTGTGCTTGAAATTGGTCGGACTTATAATAAACTTTAATTGCTTGTAATTAACAATCCATTCATCTGGAATTGATTTGAAATATTCCCAAGACCCACCACCAGCCACACTTCGCGTATATTTTGCATGTAACATGCGGAATCCAGAAAAATCAAAAGCCGCAGTCCAAATAGCCTGGGGATCGGGACGCAACAAATAAACATCACCCCATTTTTCCAGCTTTTCACCCGCACCAGTCGCGACTATTTGATAATCAACCCATCCACTTGCTACCTTCATATTTCCCCTTATTTTTCGACTACTACCATATCTTGTATATTATGTTTTACAAATAACACTATATCCTGTGCAAGACTTATTTAACAACTTTGAAAGTTATCACAACCTTGTCACCGTCAATCTCGGACTCCACTTTTGTACCGCCTGCAACCTTATCCGCCAATCCCTTTGCCAATACCTCTTGCATAATTTTCTTTTCATTCTTGGTGATTATTTGTGACATCTTCTCGGATTTTGTATTCAAACCTAGTTCAATTCGCGCAGTAATATCCAACTCGGCATCTTGTCTTGCGACCTGGATGGCACGAATTAATTCACGCAACTTGCCCTCTTCTACAAGTTCATCAGTCAACGTAGTATCAAGAACAACGGTCAACTCGCCATCAGTCTCACTCACATACTCGTCTTTTGATTTTAACTTTCTCTCGAATAATTCACTTGATAACCCTTTGAAATCTCCTACACTTACCTTTCCTTTTCCAAATGACGCAACCGCCTTTCTCATCTGTTCATCATCTAAAGATTCCAACCCCTTTTTCAATTCCTGTACTCGCCCACCAAGTACACTACCCGCCTTTTTAAAGTTCACAACAAGAAATGGAACATTAAATTTTTCTTCATCACTTACAAGTTCAACTTCTTTTACATTTAATTCTTCCTGTAAATATTCTTTAAAGAGCTTTAACGCTTTATCCTCGTTTGATTTTATATACAACTTTTTCAATGGCTGACGTACCTTTAAATTTTCCCTTGCACGAAGGAAATGTGCCATAGATGCAACCTTTTGAATGAACGCAACGTGTCTAAGCACATTTAAAATTTTCTCGTCAAGTTTTATTTCTTTCGGAAAATCCGCAAGTAACACGGACTCTGGGACATCTTGTCCATATTTTTTTATAACAGTCCGCCAAACATTTTCAGACATAAATGGAGTAATTGGAGTCAAGCAAAGCGTAATTGCACGAATTGCTTGATATAATACCCAATACGCATTCATCTTATCTTGACCACGCTCGCCTTTCCAAAAACGCCTTCTGTTGGTTCGTATATAAAAGTTTGATAAGTCCTCTATGAAATTCTCGGTTGCCTTTGTCACAAGATGCGGGCTGTAACTTGAATATGCCTCATCACAAGTTTTTACATATTTGTTTATTGCTTCAATCAACCAAAGGTCGGTAACATGCAAATCTTTCGGCATATGCGAATGAATTTTCGGATTGTCAACCATTGCATATGTATTAAAGAACGTAACCACATTCAATATAGAATTCAAATTCTTTTTCGCATCAATTATCATATTGGGACCAAATCGCATGTCAAGCGCAGGATTTGCACCAATCATATGATAACGTACCGCATCTGCCGAATAATTTTCAATCTGTTCGCTTAGCGGAATATTGTTTGAATCGGTCTTCGAAACTTTTTTACCAGCCTCGTTCAATATTGTCCCATAACCAGAAAGCACCTCGAAAGGAGCCTTCCCCTCTAATACCACAGACATAAAAAGCTGGGAATAGAACCAAAGTCTGATTTGCTCTTTCATTTCTATAACTACATTTGATGGAAAGTTATTTCTCCAATATTCTTTGTCTTCAAAATATCCTTTTGTCGAAAACGGAGCAATCCCAGCATCAAGCCAACAATCACCAACATCTGTAACACGTTTGACCGACTTCTTGCATTTTGCACAAGTTATTTGAACATCGTCTATGTATGGTCTGTGAAGGTGCGGGATTTTGTCAACATCGGATGGGTTAGTCGCAAGCCCTCTTAACTCCTCTTTACTTCCCACAACTGTCAAATGCCCACAATCACATGGATAAAATGGAAGCGGTAATCCATAAAAGCGACGCCTTGAAATATTCCAATCGCCCATATTACGAATCCAATCTTCCATCATCTTGCGAAGATATTCTGGTTGCCATTTGACTGTATCAATTGTTTCAAAGATAGCAGGCTTTACATCCGCGGTTGCAATATCCCATCCATCAACAAGCCTAAACACAACATTTGTCTTACAACGCCAACAATATGGATAATTGTGTTTGTATTTATGAGTAAAGTACATCTTGCCATTTTCACGCAACTTTTCAAATACAACTTCTTCCGCCTCATCAGTAGAAAGCCCATTCAAATATTCAAATTCTGGTTTGAACCTTGCCGCCTCGTCAATTGGAACAATAGGCTCAAGTCCATGTTTTTTACCAAGCTCAAAGTCCTCGGCACCACAACCTGGTGCAATATGAACCGCACCACTGCCCTCGGCGGCACTTACATCACTCCATGGAATTATCACTCCATGTTGATTCTGCCCCTTGAATATCAAAGGTCTTTCATATTTTAACCCAACAAGCTCTGCACCCTTTATTTTCGCAATAACCTCTATCGCATCATCGCCAAGTTTTTTATATGCCTCTTTCCCAATTATGACAAGTGCATCATCACTTTTAACCCGAACTTTCAGATAATCGTTTTCTGGATTAATTGCAACGGCAACGTTAGCCGACAACGTCCATGGTGTTGTTGTCCATATAAGAATGCTTTCTTTGGCTTTTCCAATAATTGGTAATTTCGCAAACACAGCACGATGTTCAAGCTCTTTATAAGAACCTGACATTTCATGCTCAGACAAACTTGTCCCGCAACGTGGACACCAAGGCATTGCCTTGAAACTTTTTTTCAACCAACCCTTTTCATGCACTACTTTTAAAAAGTGCCAAATTGACGTTATGTTTGTATCGCTGTTGGTAAAGTAACTGTTATCCCAATCCATTATTTGACCGATACGCTTGCTTTGCTCGGTCTGCACAGCCGCAAAATGATTAACACGATCAATACATTTCTCGGTAAATTTATCAAGACCATATTTCTCGATATCTTTCTTGCTCGAAAGCCCCAACAATTTTTCAACCTCTACCTCGACCCACATACCTTGTGCGTCAAATCCATTTTGAAATTGTTGAGAATACCCTTTTAAATGATGATACTTGATAATCGCATCCTTTAACGCCCTTCCCCATACATGGTGCATACACATTGGTGCATTCGCGGTTATCGGACCATCCAAAGACTTGTACCGTTTTGTACTGTTCCTATTCTTTTCAACCATCTTTGGGAATAAACCAATCTCATCCCAAAACTTTAATACCTCGTGTTCATTTTTAACAAAATCAAAGCCCTTAGCCATTTTACTCTCCTTTTTCTTGCCCTATATTACACGATTTTGTAATTTCAAGCAAGTCTTGGTAAATCCTTTCATGTCCGCATACAAAAATCCTATCCGCTAATATTAGTCGCAATCACCCCAGATTGGTTAGCAATAAAGCAACCCGCAAACTCTGGGAACGAATCATTAGTCAAAGACACAATGCCATCAAACTTCCCCTCGGCGACAAGACAGTAATTATAAGCAAACGAACCCTGCGATGGAAAAATCTCATATTTTTGTTCAAGCTTCTCGCCCAGTCCCTTTGCACCTGGTATCACTTCACTTTTGTATGTTGGTGCATAGATAAGTCGCCTTCCAAATGACTTTCGTTCACCCAACCTCTTACCATTAATGGTTATACCATCTTCCCTGCTCGCCAGATATAATGCATTCGCCGTCGGTACATACACACATGCAAAATCAACCTTGCCCTTACTCATATGACTTACAACGACCGCATAATTTGGCTCACCATTTATAAAGCGTTTTGTTCCACTTATCGGATCGGCAATCCAGACCGACTCGGCATCAACGAAATTATCATTTTCTTCTTCCGAAAAGAAATGGTTTTTACCTGGCATCTTATTAATGATTTCTTTTAACCCTCTTTCGATTTTTAAATCATACTCGGTTAAATATTGTTTTTTAATTCCTATGTCTTCGACCTTGCCTGATATCTCTGGCAATTTTCTGCCCTCTTCCAAAATAAATTGAATTATCTCATGGGCTTTATCCTTATTCATTTCTAACTCCAATTCCATTTTGTATCACTATGTTTCATAAACCACAATATATTGTGTACTATGCAAGACATTTTTCTTGTTTTAAGCTAGTAATTCTCTAAAATCTTCATCAAATCCATAACATCCCCCGTGGTAATAATTCCAAGCGGTTTGCATGACGGTGTCCCATCTTTAGTCAAGATAATACACGTAAGCTTTCTATTAGTATTGAACCACGTCAACGCCTCTTCAATCGTTACTTTGTTATTTGCAACGGCAAAGTGGTTATTGCTTGGAAAGTTTACAAGGAACTGTTCTGCTGTTGTATTGTTAACAAAATCATCAATACTACGTCCGCTCTCAATCACAAAACCACCCAATACCTCGATAAATTTACGCCAGCGAATAACACCAATCAATGTGTCACCTTTATATATCGGAAGACTTGAATGCTTTACGCGACTTGTTTCGATAATCAAATCCTTTAACGTAATGTCTGCACTCGCGATTGCAACTTCCCCACTTTTAATAGACTCAATAGCCAAAGGAGGAGCCGAGACCAACTTTGCAATCTTTTCAAGTAATTCAACAACCTCGATATGAGGCTCGGCAATCAATACCTCGGACTTATTATGAATAATCGCATTGCGTAAACGAGCAAGATCCACAAGCTCATCCTCGTACACACGAATTACAGTATTCAAACTTGAACAACGCCGAATTAAATCGGTAAAAGTAATATTAGTTTTAAAATTATATTGGTTTCGAAGAGAATGGTCAATAGTATTATACGCATTCACAAACCTTGTCGCATTTGTTGCCATAAAGATATTATAGCACAGTTCGCGCAAGCGAACAATAAAATAATTTCCTTAATGCTCACGAAGCGGAGCGAAGTATAGCACAGTTCGTGCAAAGCGCTAGCATATTCGCAAAGCGAATAATATGTACCATCCTTAATGCGATACGGCGAATGCCGTACACAATATATTTTTTACATAATTGCTCACGGAGCGGAGCGAAGTATAACAATAAACAAAAACAGACTCCCGCAAGAGTCTGTCTAATAAATTCAGCGAATACAGTTATTCACGAGATGAAGCACGGTACAAGCATACTGCCTTCAACATAACAGCCAACATCACTACCAGAGTAATTCCATCAAAGACAACAAGTATGATATCTGACACAGTTGCACCTGCATTACATAATAAGCAAGTAAATATTACAAACCTTGCAATTACCAGACCAAGAATATGATAAGCAAAAATCATGGTAACAATGGATAACTTCCTAGAACCACTCCACCCCAACAGAAGTGCAACACCCATAACAACAAGAGGCACCGAAACAAAGGCAAGCGCACTTAATATAATAACCGCCCCTTCGGATGCACTTATCCCAATACGCATCCAACTTGTTAAATAAGCTATACTTACCGCTGCAACAGCAATACCGCCAACAATTACCAGAATACCCAGTAACCGTTCCTTTGAAATTTTTTCACAACATTTCATATATTATTTCTCCTTTATATTCTTTTAAAGTGAAGCTATGTTACTTGGCATGATAAAGAATGGTCTGAAACCACCTTGTGAATGGTCAAAATGTCCACTATTTAATGCAAGAAACAAATCAGCCAAAAGACGATTATCTGGACCCTCGGAAGGTTCGTTTCCAGTAATAAAGAACAATACCCTGTGTGGTGATTTCATGTAACCGTGCATCACCTTCGTTAAGCTCCCATGTATTTCTTGCAACAAGATAAAGACTTGAATTAAGTCCACCAAGATATAATGGAGTTTCATTAAAGAACAACATAATCATATCCATAGGCAGCTGGCATGGAATAATTGAAAAACTTATATCTTCATCGGCGATAAGTGAATCAAGGAATGCAACACGATTTTCAAAATCTTGTCTTGTTGGATCAACCGCACTACCCCTATTCGCATAGTTACGCCAATTTACACTATTATCCCATCCGTCAAGAACTGGCCATGCTGGGTGACCTTTGTATACAAGGTTATGTGTCGTTCCATACAATTCAACAATTTTATTCATAAACACTTCAAAGGCACTACTTTCATCTTCTCCGCGTACAAAACCTAGTCCCTCTTCAACTTGGAATGAAGATGTGGTAATAACAAGTGTTGGCTTTGCATTATCAAATGCAAGTGCCTCGGTAACAGCATTACCAAACATAGCGTCTGCGAAACTTTGTCTTGCTTCATTACCTCTTGCAATAAGTGCATTTGTCAAAGCCATAAGCGAACTATTAGGCTTTATATTTAATCTATTCATGATATGAGGTTGAACACCAAAAACACCAGCAAGCGGGTTATTAACAGTAGGCGTAACAGGATTCTGAAGCATTATTGTAACATTAGGCAATGTTGCCAATGGCAGAGTCAAATCATACCTGTCTGACACAGATCCCTGTACATTTACATTACCATTTCGTGCACGTCGAATTGTATTCATCATACGCTGGGTCGCATTATTTAATCTAGGTCCACCTTCATACCCGCCCATAAGTCTTCTGATTTCATTATTTGTCTGCAACCCGTCCTCTAAGAGTACGATATTAAAATTACGCTCTGGGATACGGTTATACCAAAACAAATAAAGCGGAACTACGATTGCATAATCGGTTGTATAAAGGGTAAACGTATTATTTGAATCCTCGGCATACAAGTCACGTACAATGCGCGACATTATACGTATCTGGTCTATTGGAAATCCTGGCATCAATCTTTGTCCTGCATCACCTACCAAAGTAAACCGTTCTGCTATTTGATCCACCCTATCAAATGTATCACGCCTTCCATACCATAAAAAGTGCGTCTCGGGCGTTGCGTCATACCATAGAACCAGAGATGCCTGTACGACTGGAATAGTTGCATTTGCAAACACAAAACTATAGTGATTGCCACCAACTGGCGCAGGTTCATACCACGAAGGATTCCAATCATCCTTCATCAATGATGTCACCAGCACAAGCGGAATTACCAAAGAAATACTGTAAGGCATGCCACAACCAAAGTAAGTTGTCTTCCACGGCTCATTAATCCTTTCTTTTCCATATTTTCTCCTTTAAGTTTAAGAGTATAAATACTCTATACCATTAAAAGAATATATATGCAACAATATTTAACCTACATTTTAAAAATTTTTTAGATATCTAAAACGCTGCAGTAAATTCAACCTGGCGACGCGGAATGTTTACACCTGCAACAATAATGTCAAGCTTGTCACCCATCTTGTATGTTCTTTTTCGCCCTACATACGTCATTTGTTTTTCATTAAAAATATAATTATCAGACGGCATATTATCAATCCGAACAAGACCCTCAACCGTATTTGGCAGATATACAAACACACCAAAGTCCCGTAACCCAGAAATGGTTCCAGTAAACTTCTCGCCAATTTTATCGCTCATGTATTGTGCTTTTTTAAGGTTATCAACTTCGCGCTCTGCTTCGGTCGCCTGAACCTCCATGCGACTTGACTGCACCGATGCATCTTTACAGAAATCAAACAACTGTTCCTTTTTGTGACTTGAAATCTTACGATTAATCAACAGCTTTATTACACGATGAATTACAAGATCAGGATAACGACGAATTGGACTTGTAAAATGACAATAATGTGTCGCCCCCAATCCAAAGTGCCCTATGTTCTTTTCGGAATATTTTGCCTTTTGCATACTGCGAAGTGCAAGGCTTGAAATAATTGGACTTATCTCCTCGCCAAGTGAGTCCAACATATTTTGATAAGCATGCCCACTAGCATTTTCCGAGTCAATTCTGTGTTGTACTGCAAAAGGTTTTAATGTTTCTATAAACGCATCAACTTTGGCTGGATCTGGTTTTTCATGAGTTCGGAAAATAAACGGCATTTCCAAATCATACATTTTCTTTGCAACGACCTCATTACATAAAATCATAAATGTTTCGATTATACGATGACTCATTTCATGTTTTCTTGCCACGACATCAATAATTTTGCCCGTTTCGTCATCCAAAACAATCTTCGGCTCAGGCACATCGAAAACTACCTCTCCCCTTGCACGACGCTTTTTTTCAATCACTTTTGCAAGCTTAACCATTTCTTCAATTGTCGGGATTATCTTTTTATGTTTTTTAACTAATTCTGCATCACCGTCGATTATTCCTTGAACCTGCTCGTACGAGAACTTGGTCTTTACGTTAATGATACTTTCGTGAACTTTGTTCTCGACAACCTCTCCATATGGGTCGATAACAATAATAGCCGACAATGTCAATTTGTCTGTACTAGGATTTAGACTGCAAACATCGTTCGATAAAACACTTGGCAACATCGGTAAAACTCTGTCTGGAAAATATACACTCGTGGCACGGGCATAAGCCTCTTTATCAAGCAAAGAATCTTCCCTTACATAATGCGAAACATCGGCAATATGCACACCAAGCTCCCACATTCCATCTTCACGCTTTTCAAGATGTATTGCGTCATCCAAATCTTTTGCATCGGCTGGGTCTATTGTTATGATATTTTTTTCTCTTAAATCAAGCCGCCGCTCTAGTGAAAGTTCTATATCTTGACTGGCTTCTTTCTTTGCCTCACGCTCGACCTCTTCTGGGAATTCTTCATATAAATTGTATGCTCTGATAATAGACAAGACATCTACACCAAATTCATCTTCTTCGCCAAGAATCTCGTCTAACGTCACCCCACCACTTTTATTTAATTTTGCAACAACTTTCTTGCCGACATTCTCCTGGCGAAGCCGTTTGTCGGATTCAACTATATCAAAGCTGTCACCATATTTATCGTTATCAGGCATTATAAAGTACCCAGTACGACTTTTCATTAATGTTCCCACAAGGTTTACAATTCGCCTGTCTAAAACTTCTAATACTTCACCTTCGTGCCTTCCCTTACGCACCGTCTCCAAAACCAATACACGATCTCCATGCATGGCACCATTCAAATCTTCGCGTTTTATAAAAATGTCATCTCTATCCTTACCGATACGAACAAAGCCAAAACCGCCTTGTTTGATTTCTAACACACCTGCAACTTTTTCCATATTTCATAGTATATCCTAGTTTAGGAATCCAAACAAGTTGTTAATATCAATTATGTCGTGACATTGACCTTTCCTCGCATAAATAACTTTCTCACTAGATCATAAGGCACAACCATAAACGCCATAAGGATGATAATCAATAAATGTACGAAATCAAGCGGCATTGTTCGGAATATATTCCCCCCAAGATATACCATTCCAATTTGGACAACGGTAACTACACCCATAATCCAAATAAATGGCTTGTTTTTCCGAATATGGCTGAACAAGTTCAAATCATGACTTCGAGCATTAAAACTGTTAAATATATTCAACATCATAAAGAAAGCAAAGAACGCACTTCGGGCATAGATCGGACCACGTTCATCAACAAGATTAACCATCATAGGACTTATAAGAAAGAGAACCGAAACAAGCGAAGTAAAGAACCCTGTCAACAAAATCTGTGTCCACATATAACGATTGATGATTGGCTCGTCACGACGCTTTGGTGGTTCTGTCATGTATTTTGCTTGTGGCTTTTCACCACCAAAAGCAAGCCCAGCAAGCGTATCCATAATCAAGTTAATCCACAACATCTGGATAACCGTAATAGGCGTATCAACATTTAGCAACGGAGCAACAATGGAAACAACAATTGCACAGAAATTTATAGTAAGTTTGAAAATCAAGAACTTCCGTATAGACTTGAAAATCGTCCGCCCATATGACACACCCTTGGAAATCGAGTCTATATTGTCATCCATAATGACAATATCACCCGCCTCCTTGGCGACCTCGGTACCACTTCCCATGGCAAATCCGATGTCTGCCTTTTTTAATGCTGGTGCATCATTCACACCATCCCCCGTCATCCCGACAACAAGGTTTAACGATTGTGCTATCCGAACAAGACGGCTCTTATCACTTGGTAACGCCCTTGCCACAACCCGCAGATTAGGTAATATTGACGCAACCTGTTCATCGGACAATTTTTCCAATTCGTCATTCGTAAGCACCAATCCGACCTCATCATCTTCCAGTATATTAACCTCACGTGCAATTGCCGTCGCAGTTGCTTTTGCGTCACCCGTAATCATAACCGTTTGGATCCCTGCCGATCGCAACCTGTTCACCGCAATCACACTTTCGGGACGAACCTGGTCACGTATTGCAAGTAAACATACAAACACATCATCAATCGCAACCGCAATTAAACGAAACGCCTTTTTTGATAACTCATCTATTTGTTTTTCAATTTTTGCCTTACCAAATGAACTGCTTATACTCCCATCTTTTTTAAATGATTTATTAAGTTTCGGCAACAAAACTTCCTGTGCACCTTTTAACAACACTCTACCGTCCGATAGTGTTGTCGACATAAACTTGGATGTACTATTAAACGGAACTTGGCTTATCTTTTTCAAGATCTCGGGACATTTCAAGCTCTCGGAAAATTCGCGCAATATTCTGTCTGTGCTGTTACCCCCTACTGCTCTACCATTACTCATCTCGCATTGTGAATTAAACCGAAGCACGGTACCAATATGACTTGCAAGTTTACAACTGCGGTCAAATTTGGAAACATCTTGGAAACTGCCATCCCCTGTTACAATACCAACGACTTCTAACTTACCATTGGTTAATGTCCCAGTCTTATCGGTGAATAATATATTCATCGATCCCGCGGTTTCTATCCCATTCAACTTTCGAACCAAGACATTATCCCGCAACATATGCTTCATGTTCGTAGACAAAACCACGGTAATCATCATAGGCAACCCCTCGGGAACTGCCATTACAATGACACTAACGACTAAAGTAGCCGCACGCAGGATATGCATAAACATAAATGGAAAGTCACGAAGCTGCTCGCCCGCCAAAGACAAATCAAAGTTATTTTGTACAAGCAACAAATTAAAAAAGTACGCAACCGCAACCAACCCAGCCCCAACATAACCAACAATTGAAATCAATTTGGCAAGTCCCATTAATTTGACCTTTAACGGACTTGTTGGCATCTCTTCCTGTAACTCTGCTGCGATTTTTCCATATTCAGTCTTGCCCCCAACCGCGGTCACTAACATCACCGCCTCGCCATTTGTTACCACCGTACCCGAAAACACAGACGCTTTATCTAGGTAATCAACTTTTTCTCCTTGCTCAGCAACAGTTGATGCCGCAAATTTTTTTGCTTCTTTCGATTCGCCGTTTAACAACGACTGATCAACCTCGATTTCGCCACTTATCAAATACCCATCCGCAGGCACCTTTTCCCCACTTCCAAGCAACACCAAATCGCCAACCACAACTTCACTTACTGGAATTACATATACCTTTCCTTCACGTCGCACCCTGCAATCGGTTGCACTTGCCTGTTCCTGCAATCGCTCGAACGCCTTTTCCGAGCCATATTCACTAATGGTAGCAACCGTAACAGCCACAAGCAACGCAATGGCAATTCCAAACGTTTCCAACCATTCGCCACTATTAAAAACAAATACAATCTGGATACCCAATGCAATTAAAAGCACCTTTAAAATTGGGTCGGCAAAGTTGGCAAAAAAGCTCTTCACAAGACTCTTCTTTTTCTTCTTTACAAGTGAATTCGCACCATTCACCGACCGCGACAACAAAACTTCGTCTGCCGAGAGACCATTAAAACCCATATCAATAATAATGCAAAACCCATCACCCAAAATGCGTGTATTGACAATTTCAAACAATCTATGTTAATATTTACTATCTTAAAAGTGAGGTTATTATGTACAAAACATTACAAGATATATATAATTCCGCAATCATGACCATAGAAGACAAAGACTCTGACATAGTGCAAATTGAAGATGCAAATAAAACTCTAAACAATATAGTTCATAGCTTCCATATCACACCAGAACAAGGATAACTCTCACGCCTTAACGCAAAAGTATACGACACAGAAAATAAACTCTCTACAATTGTCGCGAGTTATTCCCACGAGTCAGAACCTGGTCTTTACGGACCCGTTGGTTACGGTAACGAACATAAAAATTTAACCCGCACACTTGATGGTAGAAAAAAACAACTAGACAAGAGTCTTAAACTATACAAAGACAAAGGTGGTTATCAAACAGATATGTCGCTTTAAAAAAAGAGGGACTTCCCTCTTTTAATTTTCTTCCCTCACCCTTGCAAAGGGTCCCTCATTATCAAAATCAATACCTTGTGTTTGTATTATGCGGATTTTTTCAAGCAATTCTTCGTAACTTGGTAATCCATCAATATTTTCAAGTTCAAATCTTTTCAAAAATTCATCGGTTGTTGCAAATAACAATGGCTTTCCAACCGCATCTTTCCTTCCAACGACCTCTATCAAATTATTCTGCATAAGAATCTGGGTTGCATAGGAACTATCAGCACCCCTTATTTCTTCAATATCAATACGTGTTAACGGTTGCTTGTAAGCAACAATAGCAAGAGTCTCAAGCGCCGCACGTGTCAAAACCTTTTCACGTACAGGGTTTAAAACCTCGGCAACACGGCTTGCGTAATTTGGATTTGTTGTGAATTGATAATTATTTCGATATTTAATAAGGTGAATTCCACAATCACCCGAATATTTCTTTGTAAGCGCCGACAATGCCAAAACAACCTCTGCCTCGGTTGCTTCTAACTTTTCCGCCAGATATTTATGGTCTAGCCCCGCACCACTTAAAAATAACACAGCCTCGATATGTTCGATCAATTTTGTATTATCAACCTCAGTCTTGGATTCCTTCGACAATGTTGAATTCGATTGCACCTTCGACTTCTGTTCGGAATTCTTCTCCATAATCAAATCCTGTTCCGTCGTCTCTAATACTTCTTCCATGACTCTCTCCTCTTTTTATATTAATGTCACCAAATTGATTTTCCTGTGTTGCCGCAACCTCACCCGTTTTTAACAATTCCAATATAGCAAGGAATGTATTTATGAACTCGGACTTTGAATAATCACTTGCAAACAATTCAATATACGGAACACTTTCACGCGTTTGCAACATCCCGCGTATTGCCATCATCTTGTCTTTGACCGTAAACCTGTCCCTTTGGATTTGGCGTTCAACTTTTACATTGGTTTCGCGTTGAATCCGATGCATGACCTTTGTGAATGCCTCGATAAGATTATCCATGTTAATCCCATCCAAAGTAAACTTGATAATTTCTTTGACGGGTTCTGGGTCTTTGTAAAATCTGTCCACATTTTCTTGTTCACGTAACTTTAAACTTGCTTCTTTTAATAATTTGTACTCTTCTAACTGGGCACGAAGTCTTGCCTCGGGGTCTTCTTGTTCTTCTTCCTCTACAATTTTTGGCAAGATCTGACGTGACTTTATATCAATCAAAGTCGCCCCAACCTCGATGAACTCGGATGCAAGATTAAGATTTAATCTGTCTAATTGTGAAAGATATTCAAGATACTGTGCAGTAACAAGGCTGAGCTGCACCGTTTTGATATCAAGCTTTGCCTCACGAATTAAATGCAAAAGCAAATCAAGTGGACCCTCGAAATCAGCCAACTTAACTTTTACATCATTACTTTCTCGAAAAAAACTCACTTAAAAGAACACCCCCCATAGCCCCATAAACATTCTTAGAATCAAGTTATGTAAATGGAAAATTCCCCCCGAGAACATACTTACAAGTAATACCACAAGCAACAGTATCATTGCGTTCTCGCGTGCAAATTTCATATAAGCGTTTCCAGGCTTTGTGAAACTTCGCAACATATTATACCCGTCAAGTGGCGCAATAGGAAGCAAATTAAATATCATCAACATAATGTTAATTGACATCGAAAACAAAAAGAAATAATAAATCGCCAAAAATCCAACATTCATAGTATATAAATCAAAATGAGCAAACAAGAAGAATCCAAGTGACGCAATAAAACCAATAATAAAATTCACAGTAACGCCTGCAATACTAACAAAAAAATTGCCACGCTTGAAATTTCTATAATTAAACGGATTGACTGGCACAGGCTTTGCCCAACCAATTCCAACAAATATAAATGATAATAACCCAAGTGGTTCAACATGCTTTGCTGGGTTTAGAGTCATTCTACCCAACATTTTTGCCGTTGGGTCACCACTCTTATATGCTGCCCACGCGTGTGCCCATTCATGCAAAACAAGAGCAAGCATAATGGCAAGCCCATATGTTCCAATAATAGAAAGCAACTCCCAAAAGGTAAAATCACTCCACGTCAAACTGAACAGCATAACCTATTATAGTATCAAAATGCGATAAATAAAAACCAATTTCATACCTAATTAAACAAAGCACAGACGATTCTTATAGAGCAAAAAAGAAACAGAGTCACTTCTGCATCCGCAACTCTAAAAAATCCCCATCTTCTTTGACTTTTAACTTTTTTGAATTGGTTACATACACAACAACACCACCAAATTTGATTTTCACCTTTTCTTTTTGCACAGCCGCCCTAGGCATGGTCTTTTCCTTAACAACCTCTTTCTCATCCAAAGGTTCAGGCGAAACAATCCCCTCTCTTCTTGTATTAGTTTGCCTTGCCTCTTGTTTAAAGCGCCTTACATACTGGCGACCACTTGATTCATGAGTCTTGAAAATCTCTGTAGTACAGCTTTTACACAGTTTTGTATCCATATGCAATTATATGAAAAAATGCCCTGGCTGGTGTTTATGCTCCAAGCTTTGCGAACTATGAAATCTCAAAAAGCAAAGTTTCTTTGTCTTTTGAGATTTTTCGACAATATAAGTCAGCAAACCCCGAATTTTTCACTACACGTATATTTTATTACCTATTAATCTAGAGTTGTTTCACTATGGACAAGTACAAAGCAAAAATCAAAAGGAGCAAGCAAATGGAGAACGTATCACAGCCCAGCAAATCTGGGGAAATCGCTACACTAACGAATAATAACCGTGTCATGTTACACGGAGTGGTAGTAGGAGAACCAATCTACAGCCACGCTGTATTTGGTGAAGGTCACTACGAACTTGGACTTTCTGTCAACAGGCTTTCAAGTATTCAAGACGTACTACCAATTACTGTGCCAGAAAAGTTTATAAAGGACAGAACTGTAATTGCTGGTAAAACATTAACAGTAAAAGGTCAATTCCGAAGTTATAACAAACTTGTCGATGGCAAAAGCAAGCTTATGCTCACAATCTTTGTCCGCGAGGTAGACGAAGACTTTATCCCCGACAACCCAAATATAATCGAACTTTGTGGATACGTCTGCAAAGCCCCAATATATCGAACCACACCATTTAACCGAGAAATCGCAGACGTTCTTGTCGCAGTAAATCGTACATTCGGTAAAAGTGACTATATACCCTCTATCGCATGGGGTCGCAATGCTCGCCTTGCCGATGAATTATCGGTCGGTGAAAAAGTATTTCTTAACGGACGTATCCAAAGCCGCGAATACCAAAAACGCTTTGACAACGGTCAAGTCGAAACCCGAGTCGCATACGAAGTAAGCGTAGGTAAAATATCAAAGGAACAAATCGAATCCCAATTCGTCGAAAATGACACCGCATTTACCTTTGATAACGAAGAAATGATGGAAAGCCTTGGAATAAATTAATCACAAACATACAAAAAAGGAAGAGTAATCTTCCTTTTTTAGTTTTATTGTTCAACCGCACTCTTCCTTCTGTTCTTCATTACCAATCCAAATGTGCCAAGTCCAAATAATGCAACCCCACCCCCAGTAATCGCCGCATATACCCACCAATCTAACCCATCTTCATCCTCGTCTTTTTCTTTCGGTCCATTTGGTGTATATACTTCGGTCACAACGTGCGTAATTTCTATACTTGGTAACGAGTTCACATGTGTCTCAATATTTGACGCAACGGCAACAATTCTAATTCTATACTCGCCAATTTCAAGTCCAGACAAATCAAAATAGGTTGACGTTACGAACTCGTGAAACTCATCGTTGATGTAAATTCTGAATCCACTCACACCCTCTACACTTACCCATGTCAATTCATTGCCCTCAACCTCAAGATTATCTGGTGTCGCAATCGGCGGTGGTGTAACTGTATGGCTACCCGTACCACTATGCTCCGAGTTTAAATTAAACACAACATCTTTTGCAACGGCAAGAATTGAAATTGTATGATTACCAATTGGAAGATTACTCAAATCAAGCGAAGTGCCAATAACAAATTCATGAAATTTATCGTTGATATAAACTCTGTAACCGCTTGAGCCTGTCACACCATTCCAACTTAATATATTATCTTCAATCGCTATACCATTCGGTGCAAACAATCTTGAACGTGCAAATGAAACTATATTACTTGTTTCTGAATTATAATGAGTAATTGGATTACCAACCGCAATTACGGTAATTTCAAACATACCAACACCCAATTCAAAATAATCAATAATCACAGAAAGATCAACATACAACCCAGCCACACTAAACCACTTGCCACCAATAATTACGCGATACTCGGTCGCATTCGCAACTCTACCCCATGTTATTCTATTGCCTTCAAGTTCAATTTCTGGCGCTGCAAGATTACCCATCACAATAAATGTTTCAACCGCACTCCAGCCCGAATTAAATGTGTAATTGTCGCCACCCACCGCAATAACACGGACAAGATGACTTCCCGCCGATAAATCAAGGTCATTTAAATCAAAACTTGTCCCAGTAATCACCGATCCAACAGGATTACCATTCACAATAATTTGATAAGTCCCAGCATCATTAAACTGTACACTATTCCACGTCAACATTCCATTATTCAAAGCAAGCCCAGTTGGAGCAGCAAGAAATGTCACAACAACATCCACAACCCCAGACTTGGTATATCCAGGACCTGGCAAAGCACGTATACCAATATTAAATTGTCCTGTGCCAAGGTTTAAACTCCTTATATCGATAGAAGTTTGTGTTATATCATCAACTCTGTTATTGTTTTCATAAATCCCAAACCCAGAAACATCACCCGTTATCGGTGCGTCCCAGCTTAATATATACCCATTCAATGCAAGTCCTGTCACATCTCCAAGCTGTCTTGCCTCTATTTGAAATGACGTCAAAGCCGATGAACTGTCGGTATAAGTATCACTTGACCATGCCACAACCTCGATGTTGTGCGACCCAACACCATAGTCAACTGGATGAAATTGGCTTAAATCAAATTCGGTAACATTTGATCCAAGCGGAAAAGTCTGGGAATTAAAAATCACGTTATAGCCCTCGGCAAGACTAACTGTATTCCATCGAAGAAAGTTATCCTCGTCAATACGAAGAACTGGCTGTTCAAGTTGTATTCTTGCATATGTGAATTGATAATTGAATGAAACCATATCACTCCAGTCAGAAAGTTCACCACCACTACCAACCGCACGGATACGTATATCAAAATCACGAATCCCCCAATCAATAGCCACCACAAGAGTAAATATAATCTCATCAACTACTTCAATAAAAGTATCTGACCTATTAAACCAATATCCAGGAATGTTTGTGACATAAATACGATAATCGATTGCACCATCGACCGCATCCCATACAACCCGAGTCCCATGCAAACGCACATTGGTCGGTGTTTCAATTTGTTCATTACTTGACGACGCATCAATATGATTTCCAAAAATCATACTCACCGAAAGCGCATATCCAGTAACAGCAAACATAACAATCACAGCAACAAAAAACCATCGACAATTATTTAATAAAGATTTTTTCATTTGTTATACCTTTTCTTTTATAAGATAATAACACATTTATAATTCACATTAATTTCTTTGTCAAACTATTTTTAAAAGCATAGTAATAATTTAACCCATTACATAAAATGCTTCTGGACGAAGTCGAAGAGTATTTGTCTCGTAATGCCTTCTCAGGGCAAACATAGTTGCCATAGACGAATTGATTCTTTGGGTAAATATTTCAATTGTTTTGTCTCCTGGTCTTGTTCCTGAAACAGAACCTGGTAATGATCCACCATGAAAGTTAATAAGGTCGCGTGTAACAAAAGGAAGCCCTGTTTCTATATCAAGACCAAAGAACATCCCCGTCATGAAACCTATCCCAACCGAATGCGTATTAGGGTTAAGAACGCTCACACCTAATGTGAACTCGCTATTTGTTTCTATATTGAACAGATGTGCTACTGTTTTGAAAATATCACTATTGGTCATGAACCTTTCTATCCTGTTGCCTACTGGTGGAATCCATCTGTTAATATGCTCATCAAGGTCGGGGCTCGCAAGAAAATAATCCAGCAATTCATATCGTGTCGGTGCATTCATTGCTTGTGCACGCGTTACCATATCTCGCGGGTTATAAACCATAAATACAAGTTTTTCACCAAGCGTCTGGTTAACAAAGTTATTAGACAAAAGCCCGCCCCCACGACTTCGTGGACCACCACGCAAAATGCTTCGGTGGATTTCGCCATAGGCACCATAGTTAAAATGATCCGAATATAAAACAAGTGCCGTTGTATCTATTAAATATACCGTACCGCATTCATGTCTTTTGTCAAGCGTGGTTTCTAATCTGTGAAGCAATTTACCAATCCCAATATCAAAATCTTTTAATGAAACAATATATGCAAAAATCGCACGACGTTCTAAATCTGTTCCAGTTTCAAGCTTTGGAAAGAAATACCTTAGATAATATTCCATTTCATAGACTTTTTCAAGAACCTCGGCAAAGTTTTGAATTACTCGCCCATTCCATGTGCGAACTTCGAATACTTGCCTTGAAATCCCATTTGCGTCATATTCACGCACAAGTGGACCATTCGGATGAAATTCTCGCTTTGGTATTAACCAACTTGAATCAAAATGCGGACTGTGCGGTGCTACGTTTAGAACATAGCTAAAGAATGTTCTGTCATCTGGTGCTATATCATCCAACATGGTTTCAAAAATCAAACGATCTGAATTTTGATTAAAGCTGCTGTGAATTGGTACACCATAACACTCAAGATCACGTATAAAATCAAAACCGAGTCTATTTGGCGTAAAGAAATCTACTCTGTTATAAAATTCCTTGTTAAAATTATGAAATGCACCTATTTGTTCATGTCCCATTCTGCGGAAAATGTTTGGCATAGATTGTGGTACTTCTACCCTTGCAAAACTGCTCCACATTTCTCGACCTTGGACGTGCGAACCCGTTAATGACACGTACTCGGTCATACATGTTCTCTCGTGTCCGAAATATCCATCCACCCAAGTCGACATTGTCTTGATTCTCCAAAGATTTGGTGTTAGGAATGGATTAACCGCATCAAATTCTACCGTTTCCAACATTAACATTATAAGGTTATAGTCTTCATCCAAGAATTCCACATAATCTTCGTTAGGTGTGTTCCATTCAAAATCATATTCAATACTGTCTGCTGCATCTGTTATTCGTGGTCTCATATTAACAAGGTCAAGCGTATTCATTGTATAAAACATCGTCGGTCCAAATGTCTTAAGGAAAAAGTGTCTGTTATTGAATTCATTAAAAACAAACCTTGAATTTAATAGATTATCTGTGAATGTGTGTGCAAGGGGTGCAAGCCCGACATAATTCAAGGTAAGTGCTCCGAATGACATAAAAACTACAAGAGCCGAAGCAACAATTCCGCGTAATTTATATCCTGCACGCTTTCGTCTGAAAGATACACATACATAGATGGCAATAGCAAGGAACACTATAACACTAAGACTTACCAAGACAATTTGTAACCATGGTGCACCGTGTGAACTTTCAGCTCCTGCGAATATCTCACGCAACGCACGAAAGTTTTCTAATATAAAAATTTCTCCAAGGTTCGAATGTGCTACGATGTTAAAAATAACAAAAAGTGCCTTTACACCAAGTATGAAACAAAATATTACCGTCTGTGCCACACGATTAGGTATACAACTTATTACCGCTGCAAAAATTAAAATAAGTGCAAATGAAAACAAATATCCAGATGGAATATTCCACCCCAGACTAACAATTAAAATTACATCCAGCACCAAAGATATTAATACATACAAACACGGAATTAAAAGAGCAGAACGAAAACGCGACCACTTTGTGGTTGCCTGTATTCCGTTGTCTACTCCCTCTTTCATAGTTATATTTTATTGTATTCCACATACAATTGTCAATATTTATTAACCACAACACGCAGTTTTTCTGGTGCAACGCAAACATCAAGCGGATATTCACCCGCGGCATTCCCATCAACATCGGTTTTAATAAAATTCTTGGTTGCGTCACCCACAACATGGGCTTCTATATGTTTACCTTTGATATGTAAAAGATTTTTACTCTTGTGTGCTCTACCAAGAAATATTGATATACCTGCAAACATCCTTCCAATAATCCCGCATTTTCTAAAAGCAAATAAATCAAGCATCCCGTCAAATGGCAAAGCCTTTGGAGCAATTCGTTTAATTGAACCAGCATTCGCAGTATTCAAAACAAGAAAAAAGAAAACCGATTCATAAATTTCTTTGCCGTCAACAACAAATTTCATTTGTTGAGACTTCATTTTGCACGCCTCACAAGCACCTTGTAACTTATAGGCAAGCTTGCCAAACATTCGCTTACCTTTTTTCGAGTATTTTGTAACACCATTTGTAAATGCACCACCACCTGCCACATTTATTGCGTAATCCGAATTATTAACCTTTAATAGATCTATAGATCGAATATTTGCATTACAAATAATTTTAACCGCACGTTTTACCGATTTATTGGTCTTCATATACGTTGGGAAATCATTTGCGGTCCCCCGTCCAAAAGCAAAAATTGGGATGTCTATATTATTTTTAACCATGCCATCAATCCAAGGACCAAGTGTTCCATCTCCACCAATAATAATTGCAAGCGAATAACTATTTACGTTCCCTGCGTTCGCATCACAAAATTCTTGAATAAACCCAAGCGAATTTGAACAAAAGACACCCGCAAGATCAATTCCTTTTTGTTTGAATTCACTAACAAAACGATTTGCAAATTTCTCTCCCCTACCTTTACCAGAATTTGGATTATATATTACGATTATTTTATCTGTAGTCATTACATAATTCTATCACTCAAAAAGCACAAATAACAAGGAAAAAATTACACCTATACGGTCCTTACGTTATCTATCCAATTTCCAATATCTAATTTTGATACAGGCTTTTCTCCAATTCCATGTATAGAATGAGCATCACAACCACCACTCATGAGCAACCCATTCTTCACACAATATTCTTTCAACTTATCCGTTGCTTCCCTAGTTTGGTCGGCATAAAACACTTCAACACCATCAATCAATTTTTTCTTACACGCATAATCAAACCAATCCCGCACAATAAATGGATGTGCAACAAAAACAAGACCACCCACTTTGTGAATGCGTCCTGAAACTTCTTCTAAAGTGCCACGACCAAGTAAATGTCTTCTATCGCGATTTGCATTACATGGATATGGGTCTGGTTCACCCCAAGACAAACGTTCAATGCTGTCAACATCAATTCCATATGCAAGTAACTCTGACGAGAAATCGCCACCATTGTTAAACCCCCACTCTGCACCTGGAATGATAATCCCACTAAAAAGTTTTCTAATATTTGAATCTTTTAATTTTTCGTATGCCCCAATCGAATAATGATCAGTAATACTTATATACCGCAACTTTTTTCGCTCAGCAGCAACAAGCATTTCTTCCAAAGACGAATTACCATCAGAAAACGAAGTATGCATATGCAAATCAATCATATCCTCATTATATCATCCTCAACACCAAAATTCAAGATTCAATCGAGTTCAGTAAATATTTTTTAACTTTTGGTTCACTCCACTCATTTCCAATGTCAACATCATTGGTTACTTTATAGCATAGGCGTCAAAACCCTGTATCTTGTGTTTCTTGCAAGAAAAAAGCCGCAAACTCAAATGCGGCTTTTTACTTAATACATTTGGCGCACCCGCAGGGACTTGAACCCCAAACCTTTAGTTCCGTAGACTAACGCTCTATCCAATTGAGCTACGGGTGCACGAAGTGAGAGTCGTAGACGTGCTTGCACGAATATGACCGAACGAGTGCACACAGTACGAAGTACGGTGCACAAGCAAAGCAAGCGTCGCGCGAAAGTAAACTTTCGCATGACCCTATTCGTGAAGCGAACATTCTGGATAAATTATCCTTAATGTCAAACGACAAAGTCGGATAGTGTATGCACACAGTACGAGTGCACGAACATATTATTATACAATATCACCGCCGAAATAGTCAACGACTTTAATCAAAATAGACCTACTATCTTGGCAGGATGATGATATTAGTTGACACGACTCGGTAAATAATTAAGTGTTATTTTTATTCAAAAAAGAGCATCGTGCTCTTTTTAAATTAATTCGGGAAAAATTTCTTCCTCATCCTTAATGACTCTTACTATTTTACAAATATTTGGTTTCTGCGGATTGAACAAAACTCGCACTTTTTTGCCTATTGCAATTAAACCATCAATATCCACCATACCCTCTATGTCCTCCTCAAAGCTAATGCGCCCTGTTTCACTTATCCTTATAAATCTATCAAGCTCTGAATTTTGATAAATAGCAATAGGTTTTTTGTCACCGACCGCTATTCTAACACTCCAAATCATGCCGCGAAGAGTACTACTTGTGGGAGTAATTTCCTCAACAACACCAGTAAACTCTCGTGCCATTTTATCTCTTTTTACATTGTAACTTTGTCGGGTTTTTAACCTTAAATAAACCAAACCTATTAATATTACATACACAAAAGTACCGCCAAATGCAAGAAAACCAAACAACTCGTATCCGCGAACAAGTAACGATATGGAATAACCAAGAGCCCCAACAACAGTAATTGCAACAAAAATTCCGAACCAATAAACTGACCTAGTTGCAACCCCATGTTCTTTCATATGTTCTTTTTCACGCTCTTTCTTGGATAGTTTTGATAGTTCTTTTTTTCGCGCTCTTTCTCTTTCAATTTGCTTTCTACTTTTATGATGACTTCCTTCTAATTCATCAAGTCCAAAACGCTTTGGTCTTTTATGTGGATGTTTTTTATAAAATTCATTTAATGCCTCAGGCAATATTTCTACGTGTCTTCCAAGATACCTTATCCTTATTTGCTTTATGGACACCACGTCATCAGCAATAGCCCTGTCTGTATATGTTGTTCGTGATATTGCATTGACCTTTTTTCCACTTTCGTCAATGTATGTTAACCTTACTGAAAATCCCCAATGCCTTCTGTGTCTATCATTTCCACGTCCGACATTTGAACTGCCATTATTAAACACTCTGGTTGCGGTTGCCGTGGTTTCGATACCCTTTAACATAATTTTTGTGAACAAAATTTTGCCAGGCAAGCCGATAAGAAAACTAACCAGAACACCCACAAATACAAGTATTAAAAATATAAAAGGTAACATTGTTTGTAAACTAGAAAAATCAGGACCAGTTCCAAATATAACGGCAACAGCAATCCCAGCGACAATCACCATAATAGTGAAATATATCAACAAGTATTTTCTTAACTTCATAAGTAATGATAACAATCTTCAACTAATATACAAAGTAATATTACTAAATTATATGAATCTAGTGCTATAATAGAAATATGTTTCCGAAGAAAACAAAAAAAGTTGGACTTGTTCTTGGTGCGGGCGGAGCGCGTGGCTTTTGTCATATCGGCGTTATCGAAGTCCTGCGCGAAAATAACATACCAATTGACATAGTCACCGGATGTTCAATGGGGGCAATGGTCGCAGGCGGACTTGCATTTGGAATATCTTGTGAAGAAATGCGCGAGGTCGCAAATCGAGTCACAAATCATACCGTATTTGACATCGACATTTTAAACATTCGTAAAAGAGGTGGCTTTGCAAAAGGCGACCGTGCAATGAAGCTTTATAAAGAATACGTAGGTGAAAGCCTCATCGAAGATACCAAGATAAAATGTGCATTTATCGCAACCGATCTAAAGAGCCACTCACTTCATGTTTTTAAAACAGGTCCATTATGGCAAGCAGTACGTGCAAGCATGTCAATCCCAGGAGTCTTCTGCCCCGTTCAACATGAAGGCATGTTACTTGTAGACGGTGCGGTTATTAAAAGAATGCCCATATCCGAAGCACGAGAACTTGGCGCAGACATAATAATTGCTGTGGACGCTCTTGGACCACCAAAACAATTACTATCAAGCTCAACTCTTCGAATACTTGATGTGTCTTATCAAATGATTGATTGGCGTACCGCACAAAACGAAGGCAAGGACGCCGATGTTCTTATCACACCCAATATGGGTAATCGTTCATCATTCCGATTTAAAAAGAACGAGGAACTAATCAAAGCTGGGCGTGATGCAACTATTGCCGCACTACCCCAAATTCTCAAGGCAATCGGGAGAAAAGGATAATAAAAAAGGCGACTTCGTCGCATTCTTCGAATGCTTTCTATGCCTTTTTTGGACATTAATAAATTGATTTATGAAAAATCTAGAACGATTTTTCATAGGTCATAAAAAAGACTCGGTTACGAGTCTTTTAAATTTTCTTGACGATTGGATTCCAAGACAGTTGATTTTTTTACATCAAGATATTTATATTTTTTACCCATCAATACAAGGAAAATAATTGTAAGTACAATTGATAATGCTTCGGCAAGTGGCATAGCTATCCATGCGCCTGTTAATCCAAATGCCATAGGCAACAAAATCATCAACGTTAACATAAACACCAAAGTCCGCATCAAAGACAAGAACCCTGAAATTTTTCCATCGTTAAACGCAGTAAACAATGCCGTTGCAAATATATTAAAGCCCATCAACAAAAATCCTGTCGATGCTATACGTAACCCACGTAATGCCATCCCATAAACTTCATCTTCACGTGGCACATATATTTGTACAAGCAATGGTGCAAAGGCTTGTATTGCTATAATACTTATTACAGAGATAACTGAGATAATGATAAGACTCTTTTTAAAGAATTTTTTCAAACGGTCGGCATATTTAGGGTCGTCCGATGATAATTGCTTTCCATAATTATAACTTACAAGCGGTGCAACCCCAGCCGAGTACCCAAAGTACAGCGACATAAACACACCTTGCAGTACAAGAACAATCCCAGCAGCCGCGATTCCTTCAAACCCTACAATACGAACAAGTACGTTGTTCATAACTATTGTGGTTACAGTAACCGCCATCATTGTGATCGCTTCGGAAATACCATTAAGCGATGCCCTTCCAAGCGCACGAATATTCCATTTAGGACGAACAAAATATAGTGTGCCTTTGCGATAAAATAAAAAGTAAAATACACAAACTACCGATATAAAACCAAAGCCTATACCTGTTGCAAGCGCAAGCCCAGTAACACCCAAATCAAATACAAAAATAAACAATGCGTTTAAAATGGTAGAAATGATTGTCCCCGTAAACGAAATCATCATCCCAAGCATCGGACGTCCGTCTGCAATAACATATTGAACAAGAAAATAACCAAGCATGATGAACGGAATAAACAAAATAATCACTCGCAAATATTCTCTTGCCGAATCATGAATAAAATCATCAGTCCCAAGCATTCGAAGTATTGGCTCGATCAAAATAAGACCAAGCACAGAAATTATCATACTTGTAACAAAAGTAATAATGGTTATGAGTGTAAAGTTCTCTCGTGCTTCTTGCTTTAACTTCATACCTTTTTTCTTGGCAACCAAAGCACACCCACCCATCGCAAGCATCGCCGCGATAGCAGCCGCAAACGTAAAAAATGGTGTTGTAACGTTAATCGCGCTAAGAGCAATGACACTTACGCCACGAGACGCAAAAACTCCGTCCACCACGAAAAACACATTCATAACAAAAAAAGACAATATTGTAGGTATTGTGAATTTCAACAAAAATTTAACAGTAACATTTTTATTAAGCGCAGATTCTTCAGCTGCCCTTGCTTCTTGTTCTTTTAAATCATCTTCGTCAAGAACTTCCTGTTTTTGCTCTTCTATTACTTCTTCTTGTTTTATTTCTTCCATCAGAGACTCCAGCCACAAGTCTATCACAACCCTAAAACAAAAAACAAGCAACAAATTGTTGCATCTATTTTATTCTTTGCCTCCAAGTTCTTTGTATCTAAAACAATCTATCATGTGATCATTGACCATACCAATTGCTTGCATCCATGCATATATAATCGTGCTGCCGACAAATTTAAATCCACGTCTTAACAAATCTTTTGAAATTGTATCACTAAGTAGTGTCTTTGCTGGGATTTCGTCCAACGTATTTAATTTATTTTGAATTGTCTTTCCATCTACAAAGCCCCATATATAATTACTGAAACTTCCAAATTCTTTTTGTATTTCTTGAAAACACCTAGCATTGTTTATAATTGCCCTTATCTTTAATTGATTACGAACTATGCCAGCATCCTGCATAAGTTCCTCGTATTTTAATTCATCATAATTGGCTACAATATCAATATCAAAATTATCAAAAGCCCTCATAAAGTTTTCCTGTTTATGCAAAATCGTACGCCACATAAGTCCTGCCTGCATCAAATCCAAGCTTAACTTGGCAAACAATTTTTGGTCATCATATACTGGTACTCCCCATACCTCGTCATGATATTTAGTCATCTTTTCATCACCATCTGGCCACGGACAGCGTGTTTTATTTTTCATAAAGCATTATAACATGTACCGTAAGAACCCAAAAGGCATTTGACAAACTTTAAAAATTACTATACAATACACTCACTTCGGACGACATACTACGTATGCCGCCCATTCACGGCAATAGGACGCATACTACGTATTACGTCCTTTCGCTCAGTCATATGCGTGCAAGCACGCCTACGACATTCGCTTCAAGGACGCATAACTCAGTTGGTAGAGTACTTGCTCGACACGCAAGAAGTCATAGGTTCGAGTCCTATTGCGTCCACCAAAACAAAATGAAACACAAGAAAACTTGGGGAATAGCTTTTATTATATTCGGAATCGTAATTGCCGTGTCAATATTTTTGCCAATGATAATGGTTCATCATCCTGATACATCTGGCTTTTATAAAGCGGAACTTGCTGGAGCAATGGCAACAACAGGTTTTTACAGCCCACTTGACCTATTTACAATGTTCATATCTGAAAATTACGACCTACGCGGTTATTCTGTTATTGCAATAATTTACTTTATCGCAGCAATAATAGCATTACCATTAATAATCACAGGAATCGTTTTATTATTCAGTAACAGACGCAAATCAACTTAACTGGTAATAACAAGCATTATTTTTCAATAATTCATAAAATGAAATATCCGCCATACATACCACCCTGTGGTATGTATAAGGAGGTATTAAATGATTTATCCACTATTCGCTGGTTTGCTTATTGGCGGACTTTGGGGTTGCAGTTGTTGTCATCGCGATCGATGCAGATGTCATGACAGATGTTGTTGGTAATTCTAGATAAACCGTATAAACCATAATAAAAAGACCACAAGAATCTAAACCTGTGGTCTTTTTCAAACAAATCAATATCTCATAGTCAAACTTATTCTTTTGCGTTCTTTGTCAACTCCCAGAACTTTTACATTTACAATATCGCCAACGCTTAGAACTTCTGACGGATGTTTTATGTATCTGTCTACAATTTGGCTTATATGCACAAGTCCATCCTGATGAACCCCTATATCCACAAACACACCAAAGTCTATAACATTACGAACGGTGCCTGTTAATTCCATCCCCTCTTTCAAATCGTTCATATCCATAACATCACTTCGAAGCATTGGCGCAGGCAATTGGTCACGAATATCACGCCCAGGTTGCATAAGTTCACGTGCTATGTCTTCTAGTGTCGGAACACCTACACCAACGTCTTTTGCCGCGCGTTCTATACCATAGTTATATATTGTACTTTCCAACATTGCTAATTTGTTCTGTGCAACCGCTTCCAGCCCCAGTTTAAATAATTGCAATAACTTTGTCGCGGCAACATAACTTTCTGGATGAACCGCAGTATTATCAAGGATATTATCACCGTCAGCAATTCGAAGGAATCCCGCACATTGTTCATATGCCTTTCCACCAAGCTTTGGAACTTTTAGCAATTGTTCACGTGATGAAAACCCACCGTTACTTGCACGATATGTAATAATATTTTTTGCAATACTTGCATTCAATCCCGAAACGAAAGACAATAACGCCGCACTTGCCGTGTTCAAATCAACACCTACGCTGTTAACGCAATCCTCCACTACACCGCCAAGAACATGGGTCAACCGTGCCTGTGGCATATCATGCTGGTATTGCCCAACGCCTATGGATTTTGGGTCAATTTTAATAAGTTCAGCAAGTGGGTCTTGCAAGCGACGAGCAATACTTGCCGCACTTCGATGAGCAGGCTCTAAATTCGGGAACTCTTCGGATGCCAACTTTGATGCCGAATAAACCGATGCACCCGCCTCGTTCACCATTATATACTCGACTTTATTTGGAATTTCTTTTATAAGGTCAGCAATGAAAATCTCGCTCTCTTTACTTGCCGTACCGTTACCAATTGCAATAACACCAACTTTATACTTTTCGATAAGTCCTTTTAAAATCGCTTTTGATTCATCAACTTTTTTATGCGGCTCGGTAAAAAATACAGTCGTCTTGTCCAGCACGTTTCCGTTACCATCTACCACCGCAATTTTACAACCCGTACGATATCCTGGGTCAAGTCCCAATACAACTCGGTTTTTCACAGGCGGTTGCAGAAGAAGTGGACGAAGGTTCAAATCAAACATTTTGATTGCCTGTTCACTTGCCATTTCAAATAATTCA
This sequence comes from Bacillota bacterium, assembly GCA_009784375.1. Classification (GTDB taxonomy): domain Bacteria; phylum Bacillota; class Clostridia; order Christensenellales; family UBA1242; genus WRAD01. Next base: position 118,466 of record WRBV01000002.1, on the reverse strand, counting down.
CCACGCACTTCATTTTCAATAGATGGTTTTATGAGCCTTTTATATGCATCTTCTCCCGCCTCGCGAACCAAGTAACTTGTCGGAGCGTCTTGTACAAACATTTGATAAATCAAGTTATACGGCAATTCTTCGTTAATTTCAATTATACATTTCAAACAATCTTCTTTATCTGCACGGTTAATTGCCAAAATTCTGTGGCTAACAATCTTGTTTACTGGCTCGCGGAAATTATCGTACATCTCGTAAGTTTTTACCTTGTCCTTGGTCTTTTCGTTGGTTATCAAAGTCGTAAACACAACACCATGTTCCCACAATTGATCACGCATAATTTTTCGGAGTTCGGCTGTGTCCGATATAATCTCGGCGATTATATCTTTTGCACCGTCAACTGCTTCTTGTGCTGTTTTTACACCTTTTTCCTCGTCTATATACTCTTCGGCGATTTTCATGATGTCTTTTGTATCTTTACGCTGTTCAAGAATCAATTCGGCAAGCGGCTTCAACCCCTTTGCAATAGCAACGGTAGCTCTTGTCTTTCGCTTTGGTTTATATGGACGATAAATATCCTCCACTTCGGTAAGCGTTTTTGCATCATTTAATGCCTTGTTAATTTCATCCGTCATAAAACCTTGCTCGGTTATAGAATTACGAACAACATCTTTTCGGTCGTCTAATTTACGCAAATATTCCAATCTATCGGCAAATTCACGCAAGACTTGATCGTCACAACCACCTGTCATTTCTTTACGATAACGCGCAATAAAGGGAATCGTATTCCCCTCGTCAATCAACTTGATAATGTTTTCCGAATGCACGGGCGTTACATTAAACTCTTTCGACAAAATGCTGACATGTTCTTTTCTGAAAGTCGGTTCTTTCTTTGACTTGGTTTCTTCTTGGTCGAGCCTGTCGACAATTTCAATATTTTCCATGGTTACAAGTATCGGATAAATCCAATATTTTGTCAAAGTAAAAGAGGGTCATAACCCCTCTTTCTAATCCCCCTAACATCACAATTTTATAAAGGTAAATCTTTTCTCAAGAATTTAACAGCCCCACCAACAAAGAATGGAATTGCAATCAATGGTAATGCTATGAATTGCCAAAGGAAATCTCCGTTGATAACTGCATCTGTGTTAAAGAGTGTTTGCAATGTTGTAAATCGAAGGAATTCAAAATTATCAATTGTGGAAAGCATACCAAGCAAGTAAAATCCACCAAGAATTAATGCAATAGTTACCATTGCATATCGACTTTTATTAAACCAACAGCCAATAAAGAATGCAATACTTGCCACCACTAATGTATACACAAGCCATAGTGCAATTACTGTCCACCAAGTTCCATGATCGAATTGAATACCAAACATCAAAGTAGTCAAAGACCCAAGCACACCCAAAAGGAGATTCATTGAAACCAAAGCACTCACAAGAACTAAACCTTTCGAAAACAATATTTGCTTTCGTGTGATTGGTGTACTCAGAGTAATTGCCAAGGTCCCCCTGTCAACTTCGTTGGTAATCAAAGCGGTCGAAAAGAAAATAGAAACAAGCGTTAGGAAAATCATTCCATTAAACATTATATTACCGTTAATAAAAGCATTTGCCAGCAACTCGGTTGCGTTATCAGCCTGTGATGATTGAGCGAAATAGTTTACCGATTGGGCAAATACGGCGACAAGCACCCATACCCAAACACTCTTGAAACTTCGCTTTATAATTTGAAAAGAAAATAATTTGCTCATTGTTTCTCCTTTTTGTAAAAGTCCATGAAATATTGCTCGAGACTAAATTTCGTTACAACGAACTCGGGACGCTTCTTGTCAATGTCTTTCATATCAACTTCTGTAATAATTCTTCCTTGCTTTATAATCATTACACGATCACAAGTTTTCTCAACCTCGTTAAAAATATGACTGCTTAACATTATCGTTTTTCCTCTTTCCTTTTCACGCAAGAGAAGTTCACAAAACTTTTCCTGCATAAGCGGATCAAGACCACTTGTCGGCTCGTCCAAAATCAAGATTTCGGGATCATGCATAAGTGCAAGAACAAGAGCAATTTTTTGCTTCATACCTTTACTCATACGTTTTATTTTGTTCTTTGGGTTTATATCAAAATATGCGCAAAGCTCTTTCGCCCTGTCAAGCTTGATTTTACGCAACTTTGCAACATGTTCGATAAGCTTTTGCCCATTCATGCTGTCTGGCAATGCAATTTCGCCTGCAACATATCCTATATAGTTTTGTATCTCCTCTGGCTTCTCCCAACAATCAAGTCCAAGAATTTTACAGCTTCCGTTTTCACTTTTTATAAAACCAAGCAAATGCCTTATAGTTGTTGTCTTACCAGCACCGTTAGGACCAAGAAAACCAAAAACTTCACCTTTGTTAACTCTAAACGATACGTCAAAGATTCCTTGATTATTTCCATAGTCTTTTGTCAGATTTTCGACAACTATTACACCTTTCGTGTTATCCAATTTTTCCTCCAATTAAATAGCAAGTATATATACTTCCTTATACATAATACTATACTATACATAGTATTATGTTGTCAACAGTAAATATTAACTTTTTTAAAAAAGTAAAAAAGGGATGACTCCCCTTTCAAGAAATGCATCAAGCGAGCGAAGCAACACAGTTGTCTTTTTTATGACCTAAGAAAAATCGCTCAACGATTTTTCATATATACAAAATCCATAATGTCCAAAAAAGGCATAGAGGGCATTCGAAGAATGCGACGAAGTCGCCTTTTTTATCTACTCCACCATCTGCCAATATAATTTCCAATTGCTTTGCCATGTTCACCTGCATACGCCCAATAACCAATTGCAAGCCCACCATGCGCCCAAACACCAATGGCAACCCCACCAACGGCAAGCATGCCAACCGCGACTCCGCCAGTTGCAACCACACCAGTAGCAACAAGCCCAGTTCCAACAAGCAAGGCAATTGAAATAATTCCCGTTGCGATTAATCCAAATGCAACTAAACCAAGCGATACAATCCCTACCGAAACAAGTCCCGTACTAACTATCCCAACACTTACATAACCCATACTAACAATGCCGCGCGCATTGTTTCCAATTGCCACAATACCTCTGGCTTTTGCACCTTTCCCATGATTTATATGAAGATGTGGTGTTCCCTTCTTTGTTCGTCTGTCTGACACAAATTCATATCTTCCATCAACCCTTGTCTCTGTCCCGACAAACCCAAACTTCACCACCTTTTTCGAATCATTCAATTCTTCCTCAACTTTCTCGTCAAAAAGTTCACCGATAGAAACATCCAACGCCTTTGCCAATTTCGGGATAATACCAATATCTGGATTAGCTTCATCTGTTTCCCATTTGCTAACCGCCTTGTTGCTTACCCCCACCAATTCTCCAAGTTGAGTCTGCGTTAATCCTTTTTTGTTTCGCAGATTATAAATCTTTTCGCCAAGCATTTGCTTCATGCTTACCTCCTTATACGTTGATAATTATATTCTGTATCATGTCAACAAACAATAGAATTAAGTCGAACAATGGTAGATTCAAGAAAAAAGCTCCGAAGAGCTTTAAAATCAAAATAAATTCGGAAATGCAAACGAAATACAAATGGTTACAGTAATGACAAGAATGGTCGCAAATATTGAAATAATCCCAATAATATTAAGTCGTCTCATAACAACGCAATTTACTTTATCAAGAAACACTTTTAACGTAGGTGCCGCCAAAAGCATGCAAAGTATATATATGCTTGCTATGTAATATGCCGAACTTGTTCCCTCTCTGAATATTGCAACAAAAAATGTCACAAGCGCCGCCAAGGTTAACACCACGGCAAATCCAACAACACATATATTTAATAACATATGTTTAAATGCCGACTTTTTACATGGTTGTTCCATAATTTCTTTGTCCATATTTTTCTCCCTTTGAATACTTCTCTGATATAAACATATCTCAAAAGCTATTAAAAAACAATCTAAAAAGACCCGACAATTATCTGGGTCTTTGTGTTTTGGTTTAGATTTGTTTTTCGTCGGTCGAACTTGCCCTTAACATTGATTGAAATTTTTCACCTGCACACTTGTCGTCTCCTTTGAAATTCTCCAATCTTATTCCATCAATGGCAAAATCAACATATTGAGTTCCTTGCAATCCAGAAGGATTCTTCATCTTGTATGGATTATTCAAAGAAAGTGCCTTACCAGTTTCAGTATCAAAAATACTAAACAATTCCGATTCTACAACTACACTATATTGCTTGTTACCTCGTGCATAAATCACTTCACCAAATCCATTTTCTAATATTACGTTTAAATCTGACATTTTTTTCTCCTCATTTTATTGGTCCTTAATAATATGATTCACTATTACGCTCGCACTCAACTCTTCCATAGGTGGGTTGATCATTGTCTGGATACCAACCCAAAGCATCAATTTCATCTTCACGAAATTCTACCTCTGGAATTTGATCCATCTTTCCAATTGGCTTTATTACATATACAAAACATCGTCTATTCTCGCAAAATTTACTACTTACAACACGACCAAGATAACCACTAGGCATAGTTATTGTATTACCTTTTTCAAATCTTGAATACATTACTCCTCCTTGTTTATTACAAGTGTACTAAATTTCGTTAAAGTGGTCAATAACGACTACAATTTTTATATTCAGACAAAAAAATGACCCAAACGATGATGTTCGTCTAGGTCCGTCCTTACTCACCAAATACTATCCAAGCCCACTTTTTGGGTCAATACAATTTCTTGTTGAAATATATGATTGTTCGTTGTAAAATGAAGCGTGGAAAAAGAAACATCTAAACCAGTTTTTATATGCAATTCAAAATATGCTTGGGTGAAGCCATTATATGTAGTGTGCCTATGTGTTTTCATACTGCTTGGATTGACAGCATTATGCATATGGTTAGTGTTAGAAACAGACGAGAATAATACAATTGCAATCATATGCCTTTGTGTTGGTTGGGTGGTAATTGGCGTTCCACTTGTTTTATGTTTCATAATTGAAAAACCACATAGATTAAAATTTTTGATTGGTGAACATGAACTTACGATATGGCGAATGAGCAGCAAAGAAACTATATCGTATTCACAAGTTATTTCTGTGGATACGAAGCAAAGTAGATTCCAACAAAAGAGAAATCTTGGAACTCTAGTTTTAGTAGCAAAATTTATTGATGATGATTTCGGAGATGACGAGGACGGAACATATGAAAGCAAGAGAAGCTTAGAGAATATTGAAAACTTTGAAGAAGTTTCCAACTTTATCAAAAATAATATAACCAATGAAAAACCAACCCGTTAGAGTTGGCTTAGAAAAATGACTGGCTCACCAGACACGCCTGTAAGAGATAATTTGCAAAATGTTGCGTCAAGTCGCAAAAAGTGATACAGTTTGATATGAGTTGGAGAGAAAATTGGCAAAACGGTGGTCGAGAACTTTTGTTTTACGGCATACTTGAAATCTTGGGTGCCTTAGGTATTCCAATACTTTGGATAGGTATCGCAGAAGGAATTATTGCGATGATTGTGGTTGGTTCAATTATGACAGGATTTTTCGTTATTTGGACAGCATGGTTCATATTCCAAATTGTAAAATTCTCGAAAAAAGATAAAGAAGAAATTGAAATAATAAGAGAGCAACAAAGGAAGACACAAAAAAAGATGCCATGGTTGCCGTAAAGCATCTCTTTTAATAGTATCTGACTCCCCCAGTGCACATTGCACCCTAGTGACGACCAAGAACATTTTTATGTTTAACAAATTAAGAATTACGAGATAGACTTTTTCAAGTTACTTCCTATTTTGAATTGCATCAATCGGTTTCATTTTAGATATCTTTCTTGTCGGTAAAAAACTTGCAATTACTGCAATAGACAACGCAACAGCCAAAAGTAACGCAATCTGTCGTATTCCAAAACTTAGTAAAACAACTGGCATACCAAGTTCACTTCCCACAATCGAATTCAGTATTATTACAACCACTAAAGTAAGAATTATAGAGAGCATCCATTGAATAGCCGTTATCACAAGGCTTTGATTCATAAAAATTTTAAAAATATCTATACGTCTTGCACCCATCGCACGCAATATCCCTATATCGTGTTTCTTATGAGAAATAGTCATTGTAATATAACTCATAATAAGCAAAGCCGAAAACAAAGCAAACACAAGTCCAATCCAAAGAAATACCGACGCGAACACCTCAACCATTTGTGTAAAATTATCAAAGAACGAAGAAAATTGGTTTCTGAGAACAAGATACGGACCGCTATTATCGTATTCCATTAATATCCGAATGAGCCCTCTATCACTCATATTTCCACGTAGCGTCGCAAGTATCATAGAATATGGAGCAAACAAATACATAAAGCCCCAATCTCGTACAGTTTCCTCGTTAAAATATATTACTTGGCTGTCGCTAAAGATACTTATATAAACACCAACAATATCAAACTCACGCAATAGAGGGTCCACAGTCCCAGATGCCCAACCACTTGCACGAAGGTCTGTTGCAATTCTGTTTTCCGAATAAAAGTCTCTTATCAACGTTATTAATTCATTTTCAAGCTGTGTTACAAGAAAATATTGAATGGTTATAATATTTGACCTTGTTGACGTAATCCTTACTTGAAATGGAGAAACAAGTTGAACCTCTATATCATTTCCAGGCATAAATCGAAGTGCATTATGCGATACGACAACTTCGTTTATTCCAGCTTCTGTTCGTGTTCCATCAAAGAAAACAACATTATCCATTATGTCGCGTTGCTCTATCAAAGCCGAAGTAAAGTCCCACATATCTGACCACCCAGAAAGAGCAGGAAAATCGAACCAATATGTACCAAAATTACGTAATAACACATATCGATCAAGCAACGGGTTGCCATCGGCATAAATAAACAAGGTATTAGAAAAAGTGGATCCAAGAACATGTTGCAACTCGTTCGCTAACATCCAATCTTCAAGTGTATGACCCATACCGTGTTCGCGCAGACTCCTGTATCTTTCAAAGTCAAAACCTGTATTTATAACTCCAACTATCTCTATACTTTGTGCTCCCGCATTAAATGTCGTGTTAAGTACGTTACCTATATTTGTTATCTCTACCCTGGAGTTACCGTCTCTTAAACCAAGCTCTCGCAATGCCTCAAATTGGTAGTCTGTTATTGCAATTTGGTTAACCGCAGCTGGCAAACTTCCCAAACCACCAATGAAAGAAAGACCGAAAGCATTAAATTGTTGTTGCGTTAGTGTAGCGGCACTCGTAACAGGATGATAATAGCCAAAGTGTTGCGGAGCATCATATGTAAATGTTATTTGATCAATTGCATGAACACCAACAAAATTGTGCTGTGGAAAACGTGATTGTAAAAAACCTAAATCCTCTGAATCAAGATTAACATATTCTCGACCCCAATCTGACGGAATTCGTTTACTGACACCTATCATATTGTCACCATTTGCGTTTATACTCTCATGCATTGCCCTTACCGCGTCAAAACTAGCTGCAGTATCAGCAACACCAAAAAAAGTCAATGCAAGAGCGGTAAGTAATATTGTAAACGCCAATCTTACTTTTTTCACCTTAAGACCACTTAGACCCATCTTGAAACTATCCCAAAACTTGAACCTGCTTTTTATAAGTTCGAACTCACCTTTTTTATCGCGTTCGATATCACCGTCTTGTGTTTGTGTATATACTGCTTGTGTCGGTAATTCATCCGCATGTTTAATAGTAATCCCATCTGGATTCTTTGAAATTTTCTCTAATAATATTTTTTGTTCACCAACTGTTAACTCGTGCTTTGGTTTGATTACTATGGTATTACCAGACATTGAAATACTTTCAGAAATCTTGTCTGCTGGTATCGGACGCCTTGTTTCATCGGAAATAATTTTTCCATCTTTAAGTTCAATTAATTTACTGGATACAAAAAACGACCCGTATAAAGGTCGTCACTAGAATTGGCTCCCCCGGCAGGATTTGAACCTGCGACCGATCGGTTAACAGCCGAGCGCTCTACCACTGAGCTACAGGGGAATATACCCTACCATTATAGATGATTGGGTTTGCGTTGTCAAGAATTTTGTAGGTCTATTTAAAGCAAATCGGCAAATAATAATCTGCATTATCATTATTATCCTTCCAACATTTCAACGCGCTTTACATGTCTTTGGTCAAATTTCGTTTCAAGGAATATATCTACAATTTTCTCGGCTTGGCTTTCTGTTAAAAATCGCCCACCAAGACACAATACATTGGCATTATTATGTTCGCGTGCAAGCCTTGCCGTGTCCTCGGAATGAACAACAGCGGCACGTATCCCCTTGTTACGGTTCGCAGCAATACTTACACCAATACCCGCACCGCATACAAAAATTCCATATGTATTGTCCGCAAGAACCTGCGATACACCCTTTTTTACCCAGATTGGATAATCGGTTGTATCCGCCGAATGCGTGCCAACATCCTCGACACGATAATCTTTATACATTAAATAGGTCTTTAACTTTTCTTTTAATTCATAACCACCATGGTCACTTGCCAGTACTATTGGTTTCAATATACTACCTCCACTTTACGTCATCCAGAGGAGCAAGGCGACGAGAATCTAGGCAAAGCCGCATAAAACTACCTCTATAAACAAACATCAATTTTTGTTCTCAACTATCTTATCATATAACTTCCCAAGTGCATCCTGTAATTGTTTACACACGCCCGTATAAGTCTTCAACCCCTGCATAAACGGATCATTTATATCACCACAACCAACCAAGTCATCCAAAGTGTAAACATTATCAAACATACCAATACGGTCCTTATGACCACCCGTCATACAAATTACATAATCATATTCATAGACCATCACTTCGCTAAACAAGGTACTCTTCCGAGTTTTCCGCCCCATCTTTTCACCACAATGCAACAAAGCCTCGAACGCAGTCGGAGTCATAGGCAACCCACCTACCGTCATAACTCCCGCACTTTTGACAACTATGTCTTTGCGTTTATTCTTTTTTGCAAGATTTTCAAAAATGACCTCTGCCATCGGACTTCGGCAAATATTACCTGTGCATACGAATAAAATTTTCATCCACACTCCTTGTTCGGCATAATTATTCCCCCACCCAAACACACATCACCATCATACAATACCACCCATTGTCCAGGCGTCACCGCACGTTGTTTTTTCGCAAAGACAATTTGCAAACTTCCATCGTCTTGAATCATAACACTACAATCTTGGTCTGGTTGGTTGTATCTTGTTTTTGCCATGCAAGTAAAAGCATTTGTACTTGGGCGACTTATCCAGTTAAAGTCTATTGCCGTTAGTTCGTTTGTAAACATTTGCTCGCATTCACCATTATTGACGAGTAACACATTGTTTTCCAAATCTTTTCCGACAACAAACCATCGCGCGGTGTCTGCGACCTGTTTTATTCCACCTATCCCAAGACCTTTGCGCTGCCCCATTGTGTAATACATTAATCCCTCGTGTCGCCCAACAACTTGTCCATCCAAGGTTTTGATATCTCCACTTTGGTTACCAAAATAATCTTTGATAAAATCACGGAACTTGCGCTCACCAATAAAACATATCCCAGTACTGTCTTTCTTTTCTGCGGTAACAAGACCAAGACTCGCCGCAATCTCGCGAACCTGTGCCTTTTGTATCCCGCCAATCGGGAATATAACTTTACTCAATTGCTCTTGTGACAACGCACACAAAAAATAACTCTGGTCTTTTTTTTCATCCAAGCCTTTTAAAAGAAAGCTATCCGCAAGGAGCTTGCTAGAGCAAGTGACCAACGAAGAATCGCAATTTAACCCAAAAGATGCCGCAGAACGGCAGTAATGTCCCGTTGCAATATAATCCGCCCCAATTTTCTTGGCATAATCAAGAAACGGTCCAAACTTTATCTCACGATTGCAAAGTATATCTGGATTTGGTGTATACCCTCGTTCCAACCCATTCAAAAAAACCTTGAACACATTGTTCATATATTCTTTCGAAAAATTTACCGCATAGTACGGAATATCAAGTGCCTCACAAACCCGTTTTACATCGGCATAATCGCTCTCAGCGGTACAGAACCCAGCATTACTAACTTCTTCCCAATTCTTCATAAAAAGCCCAATTACATTATAACCTTGCCATTTCAAAACTGCGGCAGAAACACTTGAATCCACACCGCCACTCATACCAACAACTACCGTCGGCCCATCGTTATCTTTATAAAGCTTTTTAAAACCATACTTCTCGAGCATATTTTATTGTAGCACCAAAGTGCAAAATTTACTACTTTTTCGCCTTTCCTTGTTTTACATAGGTCTCTTTCTTACTCTTCTTCTTTTGTGGCATCCCTATATCATTAGGCTTTGTCAAATCATCAAGAGTAACCTGGGTGTCTGTATCGACCGCGATATTTTCTTGTCCGTCATTTTTCTTTCTACTGAAATTTGTCGCCCCAATAACAGCCCCATCCGTAGACAATCGCACAGGATATTTAAATTGATGAAAAACCACAACCGCAAACCAATCAAAAAACCAAACTATTATAGCAATAATCCCAGGCGCATCAAACGGAAACCAAACTCCCCTGAATGTTCGTCGCCATGGATGCATGTCTTGGAAATTCTCTGCCGCTGTTCCCACATTAAATATAAAGAACGAAGCAATTAACAAAAGCATAGAACATAACATTATCCAACCACGTATCTTTCGCCCAACATAGAAATTATGTGCACCAAACATTCCAAAGAATATAAGTATTATAACAAACCGCCCAAATTGCAAATCATCGGGACGACGCTTGCTCATTATGACTTTGCCTTGTGCTTTACCCTCAAGAATTTGTTTAGCTTCTTGATGACTTGCCGCCGAAATTTGTTCCTTTGTAACACCACATTGAACACAAGTCGTTGTGAATTTTGGAATCAATGCACGACAATATGGACACCGCACGTTTTTTACATACAGCTTGTCCAACTTTTCATCAACAACTATTCTTTTGTTCGGCTCAGACATATTTTAATTATAGCATAGCATTTTAAAATTCCAATTTATAAAAATCCACGAAATAATTCTGACGCTTTAAATTCTCGCATTGCATCTTCAAGACTTGCGGGCAAATGTTTAATTTCATCATTGTCCGATACATCTCCAATCGGTTTTGGTGGCAATGCCATGCGTTTGACATCATCAAGACCTACTCTCAAAATTCCCGCAACACATAAATATGGATTCATCATCATATCTGGGCTTCGCAGTTCTACTCTTGTCGCATTTTCACTTGCCTTTGGAATACGTATCATCGCACTTCTATTATGATATCCCCAACAAATTTTAGTTGGTGCCTCGGCATTCGGCACAAGCCTTTTATATGAATCTTCGCTTGAATTTGCAAGCCAAGTAATTGCCCCCGCATTTTCCAAAATTCCACTAATAAAACACATTGCTATATCGGACAATCCATCATCCTTTGCAAAGGCATTTTTACCATTTTTTGCCAATGATATGTTTGTATGACATCCACTTCCGTTTACACTTTCAAAAGGCTTTGGATCAAAAATCAAATCTAACCCATTTTTACATGCAACGTGCTTTGCAATCATTTTATACAATACAAGATTATCGCAACTTCGCATAGCATCTTCATATTTAAATGTAATTTCAAATTGTGATGGTGCCCTTTCATGATGGCAAGTAAGCGGAATTATTCCAACGCGTTCAAATTCAAACATCATCTCACGAAGTATTCTATCGACTTCTGTTATATCGGCATAACTTTCATCATCTAAAATCTTTCCATCACGCAACAAAAAGAACTCGGGTTCAAAACCCACATTCATTTTGTCAAAGCCACACTTGCCCAGCACATCTAATTCTCTTTTCAAGATTGATCGAGTACAACCTTTGGCTGGTGTCCCATCTGGGTTACAAACAAAGCACATAAATACAGCAACATTTCCAATTTCGCTGTTACATATTGGCAAAATCCTGAACGAATTTAAATCGGGAACAAGCAACAAGTCCGAATTATGCACATCCGTCATACCGTAAATACTCGACCCATCAATAGTAATCAAACCTGCAAAAACATCATCCAACACATGTGTTGTCACTTCGATGGCTTTGGGGACACCCCCGTAAATCCACAAACATCATCTTTATGAATTTTACATTTTCATTTTTTATTATTTCAATGATTTCATCCTTTTTCATTTTCTGACTCCTTTCTAAATTTCTCAAGCATTTTCGTCAACTTGGCTCCCTCGACAGGAATATAATCGACTGGTGTTTTACCATCCATACAGTCATTTCCATAATGTCGAAAACCTTTTAAACTCTCGTACAAGTCCATGTAATTATCATCATCAACATAATTTGTTTTCATTTTTTAATCTCCTTATTTTATGAACTTTTATTCCTTTAACCAATTAAAACAAAAACACCCAGGCATTTTGCCCAGGTGTTCCAAATCAAGTTATTATATCCTTGAAATTCTCCGAGCAACTACAAATAGTGCGCGGATTCTTCCACACACTTACTGCTGTTGTTCTTGGTTCAAGGAATAAAAGTTCATAATATATTATATGATAAAAACCACACCAAAGTCAACAAAAAACCGAGCATTTGCTCGGTTTGATTATCATAGACTGCGTTCAATTATATTCCCACCAAGTGCCAATGTATCATCACGAGCATCTTGTCTCTTGCCCTCTTCTACACGCTCCAACTCTTCTTCTTTGCGTCTTCTTGCCTCTCGTCTTTCTTCCCATTCTTTATCTCTTATATAGTCTTGCATTTTTTCTACTCCAATCGAAGCACCAAAACCACCTGCCATTCCGCCAAGCAACCCTACAAGCCCTCCTACAATTCCAGTAGCGTACGCTGTGCCAGACCTGGTTTCTGTTGTCGCATTCGTCGCATCGACCATACGTTGCTCTGAAGAATCAATCAAAAATTGTTCACCATTTTCATCAATTTCTACGCCCATGTTTCTCAACATAATTGCTGTTCGTTCAAACTCACGTTCATCTGCATTCAATCTTCGCTCATATGAATTTTGCAATCTTTGTTCATAACTTTCATTAAACGCCACATCACTCGCATGCCCCATTGATGCACCGACTGCAATACCTCCAACAAATATTGTTGCTCCTACACCAAGTCCTACTACATCTTCATTCAAACCTTTAACAAACTCACGCAATTTACTTTTCTTTTCCATAAAAAAGACCTCCTGTTGGAGACCTCCTGTTGGAGACCTCCTGTTGGAGACCTCCTAAATATAAAAAACTATACCATATCTGGTTCAAAATGTCAATACAACAAAAAACCCGCCTGTGGAAGACGAGTTTTTAATTAATTCAAGACTTACTTCTTTGTTACTTTCGCTGCGGCTTCTTTCTTTGCTTGTAATACTCCGCTCATAGATGCAAACATCGACGCAACATTCTGGATTTCACTTGGAACAATAATTGTTGTAGATTGTCCGTCAGCAAGTGTTTTCAACGCATCGAAACCTTGTAATGTAAGGTAACTTGCGTCTGGTTTTGCCTGAACAATTTTCTTAATAGCCTCTGCCTGACCCTCAGCCTCAGTAAGAAGTGCGAACTTACGCGCTTCTGCACGAAGGATAGCCGCTTGCTTTTCACCCTCTGCAACAAGAATGTTTGCACGCTTTTCACCCTCTGCCTGAAGAATTGCTTGTCTTCTTTCACGTTCTGCACGCATTTGCTTTTCCAAGCTGTCCTGGATAGATGCTGGTGGAATAATGTTACGAAGCTCGACACGGTGAACTTTAATTCCCCATGGGTTTGTTGCCTCGTCAATGATTGCCTGCATCTTATTGTTAACAAGTTCACGGCTTGAAAGTGTTTCATCAAGCTCTAACTCACCGACTATGTTACGAAGTGTAGTTGCTGTCAAGTTATCAATCGCTTTCAATGGGTTTTCAACACCGTAAACGAACAATTTTGGCTCTACGATTTGAAAGAATACAACCGAGTCAATCATCATACGCACGTTATCTTTTGTAATAACTGCGGTCGGGTCAAAGTCCGCAACCTGTTCCTTAAGAAGAACTTTTGCACGCACTCTGTCAAAGAAAGGCACAAGCCACCTTAGACCTGTATCCAATGTTCGGCTATATTTACCGAGTCTCTGCACAACTACTGCTTCACCTTGCTGCACAATACGAATGTGCATGATAAGGATTATAATTACAACCGCACCAATAATCCCAAGTACAATCAACGCTGTTTCCATTCTAGTATTAATCTCCTTTTTTAATTTTTATAGTTTATGTAAAAATGCATCTTATTCAGATGCAATTTTTACCAAAAACTTGTTAGATTCCGAGCTCACGATTTCAACAAGGCTGTCTTTCGGTAGATCTCCGCCTTCTGTTACCTTTGCTCTCCATGTTACGTCGTTAACCTTTATTGTTGAATGCCCGTCGACGGTGTCTTGTAATAACCTGACCTTCTTTCCATAATTCACATCGGTGATATTTGTTGGAATGGTCTCTTTAATAAGCCACTTTTTAAGAAGCGGACGAAACGCAAGTATAAACACAATTGCCAATACTATGAATGAAACAATCTGCCAAGCAATATCAACTTCGAACACCGCAAGTAATAAACTTGGTAATGCCGCAGGGACAAAGAAGATTGAAACCAAGTCATAAGTGAAAACTTCTATTAAAAGAGCAATCGCCATCAACGACGCCCATACTATAATCATGATTGTACTTGTTGCCATAGTATATTATATACATTAACTTGACCACTATTGCAAGCGATTTTACATACTTTACCCAATTAGACCGCGTTGAACGACAAGTGGTCGCGTATAACTGCTGAATTGACCGCGCGGATCTCGCGTTGTAAGGTTAATCGAGCTTGCAGAATTACCATCAAAAGCCCCATTTCTGCTCCGACCTGATATAGTTCCTATAAATGGACCGCCCGTATTCATCCAACTTATCCCACCTCTGTCCACGCGGTTATTTATAACACTCCCCCTGTTTTGATAGCCGACAATACCACCAACACCTCGGTTAGTATTATTATGCGTATGAGATATTGTCAACCAATTAACCACATTACCCTCGACAACCCCACCATACATTCCCCCAACAATTCCACCCATATCACCATTCCCAGAAAGCCGCGCACCAATAACCCAATTCCCAGTAATCGTTCCATATGAATATCCAACAACCATACCAATTTGTGACCTGTGGCGATATACACTTAAATAATTTGTGTCCACGATAATAACATCCTCGACCCGTCCATTCGGTTCAAGTGTCCCCGCAATAAATCCTGCACACACCCAACCGACCCCATTTTGGTTATTTGTTACCGTTATCGTACTGCTGCAAATTCCTAAATTACGCACAGTCCCACCAAGGTTTGCAAACAACCCAAGAAACACATGCGACGACCAATTCGCCCCAACACGGTTTATATGCATATTGGAAATAAAAAACCCATTGCCATCCAATATCCCCCGAAAATTCGCAATCGGATTCCATTGTTCAAACCCTCGTAAGTCGATATTATCGCCAAGGATGAAAACACCGTTCAAGTTGTTACGAATATTATTCAATTCTTCTGCGGTATGAATTGTATGAGCAAGCGGTCCACTTATAACACTCCATTCGGACATTGTTGTTGACACAATTCTCATAAATGTAAATCTTGCACCTGGATTACCAAAAAAGGTTTGATGAAATGCTTCTGTTTCACTTATTGTTGCATTTATTCTAAATCTATCTTCATAAAAAACAAGTCTTCCTCTTATAAAGAGATACTTATCATTTAAAAAACCATTACCCCAACTTGGACTAGAAATTGTTGTTCGCTCTCCATCACCACTAAAGCTAAATGATTTTATACTGCCATCATTTGCAAACATCTCTACCATGAATGATGCGTAATTGTGTTGGAATAATATTTCGCTCCCTGCGACTGGTAAATATTGCGTCTGATAATCATCAATTAAATTAAGCACCTCACCTTCACTTACTATTGTAATGTCCAACGCCTCTATAACATTGTGGATATTACTTGCCATTGTAGATGCACCTAAAACATGCGAATTTATTCCCAATAGAATATGCCTTCCATGTCCACCAACCAAGAAAAGAGGCCCGCCACTATCCCCACGTAAGGCAAAAGCATTGTGATTAATTTTATTTGTAAATTGCCTGTCATCCGTACTAATAAAGGATACATCAGTATTTTGTATTATTCCATATGTCCGTCCAGTAGTAGCACCAAATTTCACAACAGGAAGACCTTCGATAATCGAATTTCGATTTGACATATAGGTCCTCGGAATTACCGTATTACCATATGATGCAGACGATGTAAAATACCAATGGTTTGGATTATCAAAAGGAACAAATGCCGCATCCACTTTTCCTCCGATTTGTGCTTGTGCCCTTATTCCAATTGGCATTGGATTAATAAGATTAGTATATCTACTCCCATGCATTAAACGAGTGTTTGCAGGAATCACATGTTCGTTGGTTAAAATTCCTCTTCTCCCAGTTCTGTTACAAACTGCTTTCGCACCTATACTGCCAAAATTAATTATACTATGAGATACCTGTTGACCAGCACGTATATCGCGTACAGGGGGATTAATAATAGGCGGTGGCACAACAAGGTGAGGATCTGGCATTACAAATCCACGTTCTGCTTCGATAAATAAAATTGCATTTTCCTCAAAAAGTGAGTATCTCTCAAGATGATTAATAATCCTTGCTTTGTATTCTATATTACTGAAACTTATCTCAACTCGATTATATCTTGATGTGGTTGCACTTCCCCAAATTGAATATCTTGGCATCAAATTTGTAATTACACTATGCATATCATTTAAAAAATTGTATGAGAATTCACGCACATGATATATTACATAGGAATTTCTTGTTATATTTTGTAATTGGTTTGTTATACCAATATTCAAGTGCCCATCACCGCAAAACCAAATGCCCGCGAACTGGTCATCATATACCAAACCATTTCTTGTCAATGTACGATATCTTTCCAATGTCTCATCAACAAGTGCCTTGCCTCTTTCAAGGTTTCGAGCAAAAGTTTCATCACATACAACAATTACTGGCTGTTCATACTCTTCATTTACAGGTGCAAACCCCCAAGAAAATAAAGCAAGCCCAGTCAATACAGTAATTCCAAATAACTTTGCAAATATATTTTTCATTTCTTATCCTCTTTTTTATTTTCTTTATTTGCTTTTATAACGCTCGAAATAGCTAATACTCCGAATATTAAAACAATAGTAGCTATAAAACCAAGCACGACAAAAATTGGCCAAATAGACCCTCGACCTGCAAGATCATGATAGTATTCATCAGTTAATACAACCAGTATTTCTGTAAATGTAAAATCTTCTTCTGAATAATAAATTGCATCTTGCGAAATAAATGCTCCCCCACCATTAGCACGACTCACCACAGATGGATTTATGCCACCACCCATACCAAACTCGTTACTTAAATACGCAGTATCAACTACTTCCATTTTGTTTAATTCATGCCTTGCACGCAATATATTTTGTCTACCTGGTTGTGCTATATGAAGAGCTAGTGAACTTACTGTATCTGGATTAATTGATTCCCACGGAAAATGATAGTCTCGAAATGGATCATTATCAACATACGATAAATTTAATATTGGAAAATCTTTGTATGTCCAAATCCTACCAGGATAAATAAATTCTTCATTTAAAAAAACCCAAACGCGTTCATAACAAAACTCTCCACCAGGGTCATAAATTCCATCACGATTTCGACATCCAACCAAGAATACTGATGCAAACACAATTGCCAATACCGCTGGCAACATAACAAGTAATTTTTTCATATGTTTCCCCTTTCTATTACTAAAGTATATCAATAGAAAAATAGGTTGTCTATGACTAATATCGTCTTATATATATCATAAAACATCACTCATATGACGTTATGCATTCTTGTTTCTCCCGTTTTTTTCTTTTAAACCAACAACTATATTTACACAGAAACACTCGGTCACGTCATCCTGAGTGAGCGAAGCGAGTGAAGAATCTAGCGAAGCGTAAAAAATAAACTTATTAAAGAAAGCTACTTTATGCGGCTTCGCCTAGATCCTTCACTCGCTCGTAAACTCGGTCGTAACTTCGTGTGCTTCGCGATCAGAATGACGTGTCCCTACCCATTAATAAACGCTTCGTAATATCTGCCACGCTTTCGCATAAGTTCTTTATGTGTGCCTTGCTCTACCGCTTCGCCGCCTTCCATCAATATAATGTGATCGCATTTTTCAACACTTGAAAGACGGTTGGTAACAAAAATCTTTGTTTGTTTTGCGTTGGTACTCATAATTTTTTCAAAGGTTTCTTTCTCGGTTACTGTGTCAACACTTGAATACGCACCATTAAATATCACAAGGTCATTTGCCTTTAACACAGTACGTGCGATATTAATCGCCTGTTTTTGAGAAGTCGTAAGTAAGTGGGTCTCGGGTGTTAGTTCGGTCTCGTAACGTTGCGGCAATTTTTCGATGAAATCATGACTGCCAAGCTTTCGGGTTACATTCATAACTTGTTCAGGCATTGCACGGCGAACTCCGTAAAGTACGTTCTCGGCAATTGTTCCTTTGAAAATAAACGGACGCTCAAACGCAATACCGATTAACTTGTAATATGAATCTCGGTTAACTTCTTCAAGGTTCACATCGTTTATGATGACCTCACCCGATGTTACAAGCTCCATCTTTGACAATACATCAACTATCTTTGTTTTACCACCACCCGTCGGACCTACAATTGCGACACTTGAACCTTTTGGTATTGTAAAGTTAATATCTTTTAATACCAATTCGCCATGTGATTCAAGGCTTACATTTTTAAATTCAATGTCCTTGATTTTGTCAATATCGATATGTTCTTTTTCGGTCAATGTGTCTGGATAATCCAAGATTTCGAAAACCATAGGCGCACGAGCATTAAGAGCCTGCAAGATATTCGTCGTTTCACTTACAATAACCGAATTTGCCAAGAACCTTGACGAGAATATAATAAAGGCAGGTAACGCACCAATCGCTACCGCACCATTCAAGAACAATAATCCAAATACAACGGTAACAAGTAATGCCATGAAATTTTGAATAAAGAAAATGAATATGGTGTTAAGCTCCATAGCCATTTCCTCGCCAACTCGTGATTTGACTTCGCGCTTGTTATATACTTCGTATTCTTCTTCTGCTCCACCGATGCCATGAACTTTGTTGAACTGGTGAAGTGACATTTTCTGGTCAACATATGCCGAAACTTCGTTCAATGTGGCATTGTTATTATTGAAAAGCTTTTGGGTTCTTTTTGAAATAAAGCGTATGCCGAACAAACAAAGTGGTACCGATATAATAACAACAAGTGCAAGAATCCAATTAATCGAGAACATAATTATAGCGGTAGTCACAAAGAAGAAAACAGTACGTACAACACGATATATAATAGAAAGTAAATTCCTTACAATCTGTCCAGCAAGCGCCGAAACACGTCTTGCAAGGTCACCCTCGGCATAGTTCTCGAGAAAACTTATCGGAACAAGGTCAAGCTTTCTTTTTGCATTTATAATATTCTTTTCTTTAATCTCGGCTTCGTATTTGATTATCGTTAGCAAACCTACTACCTGGAAAACTTCGTTAAACAAAGCAAGTAACCCGAACAAAAATAACTGTCTATATATAAATGAAAGTTCGGGATTAGTTCCATACAAGATAGATTCTTCCAGACTGTCGAATATGTTTCTTGTAAAAAACGGCATGAATGAAAACAGGACAATACCAATCGCACCCAAAGATATGAATAAAACAATTCTCCATTTAAGATCCGAGAACATTGAAAGAACACGAAACAATGGCTTGGTTCGAAGCTTTTTCATCATATCACCACCTCCCCACCACTTGGTGTTCGGGTAATACCATCAAAAGATTCTCGCTCTCCAACCACTTCATCAATGACTTCTTGCACATATGTTAAATCATCCGCGACATCGTCTTGTGGAATTGTTCCGCTTGTAGATTGATAGAATCGCTTGTAATCCGCATTTTCTCGCAACAGCTCGGCATGTTTTCCTTGACCAGTAATTTTTCCATTTTTTAACACATAGACTTCATTTGAATTTCTGCAAACCCATGGATCATATGATATGAAAAGACATGTTTTTGAATTTTGTTTGAGGTATTCCATCAAATTAATAATGTATTCTTGTTTTACATGGTCGAAACATTGGTTGAATATATGAATTGATGCTGGCTTTAATGCACAACGAGCAATTCCCAAAATATTCCGCGTTCCATCGCTAAGTTTTTTATTTATATTTAATTGATAATCAAGGAAGTTATCACCGAATTTCTTTATAAAATCATCGGCACCCAAAGCGTTGAAAATACTTAATATCTCTTCATCCGAAACACTAGGCGACAATATCTTCATATTGTCTCGAATTGTTCCATTGATAAAACGTGAATTAGGACCACAGTAACCAAGAATTTCACGACGTAAATATTCTTGATTAATCGAAGATATATCAATACCATTCAAATTTATACAACCACCAGACGGCTCTTCCATCCGCAGCAAGAGCTTTGGCAATATACTCTTCCCACTTCCAACTCCACCCGCAATTGCTATGCGAGTATTATACGGAATATCAAGGCTGAGATTAATACCCCGCGAACCATTTGGCCAAATAAATTCCAAATTTGATAAAGACAATGTTGGTTCTGCTGGCTTTGTTATATATGTAAGCCCACCTTGGTTAGGAACTTCGGGCAAACGATAGACCTCTTGTAATCTTTTTTTGGTAACCCATATCCTTGGCATATGTTCGACAAACCATACAAAGACCTGGTGAGACGCCCATTGAATACGAGCAATATACATAAGAACCGTGTTCAACACGGCAAGTTGATACATAGTCTCGGTATTACCCGTGTTAACACCATAGATAATAATACCAACAGTAATAATGGTAAATAAAATAGAATTAAATGACGCCGAGAAGTTATTTCTCATATCGGCATTCATCGATTGCCGTCTTTGTAAATCTACGACCTTTTCAAACTTTCGTGACCGCTCTTCAGCTTTTCCAAGAATACGTATGTCCTTTGCCCCAGTAATACCTTCTTTTATATTTTCAAAGTACTCGTCAAATGCCTCAACACTTGGTGGAATTACTTTGTTCATTTTTCGTATGTTAATAAAATAAAACAAAGCAATAATTGGAACCGCTGCCAAGGCAATCAAGCTGTACATCACATTTGCTTGGAACATCATAAACATACTTCCGAACACAGTACCAGGCACAACAATAGCGGCAACAATAAACCTACGTTGATATACCGCAATCCAAGACGGGTCGTTCAATACGGCTGGAACAACTTTTCCTTTTCCAAAGTTCTCAATAGTCTCGGTACTTACTCGTTGAAATTTGTTAAATACTTCTCGCCTTACATTTTGTGCATACTTGTTAGCATAAATCGAAATAAAATAGGTAGCGATAAGATTTACTATGAATATCAATACAATAAAACCAAGAACAAGCCCACTTCGACCAAATAACTCTGCCGTGCTTGCGTCATTACTTATTGCGACAACTACACTCTGCAATATAAGCGGAAAAAGAAGACCAACAATCTCGACAACAATTAAAAAGAACATAGACAAAAACAGGAATTTTCTTATCCCTTTATTATAATCCTTTTTTATCTTTGCGGGCTTTTTCACTACAAATTAATACTAGATTATTACCATAAAATAGTCAAGAAAATATCAACATACATAGACTGAAGTAGAAAGTTTTCTAGAGACTTTCCAAGAGGAGATTTTTAAGTATGCTTCATTGTTTAAGAGATTTAATTTGCAATCGCGAAAGACACGAACACCGTTGCCATTGCCATAGACACCACCACCATCATTGCTGTGTGATTTGTTGCCCACGACGCGAAGAAAGACGAGAACCACGTCGCGTATGCCGTTGCGAATTCAGATGCCGTATGGTAGAAGAAAGACGAGAAGAACGCGAAGAGCATCGTTGCCGTTGCCACAAACATGGACACCATCATGGTGGACATGGTCGTCATGAACACGAACACTCACGCTGTGGATTTGAAGACACAACTGAATGCGGTCGATTTTAAATAGTCGCCGCTTTGTATATAGATTAAAACCGCCTAAAGTACACAGGCGGTTTTTATTTTTCTCAATTATTCTTTACATAAACATGGATTTAATAGTAAAATACCCACATGGACTTAAATAAACTCAGAACCCAAATTGAATCCGAAATTGTTGCATTGAAAACAGACGCCGATTGTGTAACCTTTCACCAAAAGTTTCTTGGAAAGAACGGAATGATTACCGACCTTATGTCTACTCTTCGTAATCTTGAACCCGAAATGCGTGGCAAAGTCGGTGCCGAAATAAATACATTGAAACGTGACACCGAATCACGTCTTTTTACATTGCAACGCGAAATTAAAGACCGTGAATTAAACGAAAAACTCATGCAAGATAAACTTGTCGATATTACAATTCCAAACATCAATCACGAAGTTGGAAGTTTTCATCCAATAACACGGATTTCTCGTGAAGTTGAAGAGGTCTTCCAATCAATGGGCTTTCACATAGAAAATGGTCGCGAAATTGTAACCGAATACGAAAATTTCGAGAGCCTTAATGTTCCCGCTAACCACCCTGCTCGTGATATGCAGGACACGTTTTGGTTATCTAATGGGGATGTATTAAAAACACATACAAGCGCACTTCAAAACATTTTGCTTAAAAAACATGGTCCTGTATTTGGTGCAATTTTCCCAGGAAGATGTTATCGAAACGAAAACCTTGACGCAACACACGAAATGGCATTCTTCCAAGTCGAAGGTATGATGGTAAGCGAAAACATCTCTATTTCTAACCTTATATACTTTATGAAAACGGCACTAACCGCTGTGTTCAAAAAAGATATCAAAGTTCGACTTCGTCCAGGATTCTTCCCTTTTACCGAGCCATCGTTTGAACTGGACGCAAGTTGTATTTTTTGTAACCAGGTTGGATGCTCTATCTGTAAACAAAGTGGATGGATTGAGTTTTGTGGCTGTGGAATGATTCATCCTCGCGTTCTTGAAATGGGCGGTGTCGACCCAAATAAGTACCAAGGCTTTGCATTCGGATTTGGTCTTACACGCCTTGCAATGATGAAATATGGAATAGAAGACATCCGAGTATTAAATTCAGGCAACCTTGATTCACTAAGAGCAATAAAATAGGAGACAAAATGAAACTAAGTCTTAATTGGTTAAAAGAATTCGTAGACCTAAGCGGAATCACCGAACAAGAAATTTTAAACGAGCTAAGCATGAAAACGGCAGAAGTCGAGGGATTTAAACAACATGCCCATAATCTTGCCAATGTTGTTGTGGGACAAATTATCACATCTCGACCACATCCATCATCCAAAAAGCCTCTTAATATATTAACGGTAGACAATGGCGAAGCAATCGTTCCTGTTGTGTGCGGCTGTCCTACAAGCTCGAAAGTCGGAATGCGTGTGGCATTTTCAAAAGTAGGTGCAACCCTTCCTAATGGTTTCAAGGTTGGTGAAGCAATGCTTGCTGGCGAACCAAGCCATGGTATGTGCCTCTCCCCTGATGAATTGGGAATTTCATCCAATGGTGATCCAATTTTTGATTTAGACACCGATTTACCTAATGGAACAGCTATTACCGTACTTATGCCTGATCTTGTTGATACTGTTTTTGAAATAGATAACAAGTCCCTTACAAACCGCCCAGACCTTTGGGGGCATTACGGATTTGCACGTGAACTTGGTGTTATCTTTAATCGTAAATTAAAACCACTACCAATAACTAATCTTGATAAATATAATGAACTGCCACCCGTTTCTGTAAAAATAGAAAGTGACCAATGCTATTCTTTCGGTGCATTCAAAGTTGAAAATATAACAACAAAAATTTCTCCTATTAGTATGAAGACAAGATTATTTTACTGTGACATCAACAGCCACGGTTTTCTTGTCGACCTTTCAAACTATATAATGTTAGAACTTGGACAACCCAACCACGCATTCGATGCAGGCAAAATTGGCAAACTTTCCGCAGGTCACGTTAACGGCGGCACATTTACAACATTAAAAAACCAGACATTTGATATCAAACCAAATCACCTCTTCATCAAAAGTGACGGTGTACCAGTATCACTTGCTGGAATCATGGGTGGGGCAAACAGCCTTATTTGTGAATCAACAAAAGACGTAGTTTTCGAATTCGCAACATTTAACGCGGGCAATATTCGTAAAACATCTACCGAACTTGGTATACGAAGTGATTCAAGCACTCGTTATGAAAAATCTCTTGATACTCATCTAAATACACTTGGTGCAGCACGTGCAATAAGGTTATTAACCCAATATGATAAAAAAGCCCAAGTTGCATCTAATTTCAATTGGCAGGTAACCCAACCAACTACTGGAAAACAAATCACATTATCAAAAGCCACGCTCGAAAGATATGCTGGAATATCGTTCGATTATAAAATTGTAAAGAAAAACCTTGCATCACTTGGTTTCTCACCAGTAATCACAAAAACCGATATAGTCGTCACCGTACCATCATGGCGTGCAACAAAGGATATTACCCTGCCTGTTGATATCATCGAAGAAATTGTACGTATCCATGGCTATGATAAAATACTCCCAACCCCACCTACCGTTGCGATTAATCCAATTCAAACATCACTAGTAAAAAAACGCGAAGACGCAATTAAAAATCTTCTTGTTGACAAATACGCGTTGAACGAAGTACATACCTATATTTGGAATGATGCACGTGCATTAAAGGACCTTAAAATCCAAACACCAAGTTACCTAAAAATAACCAACAGCGTCGCTCAAGGTTGTGATGATATCCGTAGTGAAATCATCCCATCACTTATCAATGTGGTTTCAAAAAATAAAAATCAAGACAATATTAAAATCTTTGAAATCGGGAAAGTCTTTGCAAAGGACGAAAAGGAATACAAATACCTTGGAATTATTCTTGCTTCAAAGACAAATCCAAAGGAAGAACTTTATACACAACTCAGCAACCTAATAAAAGACTTGCTTGGCATTCTTTGTTATGATACAAAATTCAACCTTGGCGAGGTAAAACAACAATACATACACCCAAAAAACAATGCAGACATCAAAATTAATGAAACAACAGTTGGAAAAATCGGAATTATCCACCCCGCTGTTATGGCTGCCATTGACCCCAAGCTTGATGCGGTTGCCACATGGATTCGCCTTGAACGAATGCCAGAAACATCAAATATGGGAATAACTCAAAAACCATCTAAATTCCCAAAAACAACACTCGACTTTACAATTACAATTTCTTCTATATATGGTGACCTTGAATTTGCTCTTGATAAATTCTCGCACCTACTATCATTCGGATATCATCTGAAAGATATCTATAAACGCGAAGATGGCACAACAAGTTATACAATCCAGTTCACAGTTGGCAGTTATGAAAAAACACTAACTTCCGAAGAAATCCAGGTCGTTTGGCAAGCAATCGTCGACCACCTAAAATTAAATAACTTTCCTGTGGATAATACATAACTTGAAAAGCGGATTACTCCGCTTTTAATTACTAAATAATGAGAAATTTATTGACAAGACTAACGCATACTTTTATAGTATAGTAAAGAGATTTGTTTCTTAAAATATAGACAAAGGACGGCGATTTAAATGTTAAACGAAAACATTTTCTATCTGGACGCGAAAAATAGAATCGTTGATTTTTTGAACGACAATTTTGACGACTTTCCAATAAAGCTCCAAAATCGTTTCCTTAACTTCTTTCCCAAAATGGTCAATTACGAAGAAGAAGGCGCAAAGTATAGACCTCGACTTCTATTCACAAACGATATAGATAAAATCATGCGATCACTTCCCTCACCGTCGAAAATTGAACTGTTCCGTGATACTAACGAACACATGTTTGCATCTCGACTAAAGGCTCTTGTTCCGTTTACTAAACATGACTGGTGCATATATATAAACAGCGGAGAGATTGGTGTAAGCTATGGTATCTTTAAAAATATCAACAGTATAAAAGAAGAAGGTCTCGAAGACATAATTTTCAAGAGCCAATATCTGCGTGACCGTGATGAAAAAGTCTTTGGTATATATGCCTACCCCGAGAATGCGTGGGCAATTACAATGAAATCAATCAAAGGCAACGAAATAAATGTTAACTTTGCCTTGGATATCAAGGTTGTAAACGACCTTGATGAAGAAATTAATGAATTCGTCGAAGCAAGCTTTTCCAAATTAAAAGCGAGTACAAAAAAAGCAAATGAAGTTAAAACAATGTACAAGAACATCTTTAAAAACGTAGTTCGAAACATTCATGGTACTATATGCGTCGTTGTTGACAAGGACTACCCTACTTCCGAGCATCGTGATGATTTCCTTGAAGACGGCATTTGGCTTAAGGAGCCTATATCATTTTCAAAATTATATATCCAAGGTCAACATAACGTCGAACCCAAGCTTACCGCAATTGCAAACGTATTCATGTCCATGCTTGAATTGGATGGCATTACCGTTGTCGACAATGCTGGAAACATTCTTGCCTATAATGTCTTTGTCGAGGCAAACCTTCGTACAAGCGGCGGAGTCATAGGTGGTGCCCGCAAACGTGCGGCATACACAATTATAAACAGCCGAAAGAAACTTATCATCGGTGTCTACTTCCAAAGCCATGATGGTGAAATGTTCTATGCCCCACTTAAGAAATAATATTTAAACAAAAGGAAAAGTATCATGATTTTATCTGGGATTGAAATTAAAAAACAATACGAACAAGGCAATATTTTCATAACCGACTTTGATGAAAAAAATCTGGGTCCCAACAGCTATGATTTAACGCTGCACGATGAATTGCTTGTCTATACTGACAAGGTATTGGACATGAAGCAACCAAATGCAACAAAACGGATAAAGATTCCAGCCGAAGGATTAGTACTCGAGCCAGGCATATTATACCTTGGTCGAACCACAGAATGGACCACATCAAAAAAACACGCCCCAATGCTAGAGGGACGCAGTTCAATTGGTCGTCTCGGTATCTTCATTCACGTAACCGCGGGTTTTGGAGACGTTGGTTATGACGGCACTTGGACGCTTGAAATCCAGGTCATCCACCCAATCCGTGTATATCCTGGCGTTCGTATCGGGCAAATTTATTTTCACACCGTCGAAGGTGAATTCATCCCATACGGTGAAACGGGTAACAATAGTGGAAAATACAACAAACTCAATGATATCAAAGCAAGTATGTTATATAAAGACTTTGAAGAGGCATAAGCCTCTTTTAAATTGCTTCGGACAATTCTCCATTCAAAATACTATCGTGAATATTATAAATCCACTTGTTCTCAAGCAAGCTATTAAATATAAATGTATTAAACCCCGCCTTATCAAGCGAACAAGCCAACTCATCAATACCCGATTTTAGTTTTCTAAATATTGTCCTTACACTAACATTATTTTTTGATGCAATTTCAATTGCGGGGATTTTGTCCCAAAAATAAAATCGAATAACTTGTTTATGATGCTCGCCAAGCATTTCTACAAGTTTTTCGATTTTATTCTTGATGATTTGTAGTCTTTCTTTTTGATAAATGCGTTCTATTATTTTATCAACAATATTCTCAGCCGAAACATCAGACGAGAAGCTATGTTGTGCCGTTAAATGGACAAGTCTCTCGTTGTGCTTTATTCGCCTGTCTATTTGTGGCCATATCGCCAGCAATGTTCGCACTTGTGCTGCCTTTTGATGTGTTGGGATTTTTTCTGACATTTTCTCTTCTCCTTTTTAGTTAAAGTTAGGAAAAATTAATTTCCTATCAAACGCCACCCCCCAACGCAGACAATTTTTCGTGTTTACAAGTATGCAAACAATATGACATACATATTTATCTATGAATATGCATTATCATATTAATATACAGCACGGTAAATAAAAAAGTCAATACCCCCACGACACATTTATACCGACATTTTTGTCGCTTTTATCGACAGAAATGTCGATAAAAATGCCTTTTAATAAGATTATTAAAAAAAGGGCTTTATGCCCTTTTAATTATTTGTCCCTCTTGGATGCATGTGTTCCAGTTTTTCGTCTTTGATATTAATTGCCCCTTGCAAAACATTCTTTACATCTTGCACAGTTTTCAAATCATCAAGCACAGCCTGGATCTCGCCTTCTACACCTTGGAAATCAACAAGCCTGCTTGTATCAATAGTTGCAAGTTCATACTTTACCATCTTTGCAACAAGCCGCTCTAGCTTTTCTTTTGGCATCACATCGGCGACTGCATCTACTTCCGAGCATGAATTAACTTTATCCATTTCACAATTAACGACAAGCTTGATTTGTTTCAGTTTCATCGCAAAATAACTTCTTCGTGCCAAGATTATATAAAATACTATAATAGAAACAATTTTCGCAACTTCAATAAATATACCCATTGGATTAAATGTTCCAAGAGGTGTACTTATTAACAACATCGAAACCGCGTACAAAATCGCGAATGCACGAACATAGTGTTTACTTGGAAGATATTGACCCACAACAAATAATAGCGCGGTTACAAGCATGACGATTTGCAGCACAACATAATCCTGTGAATTTAAAATTCCAATACCCGCCCCACCAAGACCAATTAACAATGCGACATACAAAAATATCCGACCGCCTAATTTGCGTTTAGGTGTGTTCTTTGCAAATATCCACCAAAACACCATCCCACGAAGCACAGAAAATGCAGCAGCCAAAATTGGAGAAACTTCGGCACCAATGGCAATAAACATCAACATCCAAAAGAAACTTCCAATCGAAAAGACAAGAAGGTATTTTCTTTGATCTCTTATTTGGTAAGAAATGAAATCAAATATAATTGTAATTACACCAAGAACTTGTGCAATTATAAACCAATGCAAAGCAACATCAATCGTCGCACCAAGAAAAGTCATAACATTTAAACCCCTCTGTGAAAGTCTTAAGATAATAATAGCACTACCTAAAATAATGTAAATTAAAATCGTATGAAAAATATAAACAATCATCCACATATTACCGCCACAAACCCTATCAGAACAAAAACCCCTTGACCACCATACCCTTTCCGAATTATTCTTGTACCATGATTAATTCAAATACAAAAATTATTGATTTATTGGGAATAAAGTATCCAATAATCCAAGGTGCAATGGCATACATAGCAACCGCCGAACTTGCAAGTGCGGTATCTAGCGCAGGTGGACTTGGCATAATCTCGGCGGGAATTAATGAGCCTGCATGGGTTCGTAATGAAATTCGCAAGGCAAAAAAACTAACAGACAAACCTTTCGGGGTCAACATAATGCTCTTATCACAATATGCGGATGAAATAGCCGACATTGTAATTGAAGAAAAGGTAGCGGTTGTCACAACAGGAGCTGGTTCACCCGCCAAGTATATAGAAAAATGGAAACAAGCGGGAATTATAGTAATCCCAGTAATTGCATCGACCGCACATGCAAAAAAGATGGAGAAAAGCGGTGCCGATGCCGTAATCGCCGAAGGCATGGAAGCGGGCGGTCATGTTGGCGAAACCACCACAATGTGCCTCATCCCCCAAGTCGTTGATTCGGTTTCAATCCCCGTAATCGCGGCAGGCGGCATTGCCGATGGTCGTGGGATGGCGGCATCATATATGCTTGGTGCCGATGCCATACAAATTGGAACACGATTTCTTGTTGCAAAAGAATGTCCTATTCACGAAAACTATCGTAATGGCGTGTTGGAAGCAAAAGATATCTCAACAATAGTCACAGGCAAACGCCCAGGTCTGCACCCAGTACGAAGTCTTAAAACAACTATGAGCCGTGATTTTTTTCAAAAAGAATTCGATTCAACAATAGAACACAGCGAACTTGAACAAATGGGTAAAGGTGCATATAAACTTGCGGTGGAAAGCGGCGATATGGAACGTGGTTGTTTCCTTTGTGGTCAGATTGCTGGTCTTGTAAACAAAGAGCAAACTTGCAAAGAAATTATCGAAGAAATCATGCAAGAGGCAACAGCATTGCTTAAATAAAAGGAATCACCATGAAATTCAACAAAGAACAATTACACAACCTTCTACCACATCGCGATCCTATGTTACTTATCAACGATGTGGAATTAATTCAAAACGGCGAAGATATCCTCAGTATCGCCCATTACACAGTCCGCGGCGACGAATTTTTCTTGCAGGGCCACTTTCCAAATAACCCAGTAGTCCCAGGCGTAATATTATGCGAAATGATGACACAGGCGTGTTGTGTATTTTTTATCGGCAAAGAAACCAATGTCGACACATATCTTACAACACTTGATAGCGTAAAATTTAAAAACCCAGTCCGCCCTGGCGACACAATTCAACTTCGTGCAAAATTCATAAAAACCAACCGTATCTTCACATTCGCATCTGCCGAGGCACTTGTTCGTGACAAACTTGTCGCCCGCTGCGAACTTTCCTTTGCACTTGTACCCAAAGCCTAGTATTGACATTTGACACTATAAAGCACAATGTGAAACCCTACAAAACGACCTTTGTCTCGCAAAATCTCGTCTTTAAATATTAAAAATAAGAGCCACATGGCTCTTTTTTATTCTACTGTTCAAGTGGCGATGCGCATTGGTTACAAAATCGGCTGCCTACGTTATTCAATGCCCCGCATCCGCAACGAGACCCCCTTATGTGTCTGCATTGTTGTGGTACGATTGGTGCTGCGCAACCTACACAAAATCTTGCACCCTCGGGACTGAGCGTACTGCATTCGTTACACACAACTTCGGTTATATCACGTTCTTGTTGTCTTGGATTGCGTCCAATTCCGTTCATCATACGACCTGCGACCGCCGCACCTATTCCTACTCCGAAACCCATACCAAGCCCTGCTCCAACATGTCTTAATGGCATAATATATCCTCCATAACTTTATCCCATTGTAATAAAAATACGTACATCGGTCAAGTAAGTTGGCACAGAAAAAACTCCCTAGCACGTCATTGCGAGTGAAGCGAAGCAATCCAGCGGTATTGGATTTGTAAAAGATACAGATTTGTTCTGTATATGGGAAATAGACAGTAGTGCCTTACAAAATACTGTGTTCGAAGAATTCTTCTACACCTCCTATAATCTCGCCCGCTGGATTGCTTCGTCACTCCGTTCCTCGCAATGACGTGCGATTATGTATCCCTCACTCGTCCCCATCAAAAATCCCACTTGCAAAACATTCGACAATAACATACAATTAGCTTATGGAAAGATTTTTAAATTGGCTTGGTGTGGACGTATCACCCGCATTATGGATAACAAGCCAAGCGGTAACATTAGTTGCACTTGCATGGATATTTTATGGTTTTCAATCAAAGACAAAAGGGAAAACATTGGTATGTACCGCAATATGTAATGTTTTTTTAACTATTGCATTTTCATTATTACAAAATTGGCAAGCAGTTGGTATCTTTTCGTTCGCGGTCATGCGAGATTTAACTTACTTTTGGCGAGAACGTGCATATCCGAATAACAAAAAGCTATCTGTTGCTACACTTCTGTTCTTTCTTATCGGTGCGGCAATCATCGCGGCATTCACAATCGATTGGCAAGCAGGCACAGTCAACTTGATAATAAGTCTTGCATGGCAATTAACCGCATTCTTCCTTATATATGGCTCGTGGGCAAAGGGTTGTCACCTTATCAGAATATCACGTACGTCGTTCGGATTGCTTGCAATTGTTAACCATGTTTGGTTTGCAAATTATGCGGCAATATTAACCGAAACTGTAATCATCGGCGCAATCGTTCTGTTTTATATCAAATTTCTTAATGCAAAACGCAAGCACTCATTAATCAAACCAATATGCGTCCTTCCAACAGAAATCAAAATAAAGAAAGCAATAACTTGCCCTCTAACCAAGAAAGTCTTCACACCAATGACATGTAAACCAAAATAAAAAACGGCGAGAGCCGTTTTTAACTTACCTTTTGAACTGTACCCGCGTTTCCATCGACGGTAATCCTGTCCCCCGTCTTTATATGAAGGGTCGCCGCAACAATGTTGGATACCAATGGCAACGCATATTCACGCGCAACTACCGCACCATGTGACAATGCACCACCGACTTCGGTTACAAGTCCGTCAATCAACGCATAAAACGGAGACCACCCAATATCGGTGAACGATGCAACCATAATCTCGCCCTTCTGTAATTGCGCCGCGTCCTCTACCGACTTCACAACACGCGCAACCCCAGTAACCTTTCCACGGCTTACCGCCGTACCTTTGAACACATCGCCACCGTCAAGTGAAATCTCTTGAACTATTGGTTGTGGTATACCTATGCAGACCTCTGGGAAGTTAAATTCCTGTTGTTCCTTTAACAAACGACGGCGTTGTAACACTTTCTTGTGCAACGCTGGATTTTCGCCTTTTATCAATGTTCCAATTTCTTCTGGGATTAAAAAGTAAATTGCATCTTGATCAGGCAACAATCCTTGTTCGACCATCATAGCGGCAAGCCTTGAAAATGCCTGTTTAAACCCATCATAGACTTTGATAAGTTTTGATTTTGAATATTCACGGTTTCGTACGCCATTACGTGCCTGTCTTGCAAAGAACGCAATCTTTTTTGCTTGTTTCTTTGTAAAGCCATTATCAAGCAAAATCTGTACTAAATCAGGCGGAGTCTGTACTTCTGGAACCGCCATATTTCCCGCAATAACCGTTTTCAAATAACCCGCAAATGCTTGGTCATCATTTGCCCAGCTCTTGCTACGTAATTCTGCCTCTCGTATTGCCCTGTGTCCATGTCTTGTCATAAATGCTTTGTGCAAGTCTTTCACATTGTCACTTGCATTCTCAAGGTATTCAAGTAATTGGTCATTATTATAATTTTTTGCGTCCGCATTCTCGACAACAACTGCATTTGCAAGTCGACAAAGTGATGCCAGGATATCTACACTTTCAATTCCATCAATACGTTCAAGCAACTGGGCAAGAACGGCACGGCTCTTTTCTCGGTCATTAAACTTTTTATCTAGTTCCTTTGTCGCCGCACTTGACATGGCACCCGAATGTCCACTTGTAGCATAATGATAATATGCTACCTTATTCGAAACATCTTGGGCTTTGATAATAGCATCAAAAAGCTCTTGCATTGTCATTCCATCTTTGCCGATTGTAAAATTATTACTTAACTTTGCAATACGTTTTTTTGCTTTGCCAACCGATAGAATGAATTTAAGATACTTAACCGAATTAATCGCCCGTGCCCCGAACCAGAGTTTTTTGCCTGGCACTACTCCACGCTCTTCTTCGGCAAGATGCCTATCACAAATCGACAGCTCAACGTCACCTTTTGTCGCAAGCAATGTTGTCTTTGTCATACGATAAAGCGAACTCAAATCCAAAAACAAGTGTCCATGCGACGAAAACACGCAACCGAAATCAGGCAATGCTTTCATCTTTTTGTTGGCACCGCTTGTGTGAATCATCTTTCTTATACCCCAATCAATCGCATAAAAGGTTGTATAAATTGACAAAGGTGTCGCAGCCCCAGGCAGCATCTCGGATATATTACAACGTGTTATTGTGTGACCTTCGACATTAAATTTTGGATTAAATTCATCGGTACGACATTCTTCTAATACTGTGATTGGACGTGCCTGGAACCAATAAAGTTTGCCATCCTTTATTCCCCACTCTAAATCAAGTTCTGTACCGAAGATTTTTGAAATCTCGAGCGATTCCAAGCAAATTTGTTTCAATATTTCATGCGGAACCAATTTATCAAAACTATCTTTCCCGATTTCATTTACTTGCGTCTTTGCAATACTGTATTGAACAGATTGCACCATTCCAGACACAAGCTGTTCGCCAAGACCTTCGACCGCCTCTATAAGAATATTTCCCGCATTTTGCGGATCAGACGTAAAGCAAACCCCCGCAACATCGGTTTCAATCATTTGCTGTACAACTACACTCATCTTTGCTTGTTGTTTTCCGCCAACTTGGCATGAATAACATGTTGCTGTGTTTGATTCCAATGATTTTACACAATCAATTATTGCTTTTTTAAATTCTTCTTCGCCCGAAACATTTAACACAGTAGTAAACTGCCCAGCGAACGAAAAATCAGCACCATCTTCATTACTTGCCGATGACCTTACCGCCACAACCCCAAGCCCCGATTCATTGTAATGTTTTATGGCTTCGTCAAAATTTTTTTCTAAATCCACCTCGGCAAGAATAAAACCAGGCGCAACATTAAAACCAGCACTCACCAATTGGTCAAGTCCACGTGCCTTACCGCCTACTCTATCTTCATAATCTTTGCCAAGTTCACCAAAATTAATTTTTTTCATCTTATAAAAGTCTACTCCTGTCTTGATTGTACGACCATTCGGTAATGCCCGCACCTTTCACGCCGTTAAAATTAAAAGTCGAAATACATTCGAAAACATTGTATCCACCGTGTTCATCTGTGAAAACGTATGGGAATATTATCGTTGTATCAAATTCAACTTTGCATGTTGTCTTGTCTGCAAATTTTGCGGTTGCAACTCCGCTTGTCGGTGCAATACCCGCAAGCTTTTGTTCCTTAGGAAATTGTGATTCAACCAAAGGAACGTATTCTTTGTTCTTTAAATGATATCCTGTCGCAAGTCCAACTTTGTTCAAAATTGGATAATAAACGGTAACAAGATTGAAACAAGTCTCATCTTGCAATCCACCAACAAGCCAAGAATAATGATTCATATCGCTCCATATACGTTTTCCGAATGCTTGGTCACGTATAGAAGTTGCATTAATCGCGTATTCCTTGCCCTCGACCTTGACCTTTGATTCAACATAACCAAATTGTTCGGTGCGTTTTTGTGAGCGCACAGATTTAAGGTTTTCTTTGAACTCCTTTGTCCATTTTTCTGCCGCTATTGCCGCCGAGAACGTATCAACATGAGTATCACGTCCAAATTCAAATATACCTTCACTTGATGTAAATATCCCGCTGAATTCAACATTAACTTCTTTTCCACATGGTTCGGCAATTAAATCCTCGCCTGGTTTTACTGGAACCATTGCCCCATTAAATGTGAACTCCCATTTTTTAAGTGGTTCAATACATTTCACTTTGCAAGGGCTCTTGTCAAGTTCATATAACATTTGGCTGTTCATATACATCTTTCCATCATGCGTTTGAAAGCCAAACCAAATTTCGGCAACAGGACCATTTACTCCACCACGTTGTCCAAGACGATAGAAGAATGCATTGCCCTCCATATCGTGTGCCGCAAAATAATAACTGTTATTATAATCAATCGCTGCGTTCTCGGGCAATGTCATTAAATCTGCCGCAACTTCGTCAAAATGCTCGTCCTTTCTGCGTTTTGTCATTGCACTTTTAATAATTACTCTTTTAATTGCTGTTTTCAATCTTTTCTCCTTTGTGTTATATAAACCGAATATCTTAAATACAAGTCACACACTCTGGCGTTTTGCTTTATGTTTTTATTTAATGTAAAAAAATCAAACTCGGAAACGTCGCCGCCCCAAGATAAGTTTATAAGTTATTCTGTTTATATCTATAATAAATGCCCAGAGAAGTTCTTCACTTCTTTAACATATCCTATATTATAACCTAATCAAAAATGCTATGCAACAAAAAACGCGGAAATTGTCACAAATATCGCAAAACTAATCCTTGACATAATCCCATGAAAAGTTATATACTATATAATATCGTCATCGCGGGGTGGAGCAGCACGGCAGCTCGTTGGGCTCATAACCCAAAGGTCACAGGTTCAAATCCTGTCCCCGCTACCAAATTGTTTCTTAAGTAAACTTAGAAAATCGTCAACTTGCTGGCGATTTTTTAATGTGACAAATTTTTCTTTTGCTTCGTACTTTTCTGCTTGCGCAAGTATCAGTTGAGGCTTGTTGTCGTCAAACCATTTTTTAATGTGGTTGATTAACCACGCTGTATCGTTATCGTCTTCGATGAGATAATCTGGAATGTCTGGGCGGGCGGTTCCTGAACGAAGTTTGACCGCCTCGGCACAATCTTTTTCATTAAAGTCCAAAAAGACAATCAAGTCACTCTGAGTAAAACGATGCTTCGTCAATTCATCATCACGACTATGATTACCGTCCATTACCCATTTGTCGCCCGCCATTGACAGAACATTCTCGACAAATATATTTTTATCAATCGGACTTCTGTCTGGGTTCCAAGTATAGTGGTCGAAATAGATTATAGGCAAATCCA
The DNA here is from genome assembly GCA_009784375.1 of Bacillota bacterium. Lineage (GTDB taxonomy): Bacteria > Bacillota > Clostridia > Christensenellales > UBA1242 > WRAD01. The sequence goes on along the minus strand of WRBV01000002.1, from coordinate 81,988 downwards.
ATATCTTACTGAGTTTGCCAGAAACAAAACTTTTACCACTTCCTGTTGGTCCGAGAACCGAAATTTTTTTATAATTTTGTATATCCTGCATACTTAATTTTATCACTTTGCAAGATGGTTTGTAAAGTTTACTCACCATATAATTTGCTCTACCAAGACCGTTCGATAAAATTGCAGGAGGAAGAAAGAGTCCGCTTGGATTCTTTTTATGTTCAATATTGACAAAACTGTTGATTTTGTGATATGATTTTACCATGAAAAAACTAAATAAGTTTTTAGCAACCGCTGCTTTAGTTGCTACAATTGTTGCGCTTCCTGGGTGTTCATCAAGTCAACACGATGGATGTGAACACGAAGTAAAAGGATTAGACCATAGGCCGCAATCTACGTCAACAATTTTGATTCCAATGAGAGTTGGGAATATTACAATCATGCAGCCTTTTGTTCAAACAAGACCAGAAAGGTGGGCAGTAGAAATTAAACATGATGATGGGAGAAGAGAAACCATTTTCGTAAGTCAAGAAGTTTTTGAAAGTTTGGAAATTGGCGGAACACTAGTGTGTGATCCACAAACTATGACAAATGTTGAGCCTGAAACAAGAGAACGAGTTAGAGACTAGGTTTCATTAAAACACAACGAAACATCATATGTTCCAAGGAAAATTCGCAGTCGCCCAAAAGTACCCTAGTCCTAGGTTTCGGTCTACCAAGGCCGTTCGCAAGGGTTGCGAGAGAAAAAGAGTCCATTTGGGTTCTTTTTTAATGCCTTGTATTGACATTTCGCCCAAATTATGGTAGTATACAGTCATGGATAAAAAGAAAATTTTAGTCGGTGCAGGAATGATAGGCGCAGGTGTTGGGTTATATGCGTTTGGCGGTATGCAGTTGGAAGCAGCTAATCAGTTGAATGCATTGAGAACTGCAATCGACCTTTGTGAATGCGGAACACTTGACCAAGTAGACTTGAATTTACTTGCTCGCTTTCAACTTGTTGAAGATGTTTGGCAAGATAAAATTGGTGGAGTGATATCAAAAGTCGGCGGTGGGCTACTTGGGCTTGGCGGACTTGGAACTGCTGGTAAAGGCTTAATCGAAAAGTAATCTGCCCACCAAAATACAACAAAACATCGGTCAACCAAAAAAGAGACTTCGGTCTTTTTTATTTCTCAAAAATCACAAATTATGGCATGGTGCTCGCTATATACGCTTCGCGTTAGAAAATCCTTTCCTACCATAAAAATATTTCGACTTTTTTGGCGTTTATGATATACTTGAAAGTAAATATTAATTTGAAGGAGCGTAAAATGAGAACATATCTTTATCCGCACGAAGTACAGAAATTCGCAATAAAGGCAAAAGCATATCTTGAACAAAAATTCCCACAAGGTGTCGAAAGAAGTCAACTTCAATCAATGGAAGATAATAATCGATCAAGTGCCGACATAAAACAAGAAAAAGTATTTGCAAGAAACGCTATGTCCTGTAAGATTGGTATAAGTTTACCGTACGACCATCTTGAAAACCAAATTATTAACCACGAGAACGAGGCACACAGTATTCTCTGGATACTAAGCATGACCGATAAAGATTTTATAACTGCCGCAGATATTGATACATCAATAGAAGCAGCAAAAGCAAAAGCGGAGGCAGATATTAAAAGGCAACTTGGTCAAGATTCAGTACACTTACTTAATCCAAGAAAAACACAAGAACCAGAGATAAATATATAAAAAAAGACTTCGGTCTTTTTTATCTTCTCCACCCTTTTTCTGAATAAGCTATTTTATTTTTGTAATTATGGATTGCGGTACTTCTGTCCGCAAACATTTCTTTTGGCATTTCATCCAAATCAAACCATTCAAGACACATACATTTGTCACATTCACAAACATACGGTTCACCATCCCATCTTGTTACAAAGAAATGACCGTTATAATATGGATTGTCAAGTGGCGGTGGCTCTACTGGCAATACATGAATAATTGTTAAGAATTCGATGTCTTCTGGGTTAAACTTTATACCTATTTCTTCTAGTGCTTCACGCTGGGCGCACATCGTCAAGGACTCTCCTTGTTCAACATGTCCTGCTGCCGACGCCTCCCACATTTCGGATCCAAAAGTCCCCTTGCCCCTTTTTTGTAAAAGTATTTGTTTTTTGCCATCCAATTCACGCAACAAATAGACCATCGAAGCCGAATGCGTTTTAAAGTTTTTGTTCATAATATATGGTATCATATCCACCAATACTTGACAAAACCAATAAGCATCTTATAATAATGTAATCATGAACGAATATAAAAATTCAGATATATCACTAACTGCTCCAGATGATGGATTTTGCAGGTCGAGACTCTTCCGATCTTTTGCAATACCATCATTATATTTACTTGTGTCTGTTATTTTGGATTTAATTCTGTACATTAACTTGGGTTGGTCTTTCCCAAGGTTTTATATTTTCTCACTTGGTATTACTATTATTTTTGCAACCCTTGTAGGTTGTATACCCAACCGCATAATCCAAATTATTATCTTCACCACGTTTTTAACTCTAAGAGCAATTATTGTCGTAGCAAATGCAATTGCTAGCGAAGCTCTTGGTGAATTATTTATCTTGGAAAGCCTACGTGGAGCATCCGAAATCGCCCAATTTGGAAACGCATCATACGTTCCGTTTTTGCTCACAGGATTTGTTGCCGCAATTGTTATTGCTTTTTTGACCGCAAGTATAATTTTACATCGTCGCCTTAAACGTGATTTCCACCGCACAAGATACAGAAAGCGTGGCTTGATTGCAAGTTTTGTACTTGTAATAATAATGGCGACATCAATAGGCGGAACATTCTCAATCATGGGACCAATCGACGATAATGAAGAACAATTTTTTATTAACAACATGAATAACGACAGATTTGTATTATCAACTTTCCTTAATCGTCATCACTTTTTGCAAAGATTTGGACCTTCGTTTTTCTATATTACAAATTTGCTTGAAATATTGAATGCTCGCCCATCATTTGGCATTAATATTCCACCACAGGAAGGATTTTGGAATGAACCTACTCCGCTCACTTATGGCTTGGATGAAAATTACAATTTGATTATGCTCATGATGGAGACCTTGGAATTTGATGCAATTAATCCACTTGTTACACCAAATTTGTGGAGACTTAAAAGTATGTCAACATGGGTCGACGGTTATCACGCATTTGAACGTACAGTAATGACAGAATATGTCTCGTTAACAGGCGGACACACAATGGGACAAGAAATGTGGTTTACATATACAAATAATGATGTACCACAAAGTATTCCTAACATTTTCCGTCGCATGGGCTATGACCAGATGGGTTCTTTTCATAACTTCCACGAACGTCAGTTTTTACGTAGTGAAAAACTACCCGCTATGGGGTTTGATTTTTTTCGTACAACAAATCATTACATCCCAAACAGCATCACAGGTCACACCAACAGAAACTCTGACTTTTTGATGATAGACGCCGCCATAGATGACATTGCGCCATCAAACAAAACATTTATGAGTTATGTGTTGACGGTATCAACTCATCACGGTATAAGCATCCATCTTCAAAACAAATATGAAAACGGACAACCCGTGTTTGCAGATTTGCCACAACCACTTCAAAGACGTGCATTCACAACTGTTCCAGACAACTATACTCAAAACTTTATGGATGACATTGCTGCAATTTCATCTATGGAATACTATCTTGCACAATTTTTCCCAAAACTGGCAATAGGCACAGACTTTGAACGTATTGCTGCGTTCCAATATCTTGTAAAAGTTCACAATCTTGACCGAGGTATCGGACGTTTGCTTGAACATCTTGAAACAACACCAGACCTTGCACGCCATCCATGTGGTACAGTCATGTTAATCGATACAACTGCACTTGTCTTGTATTCGGATCACTTTAACCATTCATGGTATACACACTCAGGCAACCCAGGCGGAGGCAAGTTGTCAAACACTCGCATCAACCGTCCCCTTGGCGAACAATTAGCATTTATTGTGTATAATCCCCGCGAGACTGGTTTGCGAAGTAGTGCACTTCCCCGTGATTGGAGATGGAATGATGTTTCAAGCTTCTTCTCCACCCGCCCATTTAATCCAGTAATCTACAGCCATGACCCACGAACACGTGTAGAACCACCAACTGTCGGCAGACGCATCGAAAGGTTCATGGCAAACATAGATGTTTATCCTACAATCGCACATCTCTTTGGTATTCATACTCATTCAAATTTAACCTTGGGTGTTTCTATTTTCGAAGAAGAAAGCTTTTCAATTGGTATAGGATTTATAATCGGCGGCTTGTTTGCTGGAAGATGTCTTGATACTGGAGTTATTTGGGGAACACGCGACTTTGTACACTTTAACGCACGTCACCACGGTCCAACAACAATACCAAGCCAACGAACAATCGCATTGGCAAGGCAACATATTAATCAATATATGCACACTATATACAAGCTGCGTGCATTTCACGAAGCAAATTCTTTCCCAGACATGGCAAATTATGTATTTGGTCCAAGACCATAAAAATTAATCTTAATAAAACAATTTCATATTTTTGCAAAAATATCCTACACTATAACTATGAAAACAAAAGCGGGATTAATTTTATTGCTGGTGAGTGCGACATTACTTGTTGCAATAACCGTTACAAGTATGGGTATGGCATTATTTGGATGGTTTACACCAAACCAAGATGAATTTCGAGTCACCTTTCGATTTAATAACGGAGAAAATGACCTTGTCTATATAGTAAATTCGGGCGGACATATAAGACCTCCCGTTGAACCCGAATTACTTGGTCATAATTTTGTTGGATGGTTTGCAACAAATATTCCACAAAGTCATTTTGACCTCTCACATTCCGAAGCTCCGACATGGGATCGTTCAACACAATGGAATTTTACTTCTCGTACCGTAACACAAGATATAACACTTTACGCTGGATACGACAGAGCATTTTCACATCTTACACATATCCAAAGTTCGCTGCATGGTCGTGGCATACATGAAATATACAACGAAAACAATCAACAAGCAGTCCGCTATGAAATCGATCATCTTAAAACATTATTCCCGCGTGCCTTGTCCCAGACCGACCATCATATGGGACCATTACTTATCCATAATCCTTTTGGGACTACCCCACTTGGTGTTTTTGTGTACTTTATAACACCAGCAGCTCAGGCAACAATCCGATACACAGTAATAATTGACGGAGTTCCCGACTTTACACGATACGTAGGCGGAGACCTTACAAATACACACGAATTCATGGCAATGGGATTTGTCTCAGGTCGTCCAGCAACACTTCGTATTGAAACACTTAACGCAGCAAACAACGTAATCTTTACCCGCGTATTCGAAGATATAGTTGTCACTTATGCAGGCGCACTTGATAATCTGACTGTCACCATCCAAGCTGGAAGAGAACAAGACCTCAGCGACGGTATGTTTGTTAAACAATACGGAAACCATGGAAGTATTATGGGAGACATCGCGATTTTCTGTAACGATGGATTCCAAAGATTGGCACTACGATCAAATCTATCAGCACATGGCTTTGAAATTGATAATGACGGTAATTTCGTATTCGGTGCAACAAACCAAATCATCACACGTGTAAGCCGTTTGGGTGAAGTTGTTGGATTGTACCATGCACCAGGCTATACATTTACACATTCATTTGTACTTGGTCCAAATAATGATATTTTGGCAAGTGCAACCTATAACCCATCAATCCGATGGATGGATATCGTATTACGGATGTCAAGATGTGAAACAACTGGGCAACTCAGCCATGAAGAACTACTTAACATGCGTGATTTCTTTCCACTTTCTTTTGCACAAAGTGTTAACAATGTTACAAATAACTGGTTCCATTTGAATTCGCTTGATTTGGTTAAACAAGGAAGCACATACGGACTTGTAGTAAGCTCGCGCCACACAAACAGCATCATATTCTTCACAGACATCTATAACAATCCAACAGTCGAATGGGTAATGACAGAAGACCCAGTCATGAGACAACACACCAACTTGACATTCATTGATAAAATCAACAATCCAACAACAGGACAAAGCCCAAGACCAACGTCTGGTCAACACACTCCGACAATGCAACGTACGACTGGCGGATATTTATTGCATGTATTCAATAATTTTGTTAACCCAATAGCGACGGCAAGTCACAATGAACAATATGACTTTACACAATTTCCTCTTCTTGATTTAACAGGACTTGGAATAACAAGCTTTGCCGAAACATGGTTCATCGAAGATGGTACTGGTAATGCATGGCTTGTCAACTCGATGGAAATGCCATTTTCAATGATTATGTCAGGCGTACACAATCTGGATGACCATTTGCATGGAAATTCTACAAACATAGTCGCGACAAGCCAAGGCGGACGAATAACGCGCGAATTTGACATGGACGGCAATCTTATCGCAACGTTTACTCACTCGATTCAATTTTTCCGAACAATAAAAGTCAACATCTAACACTACTTCCTTGACCATTCACAGTTTTTAGTCTATATTTAATTTTATGGGAAAAGTAGTATTAATTGGTTGTGGAAATGTAGGTATGAGCTATGCCTATTCTTTGGTCACAACAAAAAACAAAGTATCTGAACTTGTCTTGATTGACATAAACCACAAAAAAGCACAAGGCGAGGCATTGGATTTGCAACATGCTGCCGTTTATAACACAACGCGTATAAAAATCAAGGCGGGCGATTATCAAGATTGTGCCGACGCCAAAATTGTCTGTATATGTGCGGGTGTAACCCAAGCACCAGGTGAAACGCGCCCCCAACTTTTAAACAGAAATTACAAAGTAATGAAAAGCATTGTTAACGAAGTTGTAAAATCGGGATTTAATGGTATTTACCTTGTTGCAACAAACCCTGTCGATGTTATGACATACGCGGTTTACCGCCTTAGCGATGCAAAACCAAGCAAAGTTATCGGAAGCGGTACAACACTAGACACTTCCCGACTGCGCCACCTTATTGGTGAGGTAACATCTATTCACCCTAAGAATATTCACAGCTATGTCATCGGCGAACATGGAGATACTTCAATGGTTCCATGGAGTTGTAGCTTTATTGGATTAAACAAAATAAGCCAGTTTCTAACCGAAGAACAATGCCCACAAATTGAACAACAAGTACGTGACAGCGCATATGGTATCATAGAAAAAAAAGGCAGCACATACTACGGCATCGGCATATGTTTAAAGGACATAACCGAAACAATTCTCGAGGATTCTGGAGGAATAAAAACAATATGTGTTTACTCAAAAGAACATGATACATGCTTTGGTATGCCAACAATTTTAACAAGGCGTGGAGCAATACGTACATTGGATCTTGACATGACCCAGTCCGAGCGAGAAAAACTTAACAAGTCTATCAAAGCAATCAAAGACATGTGCGACCAAATTAATTTCGACTAGAGAAAAAGAAGCCTTAAACGGCTTCTTTTTGTTCGGATGAATACGCCAATCTGCAGAAACGACGAACACGACGAAGATTTAACTTTTTTAAATATGATTGCATGTAATCAATATCAAAGAGCTGCTCTACCGTAGTTTCTTGTAAAAATTTCTTCAACCCTTCGTTGTTAATTCTTGGTTCCAACCATTTAATAAAGCTTATAATTGTACGTATCTTTATACGCTCATAAATTTTCACACAAACTTGTATACTGTATGCCGCAAGCCCCAGTAAAATTAAAACAATAGGCACAGCAAACGTTCCAAGAACCTCGACAAATGCACTTATTGGAAAATGTACGCGTGACATATTCATAAACAAGAAATTCGTTCCAAGGAAATAATTTGCAACAATCGAAAGTGCAACCAAGATACCAATCATACTCATAGGTCTGTACCATCTGTAATTAGTAAATTTAAAGTTTCCGCTACATACCAAGTAAACACTTAATGCACCAATAATAACATGGTGAAACCAGCTCAGAATACTTACAATATGAAGTGGCGGGAAATAAAGCATGGTAGTCATCGGAAAAGTCGTAGCAAGTAAAAACCCAAGAAAGCCTGCGAATACAAAGTACTCCATAAAAAACGTACGGAACTTGTTACGGAAAATACAGGCAAGTGGCATTATAATGATAAAAACATTACATATGTGAAGAGGCAAATACCACTCAACGTTATAAATCCCCGAAATTATTGAATACGTTATTAACGTAGCCGCACACAATGAAATTAAAATTGATAAGGCAATAAAGACTTTGTTAATTGCGGCTTTTTTTCTGAATGATAAAACAGCCACAGCCCCCAAAATCAAAAATCCAAGGACAAGCAACATAATATGTCCACCAGAAAAATACGAATAATTGGGCTCTAGAAATTCGTCAAGTCCCCAAACCCGATTTGGACGATATAATATATTCCAAATGAATTGCCCCATAATATATATTATACGATATTCCATCCATTTAGGCAATTAATAGTAATAAATGAATTCTCTATAATTAAAAGAGATATTGCTGTTGACACATTCGTTAACAATAAAGTATAATAAAATGTTGTGCGTCGCACAAAATAAAACATAAAAGGAGTAGGCGAATGGATACATACGATAGTAGACGCTTTGATATTAACACCGCCTGCTCTTTAATATAAAAGCAAGCGTTTCAAAAGTTCTACAACATGCAAGACTATTCATTTCCTGGGGAACACTATGAACGCAATCATTGAAACAACCCAAATCACAGGACTTCATAATCGTATTCTCGAACTTATCGAGGAAAAAGACATGAAGTCACTAAAAAGTCTTCTACAAAGCATAGAAGACAACATGGAGACTTTGTACGTTATAAACGAACTCTCTGACAAAGAAAAAGCAATTGTCTTTCGACTTTTGCCAAAGGATAACGCACTTGCAATATTCGAACAACTTGACACCACTCTTCAAAAAGAGCTTCTTTCAAGCTTCACAAACGAATATGCAAAAGAACTTATCGAGGAACTGTCCCCCGATGACAGGGTCGAGCTTTTTGACGAGCTTCCTGCAAAAGTTACAAAACGTCTAATGTCTCTTCTCTCTCCCGAGGACAGGCAAACAACCCACATGCTCATGGGTTACGAAGCCGAGACCGCAGGACGTATAATGACACCAGACTTTGTTTCTCTTCGACGCAACATGACGGCCGAAAAGGCTCTTCAAAAAGTCCGTAAACAAGCAAAAGAAGACAAGGAAACAATCTATTCTCTTTATATCACGGATGAAAAAAAGAAGCTCGAGGGTGTTATTTCACTCCGTAAACTTCTTATTGCTGAACCTGGCGATATTCTTGAAAATATCATGTATGACCCACTTATAAAGGTGTCAACAAGTTCTGATCAAGAAGAGGTCGCCCATGTTCTAAAAGACTATGACCTTCTTGCCGTTCCAGTCGTTGACTCTGAAGACCGAATTGTCGGGATTGTTACCGTTGATGATGCGATGGATATTTTGGAAGATGCAGAAACGGACGACATGTTTGCACGTGCTGGTCTTGCCGATGTTGCAGGTAAAGAAAGCGACCGAAGTGAAGCATTAGTCAAGGGTAGTATATGGAAAATTCTGCGTGTTCGCATGCCCTATCTTGTATTCTCGCTGCTCGCAGGTATTGCCGCAGGTTTTATGATGAGCGGATTCGAAGATACACTTGATTCTCTTGTATTTGTTGCATTCTTTATTCCAGTAATTATGGATATGGGTGGAAGCGTAGGTACACAATCATCAACGGTATTCGCACGTGGTGTTGCACTTGGGCATATTGACACCAGACGCTTCTCAAAAGCATTATTAAAAGAAATATTCATCGGTTTCATTCTAAGTCTTATCGTCGGTATCATTGTTGGCGCAATAGCATGGATATGGGTAGGAATCGGATATGAAAATTCATATGCTTGGTTATTCGGTCTCATAGTTGCAATCTCTCTTATTGCTAATATGACACTTGCTGCCCTTCTTGGATTCCTTATACCTTGGATCCTTGTAAAACTCAAGCTTGACCAAGCCGCAGGTTCAGCACCAATTATCACAACAATCAAAGACGTTCTTGGACTTCTTATCTACTTCGTCCTCGTCGCAACACTCATGAGCAGTCTAATCTATTAATCAAAACAAAAAGCGAGCCATGTGGCTCGTTTTCTAATTCACAGTATTTTTGACTCTTATTAACTCAGACCTCAATATCTCACTCAAAGCACGAAGTGTATTTTTAATGCCAGTAATATTTTCTTGTTGAACATATACTTCCAGTTGACTCAACAAATCTATAATACTTTCTTCCATACTACCTCCTTTTATTTTGTATACAATGTATACGTTGTCATTGTAATACATATGCTGTTAAATGTAAACAAGAATATGGGTATTGAAAAACAAGTACTAAGCATGCGCTTGGATGAAGAATTAATTGAAAAGCTAAAAAAGCTTGCGGAAAGTGAGAACCGCACTTTGTCTAATTACATAGAAACTTTGCTTAAAAAGCATATTGACAATACACCTAAAAAATGATACAAAAAAACTACTTGCAAAAATCAAAATCATAGCGTATAATAAAAAGTATCTTAATCGGCCCTGTGGTCAAGCGGTTAAGACACCACTCTTTCACAGTGGTATCCCGGGTTCGATTCCCGGCAGGGTCACCAAATTGCCGTAAAGGCAATTTTTTGTATATTAGGTAAAAGTTCAAATACATTCCATGACTCTATTTCGGCTTCAATTGAATTCCATGACCTATAAGTGCTTGGTCAAGAAATTGTCCTGGCTTGATAATAATTTTTTCAAAATCCTGCATGTTTTCAAATGTGTCCATAATAAAAGAAAATTCTTTTTGTCGGTTTTCGATAAATGTTTCGATGTTCCCTCTTTCCTCAAACCGCTTTTTGTATTCTGCGAAATCATTTTTCCGAGGACATGCAACAATTATCCTTGCACCTTTCATCTTTTGCTTGAAATCTTCGTTTAGGTATAATTCAAATAACTTTTTTGTAAGCGGCAAAAGAACAATATTATCATCAAGTCCGCTATGTATCGCGTCAATAAAATTGTTTGGGAATTCGGGATTTTCTTTGCGATCTGGATTACTCTTTCTTTGCTCGGGCGGCAAGTCTTTATCAAAGATATATCTATAATCGTCCGAGCTCGGATTATAAATTCCTTCATAGCGTTTTAACATCTCGGTTTTCCCAGCCCCAGTATAAGCAATCACAATAATTCTTTCTTTCATCTGATATTAAAATAAAGAATTCTTGCACAATTTGCAAGCCAAAAATGATACCTATCTTGACAATTTCGCTGATTTATTATAAAATCAAGCCTAATGACAATAAGTGAAAAGCTTTATACTCATGCGAATTTGATTACAAGCCCATTTTATTTAAAAAATGATGGGCGACATGATTTGCGTCATCGTGATACAGTAACTACACGAGGACAGGCTTTTGTAAATATAGCAACCGAAGAAGTAAGTAAACGAAGCGTTTTTATCGGCACAATGTATCACGATATTGCACACCATATCAATCCAAAAAAGCACGAAGAGATATCTGCCCAAATATGTGAAGACGATAAAGGTTTACGCAGATTCTTTTCACATGACGAAATCATACAGATATGCCAAGGTATCGAAGACCACCGCGCAAGCCTTGACGGCGATCCACGAAACACAATTGGTAAGATTATATCTTCTGCTGACCGTCGCGTTTGCATGACCGATTTTCTTGAAAGTACATATACCTATAGACTTACAAACTCCCCAGAATTTGATCTCCAAAAAATAATCGATGATTCATATCTATATACTCTTAAAAAATTCGGCAATGATGGTTATGCCAACGACAAGATGTATTTTCCAGATTTAGAATACTCTGCCTTCTTGCAACAGATAAAAGCCATGACAACGGACAAAGACCTTTTTATCTCGAATTATTTGCAAATGGTAAACAACTATCACAAAAACCAAGTATCCACCACCAGTATCAATGACCTTTGCCTAAACATAAACTAGGCATGAGCAACATACAAATTTCCGATTTTTCCGAATGCGATATCTTGGCATTTTCCACACTTACCGCGAAGCAATTCGCACAATCGATCAAAGATTCGGACACACTTTCTTTTTGGGGAGATTTTTTTACGGCACTCGGAGATAATCTGACAATGCTTGCTGGACAACGAGAACGTATCGAAAATCGCAAGCAAGCCGAAAAAGAAAAATGCAAAGCCAAAACAGACTCCACCACTAATCCAGAAAATACCGACAAAGAAAAAACACAAATACCCCAATCAAATAAAGAGCAGCCAAACAAGACAAAAGATGCCGCAAATAATTCTCAGACAGATTAATCTTGTTTGAGTTTATCTATATCACATTGTATAATGAACTAATGTTCTGGGAAGTTTTTTATTCCATATTGCTCCTGTTGACTGGTATCGGTGTTTTTTTGGTTGGAATTGTAAAGTTCTCGAACCTATTACAAACTTCGGGAAATGACAAAGTCCGCGCAATCTTCAGACAAATGGGAAATAATCGCATGGTCGGGTTTGCGGTCGGTACGGGTGCCACAACGATAATTCAATCATCCACCGCAACTACTGTTATCGTTGTTGGACTTGTAAATGCTGGGGTCATGACTCTTGGTCAATCCACCGCAGTTATATTTGGTGCAAACGTAGGAAGTGCTTTATCAAACATGCTGCTTTCATTGTCTGCATTCCGAATTAAATATTTTTTCATGGCACTTGTCTTTGTTGGTGCGCTTACAAAGATACTCACAAAGCACAAGCGTTTGAATTCCATCGCCGATATATTCATAAGTTTCGGTATCATTTTCGTAGGTCTTGAATTGATGTCAAGTGCATTTTCGGGAAGCGAAGCATTGACAAATGGCTTCTCGGATATGCTTGCGGCTGTGAACTTTCCTCTTCTTTTAATTTTGCTTGGTTTTGTTTTAACTGCAATCATACAATCATCTACTGCGGCAACCGCAATATTTATCGCACTTGCCGCAAACGGACTACTCGACTTTACAAGCATAATCTTCCTTGTATTCGGAACACGTCTTGGAACAACACTTACAACTATGATTGCCGCAATTCCAGCAAATCGTAACGCAAAACGTGCGGCATGGATGCACCTTTTATTTAATGTCTTTGGTACGATTATATTCTTGCCAATCATTTGGCCATTGCAACATGTTATTGCCCCATTCTTTGAAAATCTTGTTCCAAACCCAATCTGGCAAATATCAATCTTCAGCCTTGTCCTTAACCTTGCAAATGCAATAGTCCTGTTATTTTTCATACAACCTATTAATAAACTTGTGCATCTTATCGTACGTGACAAGCCTGAACAAATATCAATATCCGAACAAATTGAACAAGAAGAATCGGCTGCCCCAGACTCTTATTGTGGCTTTACCGACAAGTTTTAAAACAGAGCGACAAAAATCGACAAAGCAAAGTTTTTATCATTAGTCAAGCATTTTTTGTTGACAAATTTTCCTTTATGTATTAAAATATAGTAAATATTCATATATAGATTGTAACAAGACTTCTTCCAAGTACCATCTTCATCGATGCCCCCACCAGAGATGATAAAGCAACTTCAAGGAGTAAATAATGAAAAGAACAAAATTTAACCCGCAAGCACATCTTGATCAAAATTTGGTCGAACAAGCAAATGAGAGACAGGTAACGACACCTGGCTTTGGCACAAGGCTTACAAAGGTAGCCGCGGCAATGATTTTGACTGCGAAACTTACCGCTTGTGCAAGCAACGTAAACGCGTTCGAGGTCATCGAGGACTATGTGGACAACTTACTGACCAACAGCCTTAATGGTACGGAAATAACCCCGCGCGAACGCATGGATTTTATCTCACCATTGGCTCAACAATCATACGAATGGTTCAACCACGAGTTCCTTAACATGAACTGGTCATCTTTGAATGACATTCAAAAAAATCTTGTATTCGAACGAGTCACCGAAGCATTTGAATACAAGTTCACAAATGGATTCACACAAAATGTAATTTCGGAAGGTGCAACGACAGCAGCAGAACGCCTACAATCACAAACAAATCCAACAACCCAGCAAACAATCACACAAGAAGCACCCGTCCAAGTATCCACATCAAGCACACCTGCACCAAACGAGGTGACAAAAGACTCTGTGGAATTATCTGAACAGGATGATGCCGAGTTCCCGCCCGCAGAATACTTCGTAGAACGTGCTTTAGCCTATGCGCGTGAAAACTTGTTCCATGATGCTGGATTAAATCCTCGGCAGACAAGGAATCTCGAAGACAATCTTTCGCATGTGACACGACAAATTCATTCATGGCCTGATGAAAGGTATACCCTGAATGACATACCTACACATACACGTCTTCATACCGTACGACATATAGAAGCTATCCAAGCATTTAACAGAGACCAAGCACCGCACCTACACCCACTTAACGTTGCAATGCACCCACTCACAGACCTTGACATAGATACTTTAACCCAACATATTCTTGATTTCACTAATAATGAATTATTTCCATTACTAAATATGAACGATGCCGAATTTAACCAAGCGTTTAATGAATTTATACTAGATTTCATTCTTCAAGTACGTGATGGCAAGGCTACCCATATCCATCAAAATGACCCTCGCTTGATGATTACATATCAAATGGACACATTCAAGGAACTACGCCGCCAAGGTCAAATAACCCAAGAACCCACACAACAACAAGAAACTCAAATGCCAAGTGACCCAATTAATGTACGTGTAAATGGTCGCATGTTCGTAACCCCTCAAAATATGAACATTGCTAACTCACTCATAGAACATATTATTAATTCACCATATATACAGGACGAAGAATACGGGCATATACGGTTCCAGGAGATACTAGACTTTGTGACTCAGGTATACGAAACATTGGGCGAGCAAACTGCTCTTGAAGTAATTGATCAAGAGTTTAGCAGAGTTAATAGCCTGACTAGTTCGGTTGTTAATGAAATAGAAAGAGTTGTCTAACATAAAAAGAGCCTTCAAAGGCTTTTTTTATTATTGAAACAAATTAACGGTTTTTATCCTTTGCGAGAACAGAATAATATTCTTTTCTTGTATCAAGATATAACATTGATTTTGGCTTTGTTGGATAGTCTTCACAACACTCAGCAATAACCACATCCATATCCTCAACAAACTCATCACCCCATATCGTTGCCATACTTGGTGTGACACCTGGTATCGTTCCACCTAATACACGAAGCGGGTGCAATCGTCCTGATAATCGTTCAAGGTCATTTGTACTTCTCCCTGATTGAAATACAGGTGTAGTATTCGCAGGCGGATTTGCAGAATGCCAATAAATTTCAAAATGCAATAATCTACCAATTCTTCCAATTGTAACATTGGGTTGTACAGTTTGCGAAGGACTTACATCTATTCTAGAATTTGCAGCATATACCAAATAAAATGACCAAATTCTAGTTATCGGATTACCATTATTCAAATGAGGAAATTGGAGAGGATCATGACTTATATTGTGTTCAATCAATACACTATAATGCCAATTTGTGTCATGTACATTAGGATTTCTTGAACCCACCCGAACAACTGTTCCAGGTAAAATCGGAAAAAATGCAAAATTTGTATTTGTAAAGTTTCCTCCTGGCATGTCTATACCTATATGATGTCGATCATTTCCTCCACTTGACAGAGGTCCTCGCCAAGAACCAAAATGGTTATATGAGTGTGCCCCTCTTGAAGCAATTGGCCACCTTGCACCAGCATGTGCACTTGCATGAGTTGGTCCACCTCCGCCATCGTGACCATATCCTGGATCATTATTGTTTCCATTACCAGGGTCACCAGGACCTCCCTCTTCACCCTGTGGAATAGTATTCGTATTTCTTGTAATCGTACGTGTAGTGAAATCAGCGTCGCCTGGTCTTGTTATCACCGCCTGGAGCGTAACTGTTCCCACAGCTATGGCTTCAAGCCTGACAGCGCTTGTACTAGTCATAATACCATCAGCTGGCGAGAGTCGGGCAAATTCAGCACCAGAAGTTATCGATATCACAACATGATAATTATAATTAGATATCGAACGAATATTACTGTTTCCACGTCGAACTATGATCTCACGAGATTCATTTACTGGGACACCTGTTGGTCCATGGATTGTATATGTCCTACCAAGCCCTGGACCGCCTGGTCCACCACCGCCTTGGAAATTAACCATTAACGGTATCGTCAACATCATGCCGACCAAAATGACGATTATCATCATACTTGCAAGAACATTAACAAAACGCTTTTTAACCGCAGCCCTTTGTTGTTCATCGGGAGCACTTACCAATTTAAAATAAAGATAAATGGCAAACGGCAATGCTATCGCACCAAGAACACCAAATATAATCGCCAATATCTCGAAAAGATCTTCGGCAAAACCTGTATCGTCCGCCGCATCCATAACGTTACCAAGCATGGAAAAAAAACCATTCATTCTGGCGCCCATGTTACCAATTGCCCCAAAAAACGTCCCCATGTCTTTCCTTAGTTTGTGTAAGTTACATACTTAATATAGCATTTTATCTGTACACATCAAAATGATTTTATGCGTGTTCAAAATCAAACTACTCAACCAATTACTGCGAACCTTGCAAATAAACTCATATTTCCAAGTATCGCTTCACCGTCATAGCGCGTACGTCTTTCTGTGTCTGTGTACCAACCTACAAAAGCCATATCTGTCGGAACACTTATAATTACTTGTTTTTCATTCCATGCCTTTTCTATCATTTCAAGAAAGCTGTATTCAAAACTCTCACCGTTTGGTATACGCAAAACAATATCAGCCTCGCCCGCGCCCGAAATATGCACAGAAACATTATGAATTCTTTGAGGTTGAGCAAATCCGATTACTGTATACACCAAAAATATTCCAAAAATCATAACCGAAAACAAACCAACAACAGATAAAAGCGGAACAGCCATCGGCATCCGCCCCGAGGGTTTATCCTCGCCATTATATTTTTTATTCGTTATTGTTTTCATTTATCACCCAGGTTAGTATGCGTAAGTGCCCCAAACTTAAACAATATCTTATATGTTATTTTTTCGCTACATTCTTGTCAAGATACTCGACGATCTTGCCAACCGTATTTAACTTGGGTGCCTCTTCATCTGGGATAGCAACACCATAATCATCTTCAAGTGTCATAAGCATCTCGATAACGTCTAAACTGTCCGCATTAAGGTCTTCTACAATCCTGTGCTCTGCCTTGATGTCCTCGACTTTTTTACCAAGCTGCTTTGCAATTACCGCTGCGACCTTGTCAAGAGATGTTGTAACTTTAGAATTTTCCATAAAAACATTCTAGCAGAACAAGGTAAAAAATCCAAACAAAATACATACAAGTTATTGTAAAATTTTGGAGGATTTATCAAGAAAAAATCAACGGAACCGCAAGTGCCAAACTTATCATAAGCACCAATACAAGTAAAAAAAGAATTCCTAGTACAAGGTTCAAATATTTAATACGTCCCCTGTGCCAAACCAGAGAAGCTGTCGTAACAAGAACAGTAACAAACGCCGAATTCACAATTAACAACATTACTGGATCATGACCAAGAAGAAAAATCGTAACAACAAATACGGCAAGAGCAGTAAACTCTAATATTAGAAATACAATGGGAATTTTCGCACCACAACACTTTGCCTTGCCACCACACAAAATATAAGGAATTAATGGAATAGTAAGTACGAATGGAATACCTTTACCGCAACCATCACAAAAACATTCTTTAAATGGATCAAAAACATGTGTCTTGTAACCTTTGTTTGTCCTTGATACTATTGTGGTGGTAAAACCCGCCAAACAGTAAGCAATTAACAAAGCCCAAAAATAAGCTATAACTTGCATGTGGCATTGTACCATTAACCCTACTTTATTTCATCTGCAATTTCTTTTAATATTTTCATATATACTTCGAACCCGACTTGGTCAATATGCCCACTTTGCTCGGCACCCAATAAATCTCCTGCTCCACGAATTTGTAAATCACGCATTGCTATGTTATACCCTGCTCCTGTTCCTGCAAATTTTTGAATAGCATCAAGCCGTTTTCTTGAAATCTCGGATATTTCCTTGTTACGTTGGTATGTAAAATATGCATATGCCTGAACATCACTTCGACCAACTCTGCCCCGCAGCTGGTGCATCTGCGCAACACCAAGCCTGTCTGAATCAACTACAACCAACGTATTAGCCGTTGCAATGTCAATTCCATTTTCGATTATTGTACTTGCAACCAATACATCAATTTCACGATTATACATTCGGTAAATCGTGTCCTCGAGCCTTGTGGCACTCATCTGTCCATGAGCAATATCAACACGCATTCCACCAGGCAAAATTTTTCGAAGTCGAGCAACATATGCTTCAACTCCACTTACATTGTTAAATAGTACAAGAACCTGTCCCCCACGTGAATGTTCACGTAAAATGGCGTCAAGTGCAAGCTCTTCGCTGTATTCACTCACATAAGTAATAATCGGAGTTCTATTAACTGGAGCGGTCGTAATATTTGAAATATCACGAATTCCAACAAGAGCCATATTCAAAGTCCGCGGAATAGGTGTCGCCGATAATGTTAACACATCAATGTTGGACTTAATAGTTTTTATTTTTTCTTTGTGTGAAACACCAAATCGTTGTTCTTCATCAAGTATCAATAAAGACAAGTTTTTAAATAATATATCACCTGATAATAACCTGTGTGTCCCTATCACCATATCGACCGAACCACTTTTCAACCCGTCCAAAATCTCTCTGACCTCGGAATCCGTTTTGAATCGATTTAATACCTCTACCCGCACACCAAATTTACCAAGCCTTGACTTTGCCGTATTCCCATGTTGGACACTTAAAATAGTCGTTGGACACAACATCGCGACCTGGTATCCGCTCATAATCGCTCTGAACGCCGCATGTAACGCAACCTCGGTCTTCCCATAACCAACATCACCACATACAAGCCTGTCCATAACCGACGAGCCTGTCATATCATTTTTAATGTCTTCAAGCGCTTTTAACTGGTCTCGTGTATAATCAAATGGAAACGAATTAAAAAATTCTTCCATTATTATCTCTTCACAATCATAAATACTTGGTCTTGCTTTTGCACGTTTTACATATAATTCGCCAAGTTTAAATGAAAGTTCCTTTAATCTTCGCCGAACCCGTTGCTTTGCATCTGCAAAGTCTTTCCCCCCTATTCTGTTTAGTCGCGTAGGCTCGCCATGATAATTGCTTAAAACTCCCATTTGTTCAAGTGGCACATATACAAATGCCCCCCCATCGTATTGCAATACCATGTAATCTTTTTCTTCACTCCCGAGTACAAGACTCTTTGTTCCCAAATACCGCCCAATTCCGTGAAAATCATGTACTACAATTTCTCCAACACTCGGCATAACGAATTCACCAGACATTTTCTCAGGGGTGCTGGGTTTTATCTGTTTAGACGGACTTGTAATCGAGTATACAACAATATTAGAACCAGCTATCTCGAACGACAACCCAAGCGTCCGATAAATAATATTTACAACACCATCCTTTATTTTATCAAGCGTGGATACATTGAATTCAACACCTTTTGAACCAAGATAGTTCTCGAGTGACTTTGAATTAGATGCAAATACAACAACCGTCTTTTTGTGAGTATTAACATTTCGAATTATGTCTGGAACCAAGACCCCGAGAGCCGAGAAATAATTGGCAGTCGGCAAAGTCTTTAATGAAAATGTTTTTTTAACTTTGAACAATGGCGGCAACGCCCCCACACTTTGAAAACCTATACAGGTAAATTTTTCAAGCTCGGACTCAATTTCAAAAGCATTACCAAGCACCGTCCCATGCATGTCAAGTAACAATCCGCCATCAACTAATGATTCTATTCGCTTGGAATTTTGTATCTCGAGCGATTTCAAGTTCTCATAAATCTCCCTTGGTCTTTCAAAGATGATTAATGGTGATATTGCCCGTAATTCTTCCAAAATGCTTGCTTGTTTAAATAATAATGCATTCAACCAACGCACATCTCCAAGAGTCTGCCCTTTATCCAATCGTGTGTTCAATGAGTCAACTATTGCACGTGTATTTTCGTGCTTGATATTCACGGTCTCAAGCTTTTTTCGTATCATGTCGGATGATACATTTGCAAACGATGAAATCGGGTTAATTATTATACTGTCAACACGTTCAATTGTCGAAAAATCACTTGATTCTATTTTCTTGATCGCCTCGACTGTATCACCAAAAAACATGACACGAATTGGACTTTCTTCTCCATCTTGCCATATATCGACCACATCACCCTTATTAGAAAAGTCACCTGCTTGGCTCACTCTTGTAACTCGCGTATAGCCGAAATTTTCTAAAGAGCCACAAGTACTTTTGATATCCATTTTGACATTTACTTTAATTTCAATAGCCGAACTTTTTACGCTTGGAATATTAAAGAGCAGGCTTGTTGCTGGGATTATCAGTACATCTGATTGCTTATCCATAAACAAGTGAAGTGCATTATATAGTTCGTTTGCCGCTTGCTTTCCTTCTGTGTAAATCGGTAAATCAGGTTCAATCTCACAAGCAGAAACTCGCAAACCAAGCCCTTTGAAAAAACTTGCGATTTCTGGCACACTCTCGCTGTTACTTACAATATACACAAATGGCTTTATATTTGCCGATGCAATTAATGGTGCAACCGACAAGTCATCCATAGTTACCACACAATTATCTTTTGCACCCGAAACAAACTCGACAATTTCGTCGAGTTCTTTATTCTTGATAACCTTACCCAGTTCTCTTATCATTCTTTGTCCTTGTTCTTGCAATTAAATTTACCTTGTATATCTGCAATCGTTTTTCCAGCAATTATCATTTTGACACTCTCGGAAGCCATATCAATTGAATCACTTACAATATCCTTCTCGTCTTCTGGAATACGTGCAAGCACATAACTTGACTGGTTGTGCATCTCTTTCTCTGGCTTTATACCAACTTTGATTTTAACATAATTCTTTGCGCCTGTTATTTCATTTATACTGCGTGTTCCATTATGTCCACCACCACTCGAACCACCCGCGCCGATTCGTATCTTGCCCTTGTCGATATAAAGGTCGTCTATAATGACAACCAAATTCTCGGCTGGGATTTTAAATTTTCGCATGACCGCTACAACCGCCTCGCCACTTCGATTCATATACGTATATGGTTTCAACAAATAAACCTTGCAACCATTCAAACTTCCCTCGGCTATCGCATAGTTAACAAGCGGCTTTTTTTTGAATGTGAATCCTAATTCTTCACAAAGTCTGTCGACCGCAATAAATCCAACATTATGCCAAGTATTGGCATACGCAGCCCCATGGTTACCAAGTCCAACAACAAGAAAAGTTTTCATAAATCAAGTATATCATATAATTGGACCTGGCATTAATAATTTTCTCATTAAAATTTATCAATACCAGTTGGCAGCCAGATATTAATGTGTTATACTATGCCTTAATAAATATGAACATTGAAATTTTGTCTTTTCTCTTAGAAAAAAAGTGTCCAACCACAAAAGGATTCCATTACCTTAAATCCTGCATCGCCCAAGTCAAAGAGGACCCAACGGTAATAACCGCACTTAACAAAGGGTTATACGAAGATGTTGGACGTGAACATAATGCTGAACCCGAGGCTGTTGAACGATGCTTGCGTACACTTATAAATCTTTGGTGGCAACAAGACGAGCTTAAGGAATACTTTGTTGAAAGACCTTCTGCACGTCAACTCATCCTTACTATGACCGAAAAATTTACATCAAGACCACCCACTCAATCACAACAATACTCTAACCACGACGAATATGTGTCTATCTATGAAAAGCTATTCGGATAAAAATCCCTAGTCATAATAAAAAAAGAGCCAATGGCTCTTTTTAAATTATTTTTCATCGTCCTCGTCATCTTCGTCACCCTCGCCTGGGTCTTCGAAATCATCAAGTGGGTCACTTGAATCTTCTTCCATATCCTCGTCCATCTCATCTTCCATTTCAAGTGATAAAATTTCTAGTTCTTCTTCATCATCTACAATTTCGTCTTCCTCGTCAACGCCATCACGTTCGATAGCAATATTGCCGTAAAGTGCGTCGATTTCCTCTTCGGAAAGGTCGCTCTCCCCAACACATGTACCACATACATTCTCGTCCTCGGTAATATAATTTACTTTGCATATTGGACAAAGACCAAGGCTTGCACTATCCTCGGCATAATTGGTTGAAACACTCTGCATTTCCTGTTTGCATACAGGGCAAAGCTTTTCCCTTTTTTGGATAAAGTTCAATTCACAACGCGGACATTTGATATAGACTGTCTTACTCATTTATACTCCTAATATGTAATTTACGTTATGAAATATAACCAAACTATGTGCGCAAGTCAAGAAGATTTTGATACTTTTTTACTAAATAATATGATAAGCTAGACTCATGAAAACTATACTATCAGATATTGAAATCGCACAAAATGTAAAACCGATTCATATTGACGATATCGCAAGCTCTGCCCATATACCAAAAGATTTTATTGAACAATACGGTAATTACAAAGCAAAGATTGATTTGTCTATTTTTAAAACTTTAAAAAATCCAAATGGCAAACTTGTACTTGTAACAGCCATAAGTCCCACACCCGCAGGCGAAGGCAAAACAACTACAAGCGTTGGATTAGGTGATTCTCTTGCCAAGCTTGGTAAAAAAACCGTCATTGCCCTTCGCGAACCATCCCTTGGACCCGTGTTTGGAATCAAAGGCGGTGCAACAGGCGGAGGTCATGCCCAAGTAATTCCAATGGAAGATATTAATTTGCACTTTACTGGTGATTTTCATGCAATTACAAGTGCGAACAATTTGTTATCCGCAATGATTGACAATCATATCCACCAGGGCAATACACTCGACCTTGACATCGAAAAAATTATATGGAAAAGATGTATTGACATGAACGACCGCGCACTACGAAACGCCACAATCGCTCAAGGCGGCAAATTCAATGGCACTCCACGTCAAGACGGCTTTGACATAACCGCGGCAAGCGAAGTCATGGCAATATTATGCCTTGCAACCGATTTAAATGATTTAAAGAAACGACTTGGCAATATTCTTATTGGATATTCGACTGATGACAAACCAATCTATGCACGCAATATTAATGCACATGGTGCAATGACCGCACTTTTAAAAGATGCAATAAAACCTAACCTTGTACAAACTCTCGAAAGCACCCCTACTATCCTTCACGGCGGTCCATTTGCAAATATTGCACATGGCTGTAACTCGGTTATTGCAACCAATCTTGCTCTTAAACTCTCAGACATTACGGTAACCGAAGCTGGCTTTGGTGCCGACCTTGGTGCCGAGAAATTTCTTCACATAAAGTGCCCGAACACAGGCGTTTATCCAAATGCCATTGTACTTGTGGCAACAATACGTTCGCTTGTTTATCAGGGTGAAAAAATTAATGATACTGGTTCAAAGATAGAAAATCTAAAACAAGGGTTGCCTAACCTTGTCCATCATATCGAGAATATAACCAAAGTCTTTAAAATCCCATGCGTAGTTGCACTTAACCTATTCCCCACAGACACAGCCGACGAAATCGAGCTTGTACGCCAAACATGTGAAAAGCTTGACATTAACATGACATTATCCCAAGTCCACGCAAAAGGTTCGGATGGTGGTATCGAACTTGCAAAAGAAGTCGTCCGATTAATCGACAACAATCCAAAACCAGAATTCACACCACTCTATTCAACCAAAGATTCAATAATTGATAAAGTAACCGCCGTCGCAAACAAAATCTATCGTGCAAACAAAGTCATCCTTACCGAAACGGCAAGCACACAGATTGAAAAGATTGCGAAAATGGGTTATGCACACCTGCCCATATGTATTGCTAAGACCCAATACTCATTCACCGACGACCAAACCAAACTCGGTGCCCCAACCGATTTCGACATCATGGTTAAAAACGTTAAACTATGTTCGGGTGCTGGCTTCGTTGTAATCCAAACGGGTTCAATCATGACAATGCCTGGACTTCCAAAAGTTCCATCCGCCGAAAAAATCGACATCGATAAAAATGGACAGATCACAGGATTATTTTAATCGATGTCATCCTGAGCGAAGTCGAAGGATCTAGCGAAGCGTAAAAATAATTTAGTATTATCGACTTGTGCTTTTCAAAACAAAAACTAACGGAAGAACGATTAAAATATCAAAATGAAACAAAGGAGAAATAACATGGAAAAACAAGCAAAAATTATCGACGGTCGCATACTTTCAACCAAAATTCGCGAGAAATTAAAAAAAGAAGCGACAAAGTTTGAAAAGAAAAATAAACGTCCAATAGGAATTGCAGTTGTATTGGTCGGAGAAGATCCTGCATCACAAACATATGTCAAAAACAAAGTAAAGGCGTGTGAAGAATGCGGCATTAAATCATTCGTAATAATGCGTCCCGCCGAAACCTCCCAAGACGAACTTGACCAAATAATCCGCGACCTTAACGAATCAATCGAAGTTGACGGCATTTTAACCCAGCTTCCCCTTCCAAAGCATTTGGACGAAAACCACGTTCTTGATCTTATTGACCCCAAAAAAGACGTGGATGGTTTCCACATTCAAAATGCAGGAAAACTTTTCGTTGGACAAGATTCTCTTGTACCGTGTACCCCTGCGGGTATTGTTGAACTCATCAAATCAACTGGCAAGCGCATGGAAGGAAAACATGCCGTTATCATAGGTCGAAGCAACATCGTTGGAAAACCTATTGCCATGCTTCTCCTTGCACAAAATTGCACAGTTACAATTTGTCATTCAAGAACCAAAAACCTTGCCCGCGTAACAAAGCGTGCCGATATTTTGGTCGCAGCAATAGGAAGACGCGAATTTGTCACAGGAGGCATGATAAAACGAGGCGCAGTTGTCATCGACGTCGGAATTAACCGTCACGAAGGCAAATTATACGGCGATGTAAATTATGACCAGGCATCAAAAATTGCATCACACATAACCCCCGTTCCTGGCGGAGTCGGTCCAATGACAATCACCATGTTGATGTCCAACACAATAAAAGCCGCCCAGGCAACATTGGAAACACCACAAAAATAATTATACTTTTTAAAATTCAATACTTCTAGGTGAGTTTATGACTCACCTTTTTTTCGATATATTGACTATTTAAGATTTTTATGGTATAATAGTTCATTAAAATAAAGGGGTTTCGATGGAAGTCAAAGAATCATTTGGAGATATTCTTCATGATGCAAAAGAATTCATTGGCGACAAATTCGAAAGCGCCCGCTTTTGGATTGGCGATAAATTCGATGATGCATGTTATTGGGTTAAAAACGATGTAGGCGATTGGATATCAGACAAGATCGTAGACGGTCTTGGAGCCTCATTCAATGCAGTTGTAAATGGTTATGACAGGGTTATTACAAACACAAAAAGAAGCAAAGTGAAATCCGAAATGCGAAAGATACTTAGGTGTTGCAAGAAATTTTCAAAAGAAGATTACAAAGAAGCGTGCGAGAGATTAAACGAAGCACTACTCAACAGTACACCCGTAGAAGAAACAGTAAATACATATAGCTCACGTATTCCTCAGGGGCAAGAAGCTAGTCCAGATTACTGGGACAACACATCTATACTAATTCGAGACAGCAATAATTCTTGGTAAATATTCATAGAAAGGAGGAAAAAATGGATAGAGAAACTATTGGCGATTTTCTTTCTGATGCCAAAGAATTTATTGGGGTATTCATTGAGGATAGACTCGATGATGCTAAAGATTGGGTAATGGATAGAATCGAAGATGCACCAGAACCACTTGTACATGGATGTATGAACGGCTATGACAGAATTATCACAAACACAAAACGAAGCCGAATGAAGTCCGAGATGCGAAAAATACTTAAATGCTGTAAAAGATTTTCACAAGAAGATTACAAGGCAGCATGTGATACACTAAACGAAGATCGACTTTCCAATATACATATAGAACAAACAATTGCTACATGTATCGCACGCATTCCATATGAAACCGAGGCTGGACCAGATTGCAGTTATAATGATGATATATTAATTAGAGACAGCAGTAATTGTTGAAAAAAAAGCGGGCACATGCCCGCTTTTAATTTAAAACTGTCTTATTAATAAAACCTTACATAATCCTTGTTTGCCCAACCAAATTGATTGTCATAAAACACATAATACCAACCATCATGCTCACCAAGTACAAGAATTCGTGTACCATTCGGCATACGGGTAATTATATTAGATGTCAAAGTTGGCGCACTTCGCAAGTGCAAGTTTCCGCCCTGGGTACGAACTTGGGCAAGGCATGCCATTGTTGGCAAATCCCCACATTTTGAAGGTGGTTGAACAGGTGGTACAACGATAGGTGGTACAGGTGGAATTACTATCGGTGGCACGGTGCCAATTGGCGGCACAGGGGCTACAGGAGGCTCTATAATTGGTGGTATAACAATAGGCGGAATTGGAGGTGTTGGTGGTACAGGCGCAATTGGCGGGGTCACAGGTCGTTCAATATTACAAGCACAAATAAACCGCGAACTTGCCCATCCATCCCAATAATTAAACCGCACAGGTACCCACTCGTCTTGTGCCGCACCAGTAATGATTACTTGCGCCCCACGAGATAATACAAATAATACATTTCCGTTTGGTGCACTTCGGATATTTAATGATTCGCTATTAGTACAGACTTCTGCCCATTGAAAGCCATTAAATGTCCAATTAGTACCGCTCACAGGCATTGTTCCTTGCATACATGGCTTGCGATATTCTATTCCAAAATATTTTGCAAGTGCCTTTACAATAGCAATTGCAATGCTTTGGATATTATTCTGTATCCATTGGGCATCCAAGATATTATCATGGAATGCAACTTCACTATGTACTGCGGGTGCCTTTGTCTGTCGAAGTTCGGCAAGATCGGTCGTTGGGTTAATAGTCACTCGATCTGGTTCTGGGTATATCATTTTGAATTCATCTCTGAAATTTTCGGCAAGCCTTTTTCCATTTGAACTTGTTGTGAAAAAATACTGGCGACTTCCACGCGCACTACCTGGTTCTGGTGCTGCATTTGAATGAATTGCAACATGTGCATCAAAATTTCCCGCATTTGATTCGGCAATAACCTCGTTCAACGTCATTCCAATTCTTGACCGAACATAATCAATCCCATTTGTTTTCAAAAGTGGCTCGGCTGCATCGGCAATCATGTTCATCAGAAACTCTTCACTCACCCCCAACACGGTCTGGTTCCATGGCTGCAATGATGGACTTAAATAAATCCTTGGCATATTTAAATAACCTCCTACATATAGATATAAACTTCTATATTCGTACAAAGACTATAGTGTTAACCAGGTGCCAAAATCAACACCACCTATTGCAATTAGACAAGGCAAAATGCTATAATAAATTATGAAAAAAACAGCACATGATATTCTTTCCCAAAAGAAAAATGCACTCTTTGACCTTGATGGTACACTTCTGCCGACTCATGATATTTGGCGTCAATGCGACCGAGAATATCTGAAATTAATGGGTATAGAATTGGATCCAAATATGGATTTTAACAAATTTTGTTATGAAGTATATCTTAAAAATATCAACAGCCCCGACCCATACGCAGCCATTTTCGAGGAAATAAACAAGCACTTCAATATTGATATGAGTGGCAAAGACGCACATGCGATAGTAACAAGATTTGCAGAACAAAAAATGAAAGAGCTAGACTTTATTACAGGAGCTGGCAAGTTACTCCACCAATTAAAAAGAAATAGCTTCGGCATGGGACTTGTAACCTCTTCCCCACGTAAATCTGTAGATATATATACATACGAGAACCAAAATCTAATAAACAATGCCAACCTTTCATTTATCTTCGGTCAAAATACAGTAACATGCGAAGACGTAGCGAAAAGAAAACCTGATCCAGAGCCATATCTAGTCGCGTCCGATATGTTTAAGTTCAAGATAAAGGACACCGTTGTTTTTGAAGACTCACCCGAAGGCGTCCAGTCTGCGACCGATGCTGGTTTTGATACTATATTGGTTTATGATGAATACTGGGATGCCCAACGCAAGCAATTACTTGAAATGACACCCTATCACATAAATTCTTACCATGAATTACTCAGAAACTAAAACTCTCACTCGTGAGAGTTTTTTTAATCTTCACCCATATATACAAAAAACCCCGTGTGGAGCGGGGTTTTTAGATAATAAAGTTAAGAAGCAATTTCGAGTAGACTTTTGTTCAATTCAAGGAAGTTACACAAAATTTTGAGCAGATTTTGGAGGAAAATTTTGATTCTGAGGAGGGAACTTGCAAACGCAAGTGACCGACCAAAGAAGCGGAGTTTAACCCAAAAGATGCCAAAATTTATTTGATGATTTTTGCTACAACACCTGATCCAACAGTTCTTCCACCCTCACGGATAGCAAAACGAAGACCTTGTTCAATAGCAATGTCGGTAATCAACTTGATTGTCATTGTTGTGTTGTCACCAGGCATGATCATCTCGACACCTTTTGGAAGTTCGATAGAACCTGTAACGTCTGTTGTACGGAGTAGAATTGTGGACGGTAACCGTTAAAGAATGGTGTGTGACGTCCGCCTTCTTCTTTTTTCAAGACGTAAACTTCGGCTTCGAATTCTGTGTGTGGAGTAATTGTTTTTGGAGCAGCAAGAACTTGACCACGTTCAATGTCTGTACGGTTAATACCACGAAGAAGAACACCCGCGTTGTCACCTGCAAGCGCGCTGTCAAGGTTTTTACGGAACATCTCGATACCTGTTACTGTTGTGTCTTTCTTTGCACCCATACCGACAATAGAAACAACGTCACCAAGTTTCAATGCACCACGCTCAACTCTACCAGTAGCAACTGTACCACGACCTGTGATTGTGAACACGTCCTCGATAGGCATAAGGAACGGCTTGTCTGTGTCACGTGCTGGGTCTGGAATAAAGCTGTCGATTGCGTCCATAAGGTCTTGGATAGGCTTCAACGCTGGGTCGTCTTTCTTACCAGCAGAAGCTGCGTCAAGTGCCTTAACCGCTGAACCACGGATAATTGGTGTTGTGTCACCTGGGAAACCGTATTTTGAAAGAAGTTCACGGATTTCCATTTCAACAAGGTCTTGTAACTCTGCATCGTTTGCAAGGTCACACTTGTTCATAAATACAACGATGTGTGGAACACCGACCTGACGTGCAAGAAGAATGTGTTCACGTGTTTGTGGCATCGGACCGTCTGTTGCAGCAACAACAAGGATAGCTCCATCCATTTGTGCAGCACCAGTAATCATGTTCTTGACATAGTCCGCGTGACCAGGACAGTCAACGTGCGCGTAGTGACGCTTTGCTGTCTCGTACTCTACGTGAGATGTGTTAATTGTAATCCCACGTGCTTTTTCTTCTGGCGCTTTGTCGATTTTGTCGTACGCCATAGCTTGTGCTGAACCACCCACACCAAGTGCAAGAGTAGTACAAATAGCCGCGGTAAGTGTTGTCTTACCATGGTCAACGTGACCGATCGTACCGATGTTCACGTGCGGCTTATTCCTGTTAAAATTTTCTTTTGCCATTATTGGCCTCCTTTTCTTGTTTCTGACCATTCGAATGGCAGAATAATCTAATAAAGATTATATTAAACAACTAAACGATTGTCAACTAGATTTTTTCTTGGTAAGATATCCATAGATAATTCATATCCATAATTAGGAGAAAACAATGTTAAAAAGATATTCAATTGACCAAATTATTATCCTTGTATCCGCAATTTTATTCCTTGCGGGCGGAGTGTTCATGTTAATCAATGTATTCGCAGGTCAAGGCTGGGCTTTTGGTGTCGGACTTGGACTTGTAGTGGTTGCATCGGCACTTGTCGTCATATCAGAAGTTCAAAGAAGAAAAAATGAACCAAAAGAACAAGAACCAACCGAGGATTTACAAAAAGACAAAAACAATGTATAATATTTCATGGATAATTTAAGGTTTGAATGGACCAACACACATGATGTGAATTTTCATTCATTGCTTGAAAAGCTTGATAACATCCAAGATGAAATTGAACCGTTAAAACCACAACTTGGCGATTCCACCTTTGACGATTTGGATCAAATTTTGGATGTACTTTTGGTATTTGACAATGACAAACCTATCGCCTGTGCCGCATTACAAAAACAGCAATCCGAGATGCTGGGGACTATTTGCCGCGTTCTTGTGAACGAAGATTATCGCGGCAAAGGAATTGCACAAAAATTAATATCAACAATAGAACAACAAGCATCCAAACGCGGAATGCATTTTCTTGATGCACAAATTTGGACAAAGAATAAAAATTCAATCCGTGCCTTTGAAAAGGTTGGTTATAAAAAATATGATTTACTTATAAAAGAACATCTTGAAACACGAGAACTTGGCACAAGTTTATATAAGCAGATTGACAAGTTAGAAAAAGAGAAGTAGAAACTTTACCCATCATTAGACTTAATATAAAATGTGAAATTAAGGAAGAACCGCCCTACAACACCACGTCATTGCGCAGCGAAGCCTTTGCCGCAGGCAAGCGGAAGAACAGACCACGACGACGTGGACTAATTCGCCTTATCAAGCCCCTCTATCAACAACTTCTCGGCGATCAATGCAATGAACTCGCCATTTGTTGGTCTGTCGTTTGCGCTAAATGCTTTTACTTTAAAAATTTCGTTAATTATTTCTATACGTCCACGATTGAAACTCACTTCTATTGCATGACGAATTGCCCTTTCTACTTTACTCGCACTTGTTTCATAATGTTTGGCAATTGTTGGATACAATTGTTTTGTTATGCTGTTGATTATCCCAGGCGTTTGCATAGTCAATTTAATTGCCTCGTTCAAAAATTTATATCCTTTGATATGTGCCGGGATACCCATACTTATAAAGATATTTGCAAGACGATCCTCCAGCCTCTTGTTTGCTATCGGTGGGAACTCCGCCATAGTTTGTGCCGCAACAGTTTCATGTTCTTTTTCAACCATATTTTCGTCAAACAGATACAGCATGTTTCTTACAAAACTCTCACCTTCAAAAGGTCGAAGAGTATAATGGTCCACACCAACCTCGACCATCCGTTTTACCGCAAAATCCGAAAAAGCACTTGATAACATTACCATTTTAATATTCTCATTCTCTGACTTGATCTTTTCGCACAATGTTATCCCATCAATACGCTTAAGAGCAAAGTTAGATATCACCATATCAACCTTGTAATCATTTGCAACTTGCAAAGCCTCTGCACCATCATCCACACAAGAAACTATTTCAAATTTATTTTCACGCTCGAACATTTCTTTTAACGCGTTTTTTTCTTCAAAATTACCCTCTGCAATCACAACTTTAATTCTCTTCATATTTCCCACCTTTTTTGGAGTTTATTGACTATATCAAAGGTATTAATACGACATTTGCAATTTTGTGTCAGTCCTTGCAATACTTTGTCGAAATACCTATTTCAATGTCATTAACTTATCAAACCCATATTATGAAATCAATTTAATTGATACGACACACCGCGACTTGGGGCGACATTGGTGTCGTTTTGTAACCACAAATAACCATCAGGCTTGAAAAAACTGTTGTCTATATGGGCAGTCTTTACAATTATGAATGTCATGCACGTTCTCGGCACACACACTTCGCAATAAATCATCAATCTCTTTCGCAATATGTGGTGGGGGAATACTGCCTTCGTCTTTCTCTTCTTTCTTGTGTAAAATAATTTGCTCGGCTTCGCTATTCCATAATTTATCATTTGCAATTATTTTCTCTTTATCTTGCTCCATATTGACAACACCGCTTGCAAGTGACATAATCTCGCCATTTTCTCTCTTTAATAAAATTGCAAAGATTTCACGCTCGGTATTAATTTCTTCGTTTAATATAAATTCTTCTTCGTTTTCAAACAAAGGAAATGCATTGGTACCTGAATAACTGGATACCGACAACATAATATTAACGTCCGAGTAATTATGCCCCACCCGAACATTTGTTTTACCATTCTCTACACGCAATTCCACATAACCCATTACGGTATCGGATCGGTCTTTTAAAACGATATTTTTAATTACAAGTTGCATACAACATTCTGACACAAACATTATCCACAGTTACCGCGACACTTTGTCAAATCTTGTATTTTTTTGTGGAAACTAGATTAGTTAGCTCTATATACTTTGGAACAGTAATTTCCTCTGGGCGAAAGTTTTCATCAATACCAACCTTGTCCAAAATTTTCTTGGCTTCATCTTTTGATATATTCAACACTCTACTCAAGCCATTTAACATAGTCTTTCTGCGCGATGAAAACAATCCTTTCACCAACCATTCCAATACCCCATAATCAACAATACCATTGTCGTCACTTTTTACAATCTGCACAAATACACTATCTACATTTGGCTGCGGTTTGAACATACTGCGTGGTACTTCACGCAATATAAACGCATCGCCCCATGCCTGGACCCCTATTGACAATGCTCCATATTCGCGAGTTCCACTAAAGGCAACCATCCTCTCACCCAATTCTTGCTGCACCAATACATTAATCTCTACACAATTTGGATCACGCATAAATTTCACAAGCAACGGCGTCGTAATATAATACGGAATATTAGCAACAACTTTATACTGTTCATTCGGGATATTCGTCGATTTCAAACCATCTTCAAAAAATAATTCTATATTTTCAAGACCCTTAAATTGTTCTTTTAAAATCTTCTCAAGCCTCATATCCAATTCAAAGGTCCGCACCGATCTAACTCGCCCAGCAATTACCCGCGTCAATGTCCCTGCCCCAGTTCCAACCTCGACAACAATATCATCCCTGTCAAGACCAATGTCTTTTACAACACTACCCAAAAAACCCTCGTCAAAGATATAATTTTGACCAAGCCCCTTTTTAAAATCAAACCCGCTTGTACGCAATTTTTCACTAAGTTTCATATTCCAAGTATATCACATACAATCATTTTGTTGTTCATTACTTTCAATCCCTCAATAAAAAACCCCGCTGTGGACGCGGGGTCTTTTTTATATCTTTTGTTTTTCGGACGTTTTTCTTGAGGCAATAGTCTTTAGATTTGCCTATGTAGTTCTTCCGCGCACCCATGTTCCAGTTATCGGGCACCATGTTTTTCGGATGTGTTTCTTTAGTTTGTCTTTAGCATCCTCAAAAAGATGCTGATTTATACTAACATTAAATTTTATTTTTGTCTACAAAAAATCACAAATATTTTAATTTTTTCGACAAAGAAATCAATTTATTTTAAAAAACCTCTTTGTATTCTCAAGCGTTATTCCCGCCATCTCGTCAAAACTCTTTCCCCATATCTTTGCAATATGCTCGATTGTATGTCTCACATTCTTTGGTTCGTTAATCTTTCCACGGAACGGAACGGGAGTCAAATACGGCGCATCCGTTTCGACAAGCAGTCTGTCCAACGGAATTGCCATGACCGCTTCGCGTGCCGCGTCTTCACTTTCGTAACTCTTGCCATAGGTCACCGCCCCACTAAGCGAAAAATAACAACCAAGCTCCAACAACTTGCGAACCTCTTCCGCACCGTAACTGTAACAATGCATTAACACACCATACGATAACAATTCTTTGTTCTCGCTTAGAATTCTGTATGTTTCATCGAATGCATCGCGACTATGCACCACAAGTGGTATTCCCAACTTGTCCGCCAATTTTATATGCCTTATAAAGGTTTCTATTTGAATTGGTTTTGCACTATACATATAATGGAAATCAAGACCACATTCACCTATTGCAACTATTTTTGGATTACGTATAACACTTGCCGCCCATTTTTCGAATTCATCACAATAACTTCCAGCATAATGCGGATGTACACCAAGCGTACAATAAACACGTTCATACTTGTTCGCAAGTTCCAACGACACACGCGAGTCTTGAAAATCGGTACCAACCTCGACAATAAAATCAAGCCCGTCTGTACTCATATTCGAAACAATTTCATCCACACGCCCAAATAACATCTCGGACAATAAATGCGCATGTGAATCGGCAAACATAACTTTTTTCATGCGGACATTATAACACAGCTTCTTTTTTATCGCCATACGAATTGTATGACCTTTGTAATCCTAAAACTTAATGTAACCCTTTAATAGAGCGAAGCATATATCTTGCCCCGCGTTTAGGGGGTTCGGGGGGAGTCGCACCCCCCGACGCTTTTCTTGCTTCTTTTTTGGCGTAAAAAAAAGAAGAGTGTCAAAATTGAATTCAACTTGCATAATATGGACAAGATTAGAGTTACAATAATTAAACTTATTGACATTTGTTCGATTTGTAACTATATTATCTGAGGCAATAACTGTCTCGAAATCTGGAGGTTTATATGTCAAAAGATATTATCTGGGCAACACTCGAAGGTAAGAAAAAATTAGAAGCAAGGCTTGATGAACTTGTTTCTCGTCGTGCAGAAATCGCGGCAAATATAAAGGCTGCACGAGAATACGGTGATCTTCGCGAAAACGCAGAATACGCCGCAGCAAGAGAAGCTCAAAATAACCTTGAAATGGAAATTAACGAAATCCAAGCCAACTTGCCAAAAGTAAAGGTCTTTAGTTACGCAAAAGTGGAAACAGACGAAGTAAACGTCGGCACAAAGGTCACAGTAGAAATTGTCGGTCGCAAATCAAAAATTGATTTTGTTATCACAGGAGTACTTGAAAGTGATATAGAAAATAACTACGTAAGCGACAAGAGCCCAATCGGCAGCGCGCTTATGGGTAAAAAGGTCGGCGATGAAATCGAGGTCAAAGTTCCTGCTGGCAAATTAAAATACAAGATTATCAAAATCGGAAAAGTATCTTAAAAACAAAAAAGGATGTACATACATCCTTTTTTTAATATTTACGCAACTTTCTTTGTGGCTTGTCCTTCGTTCTTTGAAAAAACCTTTACAAGAACAATTGTAAGAAGAACTACCGCAGCAAGTCCAAATAGCGAATAGAATATTCGGCTTGCAACACTTTCCATCCCACCAAAAATTCCCGCAATTATATCAAACTCGAAAAGTCCAATAATAAGCCAGTTCAATCCCCCAAACAATAAAATACCAAATGATATAAATTTAACCCATCGCAATACTGCCGCTTTATCCATAGTTAATCTCTCCTCTTCTTTATAAGATTAGATTACTATGTGCAAGACAAAAAATTTTATACATTTAATTGAAAATCTAATGTCCCACGCTCTACCCCGTTTACGATAAGCGTAAATGAATGAATTCCTGGGTAATGCCTTCTTATACTTACATCGGCGAACGAGTGTTTTCTTGTATAGTTCTTTCTCTCGCCCTGCTTCAAAGAAATTTCCGAGATTTGGAAAACCTTTCTATTTCTTTTGCCATTTGCTTTTACATAATCAACCCCGTATTCCAATCTTACTTTTGTTGCTTGCAATGCCTCGATTGTAAAAGAAAAGCTGTTATCCTCGCCTATTTTAATTGAAGCTGTGACAAGACCCAGGTCACTTACTTGAACCGAACCCGCATCGCCAAGTCCAAACAATGCCAATGCATCTTTATTACTTTGCTTCAGCAATGTTCTGCACCCATGCTTTACTATCCAATTTATTTTTTCGTTTTGTCCATACCAATCTTTTGCAATTTTAATTACAAGCTCTGGATGATTTTTGGATATATCATTAAGGTTATTTGCAACGCTTTTGCGGACATAAATATCGGCGTCATTCTTTAACTGCTCCAATATAGGCAATATTGGACTTGGATCGGCTTTAAGATTTTGTAATATCTGCCCCCATGGCAACAACGGTCGACACCCTTCACTTGATAATCTTCGAACATGTTCGCAATCACTTTTCGACCATTCGTACATTTGTGCCATCATGCGTTTCTGGTCATCAATAATAAAAGGTCGAACCGCAAATTCACTTGATGCATATCGTGTATATCGTGCAAGAGCAGGAACAGATGTCTCCCAATCATCGGTTCCATATAACTCAACAAAAGTCGGAAAGAAAAACACCAACCCATCCAACCAATTTCCATAATGCACAATTACTTTGTCAATAATTGTAATCGCACTCTTATAATCCTGTGGCAAAAATTTCCGCAAATTTGCGGCAATATAGTTAGTTCTTGCCTTTAATTCCAATCCCTCCCAAGTCTCATCCAAAATCGAATCCACGAATTCAACACGTTTGAAATCGCTGTACTCCACTTTAATCTGGTCACCAATCTTCTCTATTAATTCTCTTGTATACAAGTTCTTAAATGCTTCTCCCACAGATTACTCCTTTTAAAAATAACGAAAAGTAAATATATATTTTGCAAATTGCGGGGGTTTTTAAAGGTAGGCAGAGCCCCCTTTAAAACTCTTTTGTTTCTTTTTTGGTTTCAAAAGAAAAGAAAGAACGTTACTTAAAACTATCATTCAAATCCTTTAACCGTTTCTTGGTCTGAGCAGATAACTTATTAAAATCAACACCAGAAACAGCCCCTTCAAGCGCATAAAGATGAACAAGGCTAATATTTGAATACTGTTCTCGAAGTCTTACAAAGGCTTCCTCGCTTCCTATCTCCATGAATTCTTCTGCCGTCGTAATGTCAACCGATCTTAATTTTTGTTCTAATCCTTTGCCAATGTTTCTTAGAGATGTTAATTCTGTCATCTATCCCCTTTCTGCCGTTTTATCGAACGGAACCATTATAACACAATCACGCACAAGCCCAACAGCAACCCCGAATTGCCCCGACTCTATTAACTCGACTGCTTTTTTACCATAATGATGCCCAAGCCAACGGTCACGTGCCGATGGTGGCGCCCCACGTTGTAAATGTCCAAGTGTATTCAACCTAATCGATGAACCCGACGACAATCGCGTTAAATCTTGCAAGTAATTAACCGCCTCGTACGCCTCGGCAACCGCATCAATCGAGCCCTTACGTTTTTCCTGCATCAGCATAAGATTACTTAATTGACCATTTACACGGTTTCTTGAAAAGATATCTATTACTTGCTTTGGAGTATGGCGATTATCTTTTGTATCAATTATATCGGCAAAGGTCGCCTCACCCACCATTTGAGTAAGCCCCTTTTCATACCATCCCATCATTTGGACAACATGATCACGGTCATTGGTTTGCATAGTCCCATTCAACATATCAACAAGCCGCACGCTTTCTTCCACCGCGCTTGAAAAGCCAAGCGAATCGCATGTAAAATATACATCATTGTCAACGGTAGATGGCACACCAATAACATTCACACTTTGTGCCACCAATTTCTCGGCTCCGCGAAAACTTCCATTTCCACCAAGCACGATCACAACATCAAAACCAAACTTAGCAACAACTTCTTTCGCCTTTTTTTGACCAGCCACAGTCATAAACGCCTCGCTGCGACCTGCTTTTAAAAAGCACCCTGTCAACTGTCCAACGCCTGTCGCGTTTTCCCTTACAAGTGCGATAATCCGCTCGTTAACAAGTCCATCATAACCACCAACCGCACCAAATACTTGCCAACCCCGCGAGCTCGCAAACCTGAAAACACTCTCAACACATGCATTCATTCCTGGTGCATCACCACCCGATGCTAATATACAAATTTTTTTGCTCATGAATTAATATATCACATTTTTTGATGCTAACAATAATTTTTGTGTTATCCTTTTATATGACTCATAGAAACCCGTTCAAGTTAATTACTCTTTCAATTATTACATTGGGCATCTATTATGCATATTGGTATTATAGAACTCAAAAGCAAATACATACATTATCAAAACAAGGTCCCAACATAACCACTCACATCTTGCTATCATTGCTTACTGTTGGGCTCTACACAATCTACTGGCACTTTGCAGTCGGATATTATATAAAGAACATGGGCGGCAAAAATCACAGTTTAATATATGGAACATTATTTTCAATTGGATATATTATTACAATCCTGTTCAGCGTCACTTTCATTCGAAATGCAATAGGAATTCCGACAAGTCCGACTGTCTCCTATATCATTGGTGCAACAACAATATTCACAGCAGTTTTTATAAACATGATTCTTATACAAAAAGACATAAATGAAATATAAAAAAGAAGAGATCTAATCTCTTCCCTGGTAAAATTCTTCAATATCTCCGTCTGGATTGTCCCAATCAAAGCTGTCTTTTGGTAGTGGGCATTCTTCTCCACCATCACATTCATCGTCACAGCAATCATCTTCTTCTTCAACTTCGTCCTCGATGTGCGGAATTTCTATCATATCAAGCAATCCGCCGCCATCCATCAACGAATCCTTTTTATCATCAACCAGCAGCTCTTCGGACTCATCCTCTTCGGCAAGTAATATTTCTGGTTCGTCGTCATCCTCGGACTCATCTTTCACAATGATTTCATTTTTATCAACCATTTCGACTGGAGTCGTAGGCGTAGCGTCTAGCGTATGCGCATTTTCTTCTTTAGTAATTTGCTCAGACTCTATAATTTGCCCTGTTTCTTCCAATTCCTCGGGATAATCATCATCTTCTTCATCTAATTCTATTTCCAATTCTTCGATAATTTCTTCATCGTCATCTTCAAAGTCATCTTCATCTGAATCATCAACTTCCAAGTCATCTTCTTGCTCAGGCACTTCAACAGGCTCTGGTTCTTCTATCTTCTCTTTTTCCTGTTCAATTACACCAAGCTCTATCCCATCTTGCAAGTCACGTCCAAGTTCAACCTCTTCAATACTTTCTTCTTTAAGAATATCTTCCTCTTCTGGATTTTGTTCTTCTACGCATTCGCTAGACATCTCGATTTCGCTTCGCTTCACTTCGGTGTAACTTCTCGACTGTCTTATCTCTTTTGAAAATACAGTTTCACTCGCCTCTTCGATCTCAGGTTCAATTACTGTCTCTATAATCGGTTCGATTTTAACTACAACTTCATCCTTCTTATCTTCTTTGACTTGCTCTTTTACTTTCGGCTCTTTATTAATCTGTCTTTCACGTGCAATTGCAAGACAATCTTTACACACATCCTCGGTAATTGTACTGCCTGCTGCTATAATTGCACCATCTTCGACATTTATTGGTGAGACAAAATTAACATTGCTGCCAACAAATACATTATCGCCAAGCTTTGTATGGTGTTTTTGTTTACCATCATAATTACAAAAGACAACTCCACAACCAAGATTACAGTTCTTGCCAATTGTTGCATCCCCTACATAGGTAAGATGCGAAATCTTTGTACCATCTCCAATCTCTGCGTTTTTCAACTCGACATAATTGCCAATTTTACAATTACGCCCAATTGTTGTATTTCCCTTGCGAATATGTGCATATGGTCCAAGATTTGAACCCGAGCGAACTATTGCCTTACCTTTTATAATTGTGCCTGGCTCGATTACTACACCCTTTTCTATCTCAACATCGTAATCAATATATGTTGTCGCCGAATCCATAATCCGAACACCATTCATCATATGGCGTTCGTTAATCCTGCGCTGCATGACACGTGTAACTTTTTCTAACTGCGACCAATTATATACGGCAAGAAAATCCTCGTAATCCAAATGCGAAATATCCGCAGTTTCAATCTTCTTGGTCTGCATTATGTATTCGGTTTCAAACAACCATCCACGTGGCAATCGAACCGCCTTGTGTCCAAACATCTTTGCAAATCCTGTTGCCGCATCAATACTCTCTTTCGTTAACAAAGGCATATCGCCATAAACAACCATTGTGTATTTGTGAGTTGTCTCATACCTTTTAACAAGCGAAATAATATCATCGCCCGCACCTACATCAACTTTTCTATATGGAAAATGTGCAACCGTATCCTCGACCCAATCTTCGATGCTGTGACCCATTATTTCAAGCTCCAAAGGTTTTGGTATTCCAAAAGCCCGAAGATTCGGCAAAAGCATCAAGATAAATAATTCATCTTTTTCAAGAGTTATTGTCTTGGTTTCTGTTTGTGTTGCTGTGCTCATTCCCCCTCCCCGCCATGTCATTACTGATTAACTATTACTGTGAAACTTCCCTCTAGTCCATAGTTATACTTTACTCTTATTTTATATTCACCCAAAGTCTTTATTGGTTCGGGCAAAATAATATTTTTTTTGTCGATTTCGAAACCTTGGTCTGCAAGTTCTTTTGTAATTTCGGTACTTGTAATACTCCCGAACATCTTGCCACCCTCACCAATTTTTGCAGTCAATGTAACAATAGTTCCCTCAAGTTTTGCAATAATTTCACGAATCCTTGCCTTGTCTTGTTCTGTGTGGAATGCATCACTTTCATTCTTTGACTTGACCTTTGCCAAAATCTCTGGTGTTACCACTTGTCCTATTTTGTTCTTTATCACAAAGTTCTTTCCATATCCGTCATTCACGTTGATAATCTCACCCGCCTTGCCTTTTCCTGGCAAATCCTTTAAAAGATAAACTTGCATTATAAAAATCCTCCTATACGGAAATAATAGCATAACAAGACGAAACTGACAAACGATACAAAAAGGAGAAATTATGGAAATAAGATGCAGAAAAGGTAATTGCAAACACAACACAGGCTGCAGCTGTATGGCAAAGGAAATCACGGTAACGCGTAGTGGTTG
Organism: Bacillota bacterium; assembly: GCA_009784375.1. Classification (GTDB taxonomy): domain Bacteria; phylum Bacillota; class Clostridia; order Christensenellales; family UBA1242; genus WRAD01. Next base: position 41,134 of record WRBV01000002.1, on the reverse strand, counting down.
TTGCGAGACATATGACCGTGATGAATTAAAAGAAAGCCTTATAATAGAGAATGGCAATCTTTTCGAAATCTCAAGCGAGCTTGTTGCAAAAAATCTGCGCAACGTTCCATTAAAATGCAGGGCAACAAATTGTCTTTACAATCGTTCACGAGAATGTCACGCAAATGGTATATTCATAATCGATGACGAGGAACAAGCCGAATGTGCTACTTTCATAGAAAGATAAGTTGACAAAATTCACATAATCTTGGTAATATCTTTAATATTTGTTTATTAAGGAGATTTTAAAATGAACGCAGGAGATTTTCGCGCAGGCAGCATCTTCAAAATGGAAAACCAATTTTACCAAGTCGTCGAATCACAACACATTCAACAACCACGTATGGCTGCATTCGTACGCGCAAAGATAAAAAATTTGGAAACAGGTGCATCACAAGAAAAACGCTTTAACGTCGGTGACCACTTCCCTGATGTATCACTTACAAGACGTGAGATGCAGTTTTTATATAACGAAGACACCGTATACCACTTTATGGAAGCCGAAACATTCGAACAAGTCGCGGTCGACCAAAGATTGGTCGAAGATGCGATGCAATATGCAACCGACGGTGTTCTCTTTACCTTTACCTATGCTGATGAAAAATTACTTGCCGTATCCCCACCAACATTCGTGGTATTAGTGGTAACCGAGTCTCCGCCAGCAGCAGCAGGTGATACTGCACGTGCTGCACTTAAAAATGCAACACTTGAAACAGGTATCGTCGTAAAAGTTCCAATGTTTGTTAACACAGGCGACAAGATAAAGGTCGACACAAGAACAGGTGCATACGTAGAGCGAGCATAATTTAAAAAAGACGGGTGTTGATCCATCTTTTTAAATTATATATACATATCAATATCATTCTCTGATTTATTTGAGTATCCGTACTCACCATCAAGCTCTTTCTTTACTTTGTCATAATCTTTTCTAATTTTTTCTATATCTTTTGGGCATAGTAGAGGTTTTGCCGAAACAAGTTTTAAAGGTGAGTTTGTCTTTTCAATGCTATCTACTTTTTTCATGTCGTATTATTCCACATTCACACAAATTTGTCAAGATGAATAAATTCATCCGAATTTAAACACAAAATACTTTGTAACTTTTTTTAAAAGTGATATATAAACCATATGAAATACAAAGTCCTTCGCAAACAAAATATATCTGGGATGTGCATTGTATGTGGCACTATGAATAAACTTGGCATGTACACCAAATTTTACGAATGTGAACGCGAGGACGGCGAACAGGTCTTGCTTGCCGTATTTATTCCGCGCGACGAACATCAAAGTTATCCTGGGATGACGCATGGTGGAATGACGGCGGCAATTTTGGATGAAACCATTGGACGTGCCGCATGTATCCCGTCGCCTGGGATTTGGGGTGTCACAATTGATTTAAGCGTTAAATACAGAAAACCTGTCCCATTAGGTGAAAAATTATACTGTGAAGCAAAAATTACAAAATTATCATCACGCGGGTTCGAAGGCGAAGGCAAAATCCTAAGCGGCGATGGAACCGTACTTGCCACAGGATTTGGAAAGTACATGACATTAACGCCAGAAAAAATCTCCCCAGGCGGATTGACCGAGGAGAATTGGTTCTATGAAGATATTGAATTTCCAACAGAAATCATCATTAACTAAAATTACAAATGACAACTGCGTTCCTGTTCCTGAAACCCCAATAAATAGGGATAAATTAAAGAAAACAGAAGTCAAAATATGAAATTGTCAAAGGTGTTATGTGTGAAATGTGTGTGAAACTTATTTTGTTTTTGCGTTCATTTGGTCTATATATTCTTGCTCTTTGTCATTCGATATATGAGTATAAACGGCTTTTGTCATGGCACTTCCGATTTTGTGACCTACCCAGCGTTGCACAATCATTTCGTCAATTCCTTTTTCATGGCAACGAGTTATGAAAGTGTGTCGCAATTCGTGGATAGTTATTTTTGGCAACTCGGCTTGTTCTTGTAGTTCTGCGAACAGTTTATAAAGTCGTGGTGTCGTGGCTGTTTCAAATATGCGTTCAGTCGATGGGTAGTCCTTGTATTTAATTAGGATATTTCTTGTGAGTTCAAACATAGGCATTTCTCGGTTACTGTCGGCATTTTTGGTCATCAAGTCACTTGGGTTTTGTTCGTCATAACTTTCGTCAATTCGCAAGGTGTTTTTTCCAAAGTCAAAGTCGTTGGGTCGTAGTGCAAGCATTTCGCCTTTCCGTAAACCTTGTAACAAGCATATCAATAGTGGCTCGTATTTCTCGTCTTTCAAAGCAAATTCAATCATGCGTTGTTCCTGCTCTGGTGACAATGCTTGTCGCTTTCGGCTCGGTGGTGTTGCTTTGGGTCTTGGCAAGTTCAATGTAGGGTTGTTGTCGATTAACTTGTCATTGTGAGCGATTGCAAACATTTGTTTGAGTATGCTTTTCATTTGGTCTTTGGCTTGTTTGCACCCTGCCATTGTGTTCAAAACCTTTGCAAGCATGATGTTTGTTATGTCTGTCAATTTCATTTCTCGCAACTCGGCACAATGGATTTCAAACAAACTGCGATAACCTTTGATTGTCGTTGCTCGTAGGTTTCCCTTGTAACTTGTCGGCCATTCGTCAAACCATTCTTGGAACGTGTATTGCTTGACTTGCTCGGTCTTGGGTCTTGCCATTCCACTTTCGATAAATTGCGTTGTTGTGAGTTCTGCAAACATTTTCATAAACTTTTCTTGTTCGATTTTGTCCGCTATCACTTTCAATTTCTCGTAGGTGTCCTGCTTTGTTCTGCCATAAATTGATATGTACTTTCCGTCATGTCGTACCCTTACAAACCAATTCCCCCTTGCGTGTTTTTTGATGGTCTTGTTTTTGTATGTCATTTTTACATTCAAACTTGACCGCTGTTGTTAGTTTCACACCTCCTTTTCGTGTCACATCTACACATTAGATTATATCTTATTTGACAAGAAAAGTCAAGAGTTGCCTTTGCAATTTGTTCTATTTCGTGATAACATACAATATGGCATATCAGCAACGAGAACGAGTTAGACGAAACAAGTTCACAATCAACAACCCATTTTTCCGTGACGATATGAAAGATATAAAAGTGCTTGACCCCGAAACCATGACAGACGAACAAAAAGCCATGTTGAACAAAGACGTCAAGCATGATTTTTCTTTTATCCGTGACAAGGGTTTTGAAAAATATTTTGTGTTTGCGATTTGCGAATATCCCAAACGAGAGAAAAAAGAGATTGTCGGCACACTCGTAACCGAGAGGTGCTTTTTCAAAGATTATGAAAGTGCTTGTGAGTATTTCAAACAAATAGATTTCTTGCGTTACTTTTGTTTTCAAGGTGAACGTGGCGAGGAATGTAACACTCTGCACCTGCAAGGTTTTTGGAACTATCGCAGACCGATGGATTTCGATGTTGTAAAAAGAGTTTTCCCAAGCATTTTTCTTGATTACGTCTATAAGTCAAATGCAGAGGAACGTGAATATTGCATGAAAGAACGCACGAGCCAAGCCGAATATCCATTTTTTGAACACGGCGAATTTGTAGAGGAACGGCAACGTGTAGACACCGAACAATTTACAGAGGACGTGCTTGACTTGTCGATTCCGATAACTGTTTTGTTCCGAAAGTATAAAACCCTGACCCTGCAAAGTCTGCCACGCATTAAACAAATGCGACAAGAAAAGTTAGAGGAAATTTACAAAGATACTGTGCGTGACGTTCATGTGACTTATATCTATGGTGTAACACGTGCAGGAAAATCAACCTATTTAAGACGTGTGCTTGGTCACACACCAAAGGACTATGCAAAGGTCGGCAAATACAACACCACAGGACAATTTGATAATTACGATATGCAGGACATTTTAGTTTTTGACGAGTTCAAACACCAATTACCGCTAACCGAAATGAACGATTATACAGAGGGCGAGCCGTTATATCTAAATGCAAGAATGACAAACCGCCTTGCAATCTACACAAAAGTTTTTATAATCTCCAACTATCCCTTGTCCGAGCAATATGTCAAAGCACGGCAGGACGGCGAACAACCAAGTTTTGACGGTTTTTGTGAACGTATCAAAGAGATTATTTATATGCCTGCACGTAACCATTACATTTGGCAGAAAGGCAGACCAACGGACGAAGTCATTGAAACTTTGAAATCGCAAGGTGCTAAGATAGAATTGTTACCACAGGACATAAAGCAAGTCGATATAACGGAGGTGTTTTAATGAAAGACGATATGAAATTGATTATTCTAAAAGACGATAGATACAAAAAAGTCAAAGACGGCTCTATGACTGTTTGGTTGACCCTTAATGACGAGTGGGCGAAGTCCGTCCAAATTGACGAGATTGTTCGCATAATGAACGACGCAGATAGCGAGGTTTGTTATGTGCGTGTCAATGGCTTTTATGCGTATAGTACATTTGACGAACTCTATGCAAAGATGGACAAAAGCACACTCGGCTATAACAAAAAAGATAGTGCCAACATCGAACTAATCAAAAATCAAATGTTTTGTCAATGTTCCCCCGAAGTCGAAAAACAACATGGTGTGCGTGGTATCAAGTTTGAATACTTGCCCGATTTCAAAACCTTTGAGGATATGACCGACCAAGAATTGCGGGACTATATCAAGGAAGTTAATAAAGATACGAAAAAAGCATTAAAGCAAACCGCCACCCACCTTTATAAACTTGATGACTTGCTCGGTTTTCTCACGTCACTTGCAAAGCATAACCACGAGTTATTGTTTGGTAACACCGACCCAATCAAATTTAATCACTTGCGATTCCTATTGCTTAATCGCATAGACGATATGAAAGAACTTGTGACAATACTTGAACAAAGAGAAAAAGAAATTGATTATCCACAAGCATATGAATACGGCGACCCAACCTAAAAAACATGGTGGTGTGCTTGGTTTGCGTTTCCCTCTCGCCGTCAAACCAAAAGCACAGGCAGGGCAAAACGGCAAGGGCGAACTTGTTCGTGCATTTTACCCTTGCCGTTTTGACGTGACTGTGCTACCCCAAATAGGCGAGAGGAAACGACAAAGCAACACTACACCCAAACATCGCAAATGCACCCAACCCCAAACCGTTTCCCTTGAGCCACGCCGTAGGCACTAAACCTTGACAAACTCACTTTGATTATGTATAATGTGGCATGATGAACACGTTTCCGCAAGCGATTAACGGCTATGTCCTTTCAACAACAGAGGGCAGGCTTTTACTGTTTGTGTGATGAAACTTTAATATAAAAGTTTATCAAAGCACCGACAGTAAAAGCCAGTCGGTGCTTTTTATATTATAATCGAATAAGGAGTCAATATGAACAACGCAATCATCGTAGAAAACTTGAACAAAACATTCAAGACACGAATTAAGGGTAAAGGTTTTGGCGGTAAACTGAAATCGTTTTTTGCTCGCAAGTATACCGAGAAAAAAGCGGTTGATAATATATCATTTACGATTACAGAGGGCGAGGCGGTTGCCCTCATCGGTCCAAATGGTGCAGGTAAAAGCACAACAATAAAAATGTTGAACGGCATTTTATTTCCGACAAGCGGTGATATTAATGTGCTTGGGCTTAACCCATCAAAGAATAGAGTTAAACTCTCATATCAAGTTGGCTCGGTTTTCGGACAAAAAGAACAGTTGTGGATTCATTTGTCGGCACTCGATAATTTCAAATTCTTTGGTGTGCTTTACGACATCAAAAAAGATGAACTTAACAGACGGATAAAAGAACTTTGCGACCTTTTCGAGATTAACGAATTTATCAACCAACCAGTCAAGAGTTTGTCGCTCGGTCAACGTATGCGTTGCGAAATGGTGGCAAGCCTTTTGCACAAGCCAAAAATGCTTTTCTTTGACGAGCCAACAATCGGACTCGACCCTATCGGAAAAGATACGTTGCGTGTTCTTATCAAAAAGATAAACAGAGAACTTGGCACAACTGTCTTGTTCACTTCGCATGACGTTGGTGACATAGAGGAAATTTGCAAGCGTGTCATTATAATCAATCATGGGAAAATTGTACTTGATACGAGCATGAAAAACTTAAAATACAACTACCTTAAAAAGAAACTAGTGTTTGTCAAACTCAAAGAACAAATTGCTTTGAAATTGCCTGTTGGTGTTGAACTCATAAAAGAACACGAGTCGGCTTATACAATCGAGGCAGATATGACGAAGGTTTCGATTGATTGTGTGCTTGCCTTGTTTCCTACTGATAAAATTGCTGATATATCAATATCAAACACACCGCTAGAGGAAATCATCAAGGATATTTACAAGGGTGGTGGCACATGAAAAAATATGCCCATATATTCACCACGAGTCTAAAACAAGAAACAAAGACATTACGCAACACAATCATTCAAGCGTTCAATTTTGTCGTGATTATATATATCTTTATCCAAATGTGGTCTTATATCTATGGCAATGCTGACGGACAAGTTATTTCTGGGTTTTCGCTCTCAATGATGATTTGGTACTTGATTATCACCGAAACAATCATGTATTCCGTTAATGGTCGTGGCATGGTTCGTGATATGGGTCGGGATGTCAGAAGTGGCAAAATCGCCTATATGATTACTCGCCCATATAACTATTTCTCGTATCAACTAACAACACATTTTGCAGGGTCATTGTTCCGAGGTATGCTTATTTTTGTCGCTGGTCTTGTTATCGGTTTTGCGGTCTTGGGTTATGTTCCTAACTTTTCCGCTTATGGGTTGTTGCTTGGGTTTCTGTCGCTCTTGATTGGTATTTTTTTGCTTTGCTTAATTATGACTCTCGTGGGTATGCTTGCCTTTTGGGTCGAGAACGCACAACCTTATTACTGGCTTGTTTCAAAGATGTTTTTGATGTTGGTGCTTTTCTTTCCACCCGAAATCTTTGGTGGGTGGATACAAGATGTAATTGTTTGGAGTCCGTTCAATGCGGCGATGGCTGCCCCTGCTCGATTGTTTGTCAATTTCTCGTGGGAGTTGTTTTATCAAACCATGTTAATCCAACTTGTTTATCTTGTGTTGTTTATAGGTCTTGGCATTTTCATGTTCAAACGAGGAACACGAAAAGTCAACGTGTACGGAGGTTAATATGTTCAAAAATATTAAATTCATTTTTTCGAGTTTCAAACTCAACGTCAAAAAAGAATGGCAATACAAGTCATCGTTTTTCATTCAAATATTTTTGATGATAGTAAACAACGCAGGGTTTATAGGGGTATTCGCAATAATTTTCACGATAACAAATGAAATCGGAGGCATGAACTTTAATGACGTGATTTTATTGTTCGGTATAAGTGCAGGCGGTTTTGGTGTCAAGCGGTTGTTTTTCGCAGGGTCACAAGATTTGCGTGATTTGGTTTTCAATGCAAGGCTTGACGTTTATATGACACAACCTAAAAACTTGCTTGTTAATGTAAGCACTTCTAAAACGGAAATATCCGCTATCGGTGACATATTGACGAGTTTCCTTGTTCTTGGTTTAATCGGTGCAACTTGGTGGTGGTACTTGGCAATTATTCCGATTGCGATTATTTCGGGTCTAGTTTATTGGGGTGCGTATACCTTTTGGCACTCTGCCGTGTTCTATATAAAGGGCGGTGACGCATTTGCAAAAATGGGTGAGTCCACAATGTTAAAAGCAGGAAATTATCCATTTTCAATTTACGACAATGTTGTCAAGATTGTTTTTGCAACGATTATCCCTGCCTACCTTTTTACACATCTGCCTGCACTTAACATCTTGATTGATTTCAATGTTTGGTGGTTGCTCGTTTACGTGGGCGGTGCTATTGCTTGGCTATTACTTGCGTTTGCTTTCTTTCATCTATCTGTTCGCCGTTACAATTCGGGTAGTGTAATGGGTGGTAGGGATTAACCCAAACAATTAAAACCCATTTCGCTAATCTTTTGTTTTATCTCGCCAAAAGTTTTCTCGCCCATATTCCGCAATCGCAATATGTCACGTCTTTCAAGTTTGATTAACTGTTCGACATATTCAATACCACCACGCATTAAAGAGTTTTTTGCTCTGCCCGACAAGTTCAAAGTTTCAATTGGTGTTCGGAAACCCGTCAAAAGTTTTTCGGCAATTTCGCCAAGTTCTTTTGACATTTCTTTTATTCGCATGATTTCAAGTTGTTTGTCCATAATTAGATACCATCTTATTTTATAAGATAACTTCTACTGTGTCAACAGATAAAAAATGTGATAATATGGACATGGAAAGAAAAGATATAATCTTGAAACTTGCACAGATAAGAACGGCAAAGGGTATTGCTGCCCATGACTTGTCTTTACGCTTGGGAAAAGCACACAATTACATTCACGAAATGGAGAAAGGAAAAAACAGCATTTCACTTGAAATGTTTTTGCAAATTTGCAGAGAGTTAGAAACAAACCCAAAAGATATGTTTTGATGTTGGAATGTGCAAGTGACAAAAGCAAAGGCGGTTTGTTGCCATAAAAAATGGCAAGTTACAAAAAACCGATTGCGAGAGGGCGGGTGCGTTTTGGCATGGCGATAGCCTGCCAAACGCACCGCTCGGTTTTGGTCTGCCATTTTAGGCAGCACCGCTTGCATCAACACAAACAAAAAGAGTGGCAACCACCACCCTTAACAACAGCAATCAAACTTTCAAACTCCTTTTTGATTTTAGATTTTTCACCACATAAGCAATATGTGTGAAATTATGAGTGAAATGTGTGTGAAAGTCACGCAAACCCCTTAAAACCCTTTATATTTCGCCTTTGAACGCAGTTGTCATTTGTTAAAATTACACATAGCTGCAAATTTTGATGGTACAAGTGATGCACCACCAACCAATGCACCATCGACGTTCTCGATTACAAATATTTCTTTAAAATTCTTATCATTTGCCGAGCCGCCATACAAAATCGGGATTCGACTTGACTTTAATTGTTTTTTGCCAAGCTTTCTTATAAATGCATGTACTTCGGCAATCTCGGCACTTTTTGGGGTTGGACTTGGTTTGTTTGGGTCTCCTCCAGAAATCGCCCATACAGGCTCGTACGCAATTACGATGTTTTTCTTTGCTTCTGCTCCGATGTCTGCCATTCCTTCGATAAATTGTTTTTTCAAGACTTCGAATGTTTTACCCATTTCTCGCTCGTCTGCCGTTTCACCTATACAGAATATTACCTGTAATCCCGCAGCAACCGCCGCTTTTATCTTTGCATTGATGAACGAATTACATTCACCGAATTGCGCACGACGTTCGCTGTGTCCTATTATAACCGATGTTACCTTTGCGTCTACCAACATCTTTGCCGAAATCTCGCCCGTGTGTGTTCCATTCTCGGCTGGGTGAACGTTTTGTGCACCCAACTTGAACCCAAGTCTGCGTCTTTTAAATACGGTTGGCATTGTGGTAAATGGCGCACATATCACAACCTTGTTCTTTGTCTTTTTAATATGCTTTGCATATTCATCAAAGAATTCATTTGCCTGGGCGCTTGTCATATTCATTTTCCAATTGGCTACTATCATTTTGCTCATGTATTTATTCCTCCTTTGTTATACCTTCATTATAAATTAAATAGCATTTTCATCCAAATAGAACGTTGATCAAAGCGGTATTTTCGATTGACTTCTTTTCTTTATGTGGAAGCTATTCGCAAACCTGTGTGCCTCGTCCCGCAATCTTTGCAATAGACGAAGTGCATAACTTCTCTTACTTAATATAATCGGCTCGCTTTGCCCTTGTACAAATATTTCCTCGTTCTGTTCTGCAAGAGCTATAAACTTGATGTCTGTATCATTGACCGACGTTGCTGCAGACAATTGACCTTTTCCACCATCAATCACAATTAAATCGGGAGCCGACCCAAATGAATCCTCGGTTGAACCAAGTCTTGCAAGTCGCCGCTTGATAACCTCTTGTATACTTAAATAATCATCATTACCCATACCGTGTCTTATTTTAAATCGTCTGTATAATTTATTCTGTGCTACCCCGTCAATGAACACGACCATACTTGCAACAACATCCTCGCCCGCGGTATGCGAAATATCATAACATTCAATCTTTCGCGGTGCCTTTTCCATACCAAGAACCTCGCCCAATTGTTCGCATGCCCCCATTGTAAATTCATGTTTGTGCTTTATCTTTTCAATACTTGTGTCTATGAATTCCTGTGCGTTTGTAATCGCCATATCCAACAACTTCTTTTTAAGTGCAATCTTGGGCGCATAAACCTTGCATCCCAACGTTTCGGCAAGTTCATTATCTATGTTTTCCATTAACAACAATTCTGGGACAACATTGGTCTGATAATATTGCATTATAAAGGACGATAACATCTCGGACTCGTCCTCGACACCCTTTGAAACCTCGGAAAAGTTCTGCATTCCTATTAACTTGCCCGCACGAATTGTTAATACACTTACAACAAAAATCTCACCTTTTATTACATGTGCAAATACATCACAGTTCAAATCACGTGCAACCTCGACAATAGTCCTATCCTTTAACTTATCAAGGAAATTCAACCCATTACGATAATGTATGGCAAGTTCAAACTGTTCCAACTCGGCGGCATTCTCCATCTTCTTCATCAGTATCTCACGCGCACCAAATTCTTTCTCACCACGCAAAAATGCCCCGACATCATCTATGACCTTTGCATAATCTTCTTTCGAGATCTTTCCATCACACGGCGCCGAACATCGTTCTATTTGGTAATTGACGCATGGCTTTTTTCTTCGGAACTCTATTTCATTACAAGTCCGCAACGGGAATATATCTCGCACAACCTCTAACAATTCTCTTGCCCAAATTCCATTAAAATAAGGTCCAAAATACTTGTAATTATCGGCACGCACTCCCTTGGTCTTTCGTGTTACTTCTAACATCGGAAACGCACCTTTTGCAATTCTTATATATGGAAAGCTCTTGCTATCCTTTAACAGGATATTGTAATGCGGGCTGTGCCGTTTTATTAAATTTGCCTCTAACGCCAATGCATCGTTTTCGGTCCGCGTTATAAAATAATCAAAGTCCACAACCTTTGCAACCATGGCGGTAACTTTGGCATCATGTGAACCCGACTTAAAATAAGAACTCAACCTATTCCGCAAGCTCTTCGCCTTTCCTATATATATAATACGCCCGCCCTCATCCCGCATCAAATACACCCCGCTTCGAAGCGGTACAAGAGCCAACTTTTCATGTATTTTGTTCACATACATAGTTTACCAAGATTTTAAGGAATTTACAAGAAGACAACACTTTTATACGTCATTCAGAGTGACCGAGGAACGAGGGAGCGAAGAATCTAAGACCTGTTCGCAACGCGAACATTTCAGATAAATTATCCTTAATGTCAAACGCTAAAGGCGGATAGGCGAAGCCGCATAAAAGACAACTCTAGTTACCAATCTACGGAATGACGTACACAAGTTTCTTTTTCACATACTATCCGCTTGTAAAATAAAACATACCTTGTTATAATGGAAAATAGATTGTCGAAGTGTAAACATTATCAAAATTACACACTATAAATAAATGGAGATAGATTTAATGAGTCAACAGCACCAACAACCACAGCCACGCAAAGGTAATCGCTTTTTTAATATTATTATCATTTTGATCGTGGTACTTGTGGTACTTTTAATTATTCAAAATGCAACCGCGGGTCCAAATCGTAATATTTCAATGAATGATTTTCAACGCCAGATTGGATTGCAAACCGATAGTAACGGGGATCGCTATTTTAATATGAACAATAACGTTTGGTCGGTAGTCCAACGTGCAAATTCAAACACTTTTTATGTTCTTAGCCGTCGTGAATTAACAAATGCTGCACCTAATCGTCCATCAAGTGCATTACAGAACTTCCACTCTAATCCATCACGTCATGCAACATGGATATTGAATCATAACCCTGGCTGGCAAGTTACCGAAATTGTCATCGCACAAGGTGAGCATGCACGTTTTGAAAACTCGGGGCTTGCAATTGGTGATCCAGTAAATGTAACCGAAGCCATCCTTTCTACCGCTCCCGCTGGAACCGATTGGCTTGGCATATTCCTTGCGATCTTACCATTATTGTTCCTTGCCGTAATTGTATTTTTTATCTTCCGTTCAATGTCAAGTCGGGGTGGTCTTTCAAATATGGGTCGCCACCGTGCAAGCGTAGTTCGTGACAGCCAAATTCGTTTCAGCGACGTCGCAGGTATCGAAGAAGAAAAAGCCGAAGTCGAAGAAATCGTACAATTCCTTCGCAACCCACGTAAATTCCTTGAAATCGGTGCGCGTATTCCAAAAGGTTTCCTTTTAATCGGTTCACCTGGTACTGGTAAAACATTGCTTGCAAAGGCAATCGCAGGTGAAGCGGGCGTTCCATTCTTTTCAATAAGCGGATCAGACTTCTCCGAAATGCTTGTTGGTGTGGGACCATCTCGTATGAGAGACTTGTTCGAACAGGCAAAAGCAAACGCACCATGTATTATTTTCATTGACGAGATTGATTCAATCGCACGTATGCGTGGTGTCGGTATAAGTGGTGCGGCAGAAGAAAACGAACAAACACTTAACCAACTTCTTGTCCAAATGGATGGATTTACAAAGAGCGAAGGTGTTATCGTACTTGCCGCAACCAACAGACCCGACGTACTTGACCAAGCACTTCTCCGCCCTGGACGTTTTGACCGTCAAATCGTAGTTCAAATGCCAGACGTTGCGGGTCGAGAGAAAATCCTTAAAGTCCATACAAAAAACAAACCTATTGGTTCGGACGTTGACCTTAAACGTGTTGCACAAATCATAAGCGGATTTACTGGAGCAGATATTGAAAACCTTATGAACGAAAGTGCAATTATCGCAGCAAAAGCAAACCGTAAAAAAATCACTATGGTTGACATAACCGAAGGTATTAACAAAGTATTACTTGGTCCACAAAAACGTAGCCGTATCATAACCGATGATGACAAGAAAATTACCGCATACCACGAAGCAGGTCACGCAATCGTTGCCCGAGTCCTTCAACCTAAACAAGTCGTTCAAGAGGTTTCTATTATCCCACGTGGAATGGCTGCGGGATATACCCTAACCAATGATAAAGACGATGTTACCGCACACAAATCAAAGACCTTCCTTAAATCACAAATCGTAATGTACATGGGCGGACGTGCAGCAGAACAAGTCTTCATGGGCGACGTATGCACAGGCGCAACCCAAGACATTAAATACGCAACGTCTCTTGCAGAAAAAATGGTTACCGTATTCGGTATGAGCGACAAACTTGGTCCACTCTACTACGGTCGCCATGACGAAGCTATGATGCGTGCATATGACGACAAACGTGTTTCTGATAAAATGCAACAACTAATTGATGACGAAGTAAAAGCAATTGTTATCGAAGCCGAGCAAAAGGCACAGCAAATTATGAAAGACTATAAAAAACAAGTCGAAATCATGGTTGCCGTATTGCTTGAACGCGAAACAATCTATGCCGAGGACATCGACCTCATTATGGATGGTAAATCAAAAGAGGATGTTATCGCACAAATCGCAGAACGTGACAGGCTAGCAAAAGAAGCCGAGAAAAAAGACAGAATTGCGGCAGAGCTTGAACAACTCGAGATTGAATTCGTTCGAATTCGTGCAATGGCACAAACATATCTCGAAGGCGGTATTCGTTCAGAAGAGCAAATCAAAAAACTTGAAAAGAATATGGATATTGCAAGAACAATAGTTGAAAGTGGCGAAACATTAAATTACTTACCTACACTTGACAACATCGAAGAATATGCTAAACTAGTTGGATACAAGAAAGCAAAAACCGAAGAGCCATCTGAACCGATTAAACCAATCGAAGAGATTATCGAAGAAAAGCCAAAGCGTGCTCCTCGTCCACCCAAGACAGAAACACCAGAATCAACGGAGAATTCATGAAAATCACAAAACGAATGACTAAACTTATAATTATTGGGGTTGCTATTACCGTTTTCTTGACGGCTGGTATCTTCTCGCTTGTTATGGGTTTGAGTCGCGTTGAATATGGCATGAACCTTCGTGCCGCATACATACAAGATATCTCGTTTTGGAGTCCCGAGCGTGAAGGTATTCTTAGTTACTCGGATGACACACGTGGCACACATGCAAGAGCACGTAATGACATGTTTGAAAAATTAAATGACGCTGGACAAACCAATCGTTTGTTCCAAATATTCCAATCAAGCGGTTCCCAACGTATAACATGGGCTCCACTTGGGACACGTCACAAGAACGATATCCGCAGCAACAGCGGAGAACACTTCATCCGTATAAGATTCGTCACTCCTCAATACGCGATTGCTGGTACTTATTCTAGAGACTTCCGTTTGGTAACCTTTGCAACCAACCCTAATGCTACCCCAATTCACCAAATCTTTATTCCATTAAACGCTACATCAAATAGTTTCGAAGAACGCTCATGGTATCTCAACACCGACAGACACAACGAAGCCATATCACATCGACTTATAACTTGGGGCAACTTCCGTGACCTTGCAAACTTTGTACGAGACCTAGAAATTCTTAATTAATTCAGGCAACGACCACCGCAAGGTGGTTTTTGTTTCATGACCTAGGAAAAATCTTTCTAGATTTTTCATAAATCAAATCATTAATGTCCAAAAAATGTATAAATGGCGTTCGTAAGAACGCAACGAAGTCGCATTTTTTACGGCAAGCCACGTTGATTTGACCTTGAAAAGGCATAATGCTATAATTTATTATGCATACGAACACAATAGCGGCAATCGCAACACCAACAGGCAACGCAGGTGTGGGTATAATAAGACTAAGTGGTCCACAATCGCTGGATATAATTTCAAAGTGCTTTAACCATAATTCAAATACATTAACACCACGTTATGCAACATATGGAACACTTGCCACCCCGTCTGTTACCGATTCAGTAATTGTTATATACTTCCCCAACCCCAATTCGTTCACAGGCGAAGACGTCATCGAAATACATGCCCATGGTGGTTATTTTTTGCTTGAAAAAATTCTTGAACACCTTATCACACTCGGCGCTACTCTTGCATCACCTGGTGAATTTTCAAAGCGCGCATTCCTTAACGGAAAGCTGAGCCTTGACCAATGCGAAGCAATAATAGAAACCATCCACGCAGAAAGCGAAACGCATCTTAACGCAACCAATCGCATCTATCAAGGTCGATTGCGAGAAAAGCTGTTTGCTATGGAAAAAAAGCTAATTGAATGTACTGCACAAATTATCGCTACACTTGATTACCCCGAACACGATATCGAGGATGCTACATCAAAACAGATTTCCCAGACATTACGAGAAATCTGTAAGAAACTTGAAGAGTTAATCCAAACATCTTGCGAAGGTCGATTGATTTCAAGCGGCATACAAATTGCGGTCCTCGGAAAACCAAATGTCGGTAAATCAAGCCTTTTCAATGCAATCCTTGAACGCGACCGAAGCATTGTCACCGATATCCAAGGAACAACAACTGACACAATATCCGAGAGTATTCTTTTCAAAGGCATGAAGCTTGTATTTAATGACACGGCGGGAATTCGTGACACCGAATATCGAAAAAGAAGCTGTGAACAAATTAATGGTGCAAGTGTTATAAATTACGGCAACCTGCATAATGAAATCTCCGAAATAGAAAAACTTGGTATCCGACGGACCGAAAAGGTTATCGCTAACGCCGACATCGTACTTGCAATATTTGATTCGTCCACACCACCAACCGATGAGGACAAACGAATACTTGAACTAACCCGCAATAAAACCACATTGTTCATATTAAATAAAAGCGACCTTGTCACCGACAAAGGTCAATCAAAGATCTGGTTCGATTTTATTGGAAAAGGTTCTTTTATCCAGACATCTGCTATCACAGGTCAAAACATCACAAAAATAAAACAAATAATACACGAGATGGTAATTGATGAAACATTGGGCGGTAAAAAACTTCTCTCGTCCGAAATTGTTATAACAAACACCCGCCACGTTAACGAATTGACACTTGGCTATCAATCACTTACAAAGGCACTCAAAATGCTTCCTATCCTTACCCTTGATTGCATTTCCATCGACATTGAAACGGCATTAAACCACATTGGCAACATCACGGGCACCCGCGCATCCGACGCGGTCATCGACGAAATCTTTTCACGGTTTTGTATAGGGAAGTAGCAAAGTTACTCCGAAGCGAACGAAGTAAAATGCAACACATACACTTGAAAAAGTCCAAACAATCTCGACCGAAGCCCAAAGGGCGTAGTGGAGAGATCCAGCGTATGCGCATAAATTTGGCATAATATATCGCATTCGACGTTTGACATTAATGCAAACTTATCCAAGCGTCCGCCTTGCGGACACGTCTTAGACCTCTCCACTCCCGTTGGTCAGTCCAGGTGGTCTTTTAATTTGCTAATCTCTTGAAAAAAAATCTCTTTCTTGTTATAATATAACCTATGAAAACGCAATACGACGTCATTGTAATCGGGTCTGGGCATGCTGGTGTTGAATCGGCACATGCAAGTGCAAAACTTGGCTGTTCTACCCTTTTATTAACAATAAATCTTGACAACATTTCATATATGGCGTGCAACCCGTCCATCGGCGGTTCGGCAAAGGGACACCTTGTTTGCGAAATTGACGCACTTGGCGGGCTTATGGGAACAATGGCAGATTCCGCGGCATTACAAATCCGAGTATTGAACACGGGCAAAGGCGCGGCCGTCCATGCCCTTCGCGCCCAAACGGACAAGGTGAAATACCACCTTAACGCAAAAAAAATCTTGGAAGATTTATCAAACCTCGTCTTGCGTCAAGGTGAAGTTGAATCAATCATTAAGGACAATGATTTTCATATTCAACTCACCACAGGCGAAAAGTTCACATCACAAAGCGTGGTAATCGCAACAGGAACATATTTAAACAGCACAATTTTAATCGGCGAAAAACGATTCGACGCAGGTCCAAGCGGGTTTGCACGTTCAAATTACCTGAGCAAGAGTCTGCAAGACCTTGGAATAAAAATGCAGCGCTTTGATACAGGAACTACCGCACGACTTGATGGGTTGACCATAGACCTTTCAAAAACAACCACCCAACATGGGGACGAGAATATTCAAACATTTTCTGCAATGACAAAGCGTCCAATTAAAAACATTATCACCTGTGCATTGACCTATACCAATCCCGAAACGCACAAAATCATTATGGATAACTTGCATCGCTCGCATGAATTTTTCAAAATGGATAAAACTGCAAGTCCACGTTATTGCCCAAGTATCGAAACCAAAGTGCATCGCTTTCCCGACCGCGAACGTCATCAAACGTTCCTAGAACCCGAGAGCATGCATACCAACGAATACTATATGCAAGGCGTAACAACCTCGCTACCCATCGACGTCCAAGAACAATTTATCCGAACAATCCCTGGGCTTGAAAACGTGGCAATTACCCGCCCAGGCTATGGCATTGAATATGATTGCATTGACCCTATGCAGCTTGACCACAAGCTTGAATGTAAAACTATCGCTGGACTATTCTTCGCAGGTCAAGTTAATGGTACAAGCGGCTATGAAGAGGCGGCAGCCCAAGGAATAATCGCAGGCATTAACGCTGCACACAAATCACTAGCGAAAGATGAATTCACCCTAAGTCGTACAAATTCTTATATAGGCGTTCTTGTTGATGACCTTGTAACCCAAGGCACCCCCGAACCATATCGCATGCTTACAAGCCGTGCCGAACATCGTCTTCACCTCCGTCAAGATAACGCAGACATCCGTCTCACCCAACTTGGTCGAGGTATTGGTCTTGTTTGCAACAAGCGATACAATATATTTAAAAAGAAACTTGATCAGATTAAATTAGTACAACAATCACTATCACAACCTGTCCAAATGTCTGATATTAAACGCATATTCGAAAAATATGACGAGTCAACGCCACAGGCACGCCTCTCCCTTGAACAATGTATTCGTCGCGGAAACATTACATTAAATATCATGGCGCAAGAATTAAACATATTAACCGACATTCCTCCATCCGTTTTGGATTATGTAACCATCGAAACCAAATACAGCGGTTACCTTGAAAAAGAACAAGCCCGTATAAAAGAAACGCTGCGATGTGAAAGCACCAAAATCCCATCCGACATTGATTACAATGCTATCAAGGCACTTTCTGGTGAAGGACTTGAGAAATTAATAAAACACAAGCCCGCAACCATCGCCGCCGCAAATAAAATCAGCGGAGTCACCCCCGCCGATATAAATGTGTTATTGGTATGGTTAAGGAAAAACAACACGTAATTCTGAACGACCGACCCCTGTCGCAAAAAATCCCCCATCTGCATATACACCCACAGGGGGAATAATATGATACAAAACTTTATTCGAAATAAAATGGCGGGTTATCTTCGCCAAGCCGAACTTTTCGGTGACATGCGTCGTGTATGGTCAAAACACGTATGGTGGACGCGCGAGGTTATAATATCTATAATTAATGGGCTGCCATCTACTACTTCGTCGGTGAACAAGTTATTGAAAAATCCGGTTGAAATGGCGGATATTTTCGGAAGGTATTATTCAGACGCAACAACAAAGAAGATCCAAGACCTTTTCACCACTCATCTTAAAATGGGAGGCGACATAGTAACCGCAGCCAAGGCTGGCGACATGGCAAAAGTCGAAACATTAACCAAGCAATGGTATGCAAATGCCGATGATATTGCAAAACTATTTGGACAAATCAATCCATATTACGAAGAAAGCGAAGTACGTGCAATGATGTATGAACACCTGCGTTTAACATTACTCGAGGCTTCAAGCTATCTCAAAGGAAATTATGACGAGAGCATAATGCATTTTGACGCAATTCAAAGAGAAGCCGAGAAAATGGCAGATATGTTCTCGCTCGGCATAACAAAACAATTCCCAGACGCATTCAGGTAGCATATTCAAAAGCCCAGCATAACATGATGTATGTACACCTCTAACATAAGGCAAAGGGGGTAAATATACCATGACTTTGCTTGATATACTTATTACAACGTTTTTGTTGATTTTCATCGTGTCGCTTGACCTTGCTGCCGTTGGTTTTGCATATGGAACTAATCGCATACGTGTACCCTTTCTAAACCTTTTTGTAATCTCGCTTATCGGAAGCATTATACTCGGCTCGGCATTAGCGGCAGGATATTTTCTTCGTGCATATATATCCGAAACCGCAATCACATGGACAGTCTTCACACTTTTTATGATGATAGGAATTTTCAAGATTATATCTTGGTACACGTCTCGTAAAAAAGAATTTAACCCCGACCGCAAAATTTCTTTACAAGAAACCTTTCTGCTTGCTCTTGTTTTATCAATTGATGGCATAGGGGTTGCATTCGGTGCGGGACTTGAACGTGTAACACTTTTATTCATCGTAATTATTGTATTGGTTTCTCTTATAACAGACATCCTTTTGTTCAAGTTCGGACATTACCTGGGTTCTACTCTTGCAAAAAAGTCGCGGCGAAACCTGGGTTGGCTTTCTGGTGTGATTCTTATAACCATTGCCATTGTGCAAATATTTATATAATTAAAAAAACAAGGTTATAACCTTGTTTTTTATGACCTAGGAATTATCGTTCTACTTACTATCCTACCACTCTTGTAATAATTTCACTCTCACTCTTGCCTGGTTCTTTCTGCCATGCCTTTACCTCTTGCCCGCCAAGCAATCTTGTAGGTGAAGTCACGGACCAATACCCAAGTATTACCGTGGTCTGTCTTACATCTCCATTTGGAAGTTCGACATATACGGTTGCCCCAGAAACCCCAGTACCAGTAACTGTATACAATGGCAATATTGGTAATATAGTTGGTGCTGTTGATCTCTCTGGTGGCGGTACATCGCAACCACGACAACATGTCTCGGTTGCAATAACTTCGAACGTTATTTCAACTTTTCCACATGATTCAAGTTCTTCTATAACATACTCAATGGCACCTTCAATAATCTCTGGCTCGCGTTCATGACCATCAACCATGAAACTTCCTTCTACAAATTCACAACATTCGTCAAGCTCGTCCTTGAACTTTATATTATACAAGTCTCCACCGCACTCGTTCTCGATTTCCACTTTATATCTGATTTTCTCACCTATCACAACAAAGTCACATTCTTGTGTTTTTGTCACTCTAACTTTGACTGGCGTTGTTTCTATTGGCTCACTTGCAACCTCGACTTTCTCCCCACACATATCAAGTTCGACCAATGCCCTATTTTTAATTTTTTCCATACATCTCCTCTGTAATATCACATGATATAACCATGCATACTTCAAGATATGTAAAAACCATCCCACAAGCCACTCGCCAAAACTTGACATAATTACACTTGCTGTATATAATTACATCATGGCTCTATGGCGCAACAGGTGGCGCAGGACATTCGTAACGTCCAGGAGTGGGTTCGAGCCCCACTAGAGCCTCCAATCGGAGATAAATGGAAAATAAGAGACTTGGCATATATATTCTAATTCTTGGATTAATAATATTTGCTATGCTTTGGATACCAATAGTTGTACTTGGTACAAGTGTTCTTGGATGGCCACCAAGAGAAGTACCAAGCGGTCCCATATCAGATGTTCTTATTATAACATACGTTAGCACTTTTAACTTCATAGTCATACTGTTTACACATGCATATTGTACTTGGTCAAGTATAACTGGAATTATCGGCATCATTACTATGGTAACATCTGCGACATTGATTATATTGGGTATATTAGTTCTGTTCAAAGTAAAGTTAAACTTTTCGCTCCTAAAGCTTTTTGCCTTGGTTGGATGTTCGTTGTATTTTCTTACAATAATTAGTGCACTTGTTTTCAGTCTTATATATACAAAAGCAGATATATCTGCAATAATTACATTTTTACACGGCGCTATATCCTTATTCGGAATATGCTTTATTTTGTTCAAATTCAAAAAACCAACTCAAAACAACTAGATTTAAAAAGACCTTCAACGGTCTTTTTGCCTATATACCCATCTCGGCATCTTGTCTTATTTTTTGAATTGGATGTCTTACTTGATATTCTTGTGGTATTGCCTCGTCCATTGTATAAATGGCTTCAGGTCCAACTATTCTTTGAAAGGCAATCGTAGGCTTATCATCGTGATATTCCGTGAATCCGAATCTATCGTGAAGAGCAAGTGATGCAACATTATCTTGGGCAACATGCACATGTAACTTGTCTATACCCTTAAGATGTTGCAGAACATAATCATAAAGCGCAGTCCCGATACCACATCCTTGGTATTGGGGGTCAGTAGCAACCTGGGAAACAGCCCATTTATTGTTTTTGAACCGTAACCCAACATACCCCACAACTTCGTGTATGTTGGTATCTGTTCTTTCAGCAATTGCTAAATAGTCTGCATTCTGAATATGACTTCGGTATCTCAACGTTCCACCATTATCTTCATGATTTTCATGACAGATAATTTGACATTTTCTAAATGTGCTGCCGCCATTTTTGTTAAATATCTCTTCATGCGGAATCATAGAAATCTTTATCTTCATTGTTCTCTCCTAAACATACATCGGATATAATTCATGAACTTTATTTATAACTGGAGATCGCACATCATATTCCTGAGGCTGTGCTTCGCACATTGTATATATGGCTTCATCCCCGACTATCCTTTCAAATGCAGGGAAAGTATGATCATCTTCATATCCCGTAAATCCGAACTTCTCATGCAAAGCAAGTGACACGGTATTTTCTTTGGCAATATGTACATGCAATTTGTTAATGCCTTTTAAATGTTGGAATATATAATCATAGATTGCCGTCCCTATCCCACATCCTTGATATTTTGGGTCAATAGCAACTTGATAGACCGACCATTTTTCATCCTTGAACTGCAGACCAGCATAACCTACAACATCTTGTGTATTTGTTTCTTTGGCAATTGTCAAATAATCTGAACAAAAAATGACATCTATAAATCCCAGTCGAAGCGTACCGCCATTACTCCCATGATTTTTACTACATATTGCTTCGCATTGCTTTAATACTGTACTGTCGCCAATCCTTGTTCGATTGGCATTCGGTATCATATTAATTTCTATTTTCATAACCATATTATACCAAATTTTGACAAAAACGTCAATCCTTCCCAAAATTGCAATCAACATTTTCTAACCTTTATGTTATAGTAAACGGAATGGAGAAAATCAATGAACGCGCTTGAAACACTTAAAAAATACACAACTAAACCTAATCTTATCAAACATGCTATCGCGGTTGCCGCAACCATGCGTCACTTTGCAAAGCTTGAAGGCGAAGACGAAGAATTCTGGTCAAACGTCGGTATGTTACATGACATTGATTATGAAATGTGGCCAGACACCCATTGTCACAAATGTGTGGAAATTCTAAAAGCCGAGGGTTATGACGAACGTACAATCCATGCTGTTCAAAGCCACGGATACGAACTTTGTTGCGAAGTTAAACCAGAAAATTATATGGAAATGGTCCTTGGCACTATTGACCAGTTGACTGGGTTTATTATTGCTTGTGCGCTTATCCGCCCCGAGAAAAAACTTTTAAACGTTGAATTATCATCAATGCAAAAGCGTTGGAAATCACCATCATTTGCCATGGGAACACAACGCGAACGCATCGAACGTTGGTGCGAGCGCATGGGCAAATCTCTTGATTATATGTTGGTCGAAACACATAAGGCATTATTGGGCATCTCCGACGAATTGGGGTTGTAGTTTTATTACCATCTCGACCGAAGCCCTTTAGAGCGAAGCGGAGAGATGGTCTAGAAATAAGATACATGTGTGACTACTTGCATGAGCGTGACTAAAAATGCTAAACTTACATATATGAAACAAATGAATTCTTTAACTGAACTTTATCGTATTGGCTTTGGTCCATCAAGTTCACACACAATAGGCATAGGAACATCCGCCGACGTTTTCCGTGCAAAATATCCATCTGCTGACCGTTTTGATGTTACTCTGTATGAATCACTTGCACTAACGGGCATCGGACATGGCACCGACAATGTTATCCGTCAATCTATGCATCCTATCAAAACAAATATTATTTTTGATGAGCAAACCAAAACTCCCCATCCAAACACATTGGATTATGTTGCATACAATGGCAATGAAATTCTCGGTAAAGCAAGATTTTTCTCGGTAGGCGGCGGGGCTATTGAACAAGAAGGTGTTCAAAACCCACCAAGTACGGCAAATTATAAACATTCGCGCTTCACAGATATAAAGGAATATTGCAAACAAAACAATCTACGCCTTTGGCAATATGTTGTCGAATGCGAAGGCGAGCAGATTCTTGAATACCTTAAGACCGTTTGGACGGTAATGAAAAAAAGTGTGGAAAATGGTATAAAGGCAACAGGAGCTCTTCCTGGTGTTTTACAACTAGGTCGCGAGGCAAACAATCTCTATAGTTATAAAAATAAATCCGAAAATCCCGCAGCACGTGAAAACAGAATAGTATCCGCATATGCATTCGCAGTAGCCGAAGAAAACGCAGGCGGTGGCAAAATTGTTACCGCACCGACATGTGGTGCATGCGGAGTCCTTCCCGCCGTACTTTACTATATGCAAAAGGGTCATAACGAAGAAAAAATAATCCATGCACTTGCAACCGCGGGGTTGATTGGAAATCTTATAAAAACCAATGCGTCAATAAGTGGTGCCGAGGCAGGTTGCCAAGCCGAAATCGGCTCGGCATGTTCAATGGCTGCAGCCGCTCTTGGAGAATTATTTGAACTTAACCTTAACCGAATAGAGATTGCAGCCGAAATTGCAATGGAGCATTTTCTTGGACTTACATGCGATCCTGTTGCTGGACTTGTTCAAATTCCTTGTATTGAACGAAATGCCGCCGCCGCCATGCGTGCAATTAATGCCGTTCGTATGGCAGAAACCTTGTCCGAAAATCGCAAGATTCCGTTCGACCTTGTTGTCGATGTAATGTACGAAACGGGTAAAGATCTTCAAGCCGCATATCGCGAAACAAGCCAAGGTGGTCTTGCAAAACTGTTCAAAGTTGGCGAATAGACTTTACAAAGCACACTAAATAACATAAAATGACTGCATGACTCCATTTGAAAGTGTCACAACATCAGGCAATCCAACGGTCTTTGGGCTTGCACATATTCTGTACCTTGTAATAACAACCGCTATGATGGTTGCAAGTTTAATCTTGATAAAGAAGTACTGCAAGACAAAACGTTCTCAAAACATTGCTGTGATAATTGCGGCAAGTTTATTACTTGTCTCGATAATTATGAACAGAATTACCGTTTCGTTATATTCTGGTAATTGGATAAGCCTTGTTCCAACATCGTTTTGTGGGATGACAAGCTTGTTATTTTCTGTTGCTGCACTCATATTTTTCCGACGATGGAACCATTCAATATTTCATTTCTTTATCTATCTTGCCTTTCTTGGTGGTGTTATCGCAAATTTTTATCCAGACTATATCGGTCAAGCATCAACAATTTGGCATGGAAGAACTATAACTGGACTTCTTCACCATACATTTGCAACCTATCTTGCCGTCCTTCTTGTTGTACTTGGATTATTCAAACCCGAGCTGCGACGTTGGTATTGTCTTCCACTTGGTTTCACCGTCTATATGACACTTGGACTCTTTATGGTCTCTGTCCTTCCTATATCGGATGCAATGCACATTAATAATCCAATAGTACCTGTACTAGAATGGTATATCATTGGACCATTGTTCGTCGCACTTCAGGTAACAAGTCTTGCAATCTATGAACGAATTAAACAAGTCCGCAATAAAAAGAAAGAAACATCACAACCCATATAAATTAAAAAAGAGGCATATGCCTCTTTTTAGAATACATCAAGCACATCATCTTTCTGGGCTTTCTCTTCCGACTTTGCTTTGTTCGCAACCTTTGGCTGTTTAATTTCACCTTGTTTTATCTCGTCCGCACTTTCTTCTTTTTTATTCTCTTGCTTGATCTCAACACGTTCCTTTGTGCCAGATTTCTTTGAAATCGCATCACGTGCATCTTGTGCCTTTTGGTCACTTCCCAAATTCACAAAACTTGTCCATTCGCCTACCCAACCAACTTTGACACTTCCAACTGGACCATTTCTGTGTTTTGCAATTACAAGTTCTATTTCCTCGGTCTCGTTAACTGGTCTTGTAATCTCGCCATCTTCGCTTTCTTCACGCTTTTCTTTGTGAATAAACATAACAATGTCGGCATCTTGTTCAACCGCACCACTCTCACGAAGGTCGGATAACATTGGCTTTGAATCGGCACCCTTTCTTGATTCTATTCCACGATTAAGCTGGGACAACAATAATACTGGGACATCTAATTCTTTTGCCATTATTTTAATCATACGTGAATTCTCGGACACCGTAACTTGACGAGATTCTTGCTTGGATGATCCACTACCCATCAATCCAAGATAGTCAATCATAACAAAATCCAAGCCTTGTTCACGTTTTAATCGCATACATTTTCGCATAATCTCTGCTGGTGTAATTACCGAGTTATCATCAACATAAATCCCAGCCTCACTCAAACGTTTATTAGCCTCCCAAAGCCTTCTCCATTCATCGACACCAAGCTCACCTTTCATAGCCTTTGAGAGCGACACCTTTCCGACTGAACATAATGCCCTGGACGCCAAGCTGCGCTTGCTCATCTCTAAACTGAATACCGCACATTTTGCACCATATTTTATTGCTGCGTTCAAGACGATGTTAAGTGATAACGCGGTCTTACCCACACTCGGACGTGCGGCAATAATAATAAGATCGGACTTTTGAAATCCATTGGTTAAATTATCAAGTGCAAAAAATCCACTTTTCAACCCACGCACAGATGCAGGATCCCGTTGAATGGTGTCAAGCCTGTCAATTACCGCTGGTAATTCACTTGCAAGTGATGTTAGTTCTTTTCTTTCATCCTCTCGGCTTATATCAAAGATTGCTTTTTCTGCTTGTGATAATGCCGTTTGAGCATCTTCCGTTGTATAACTTGTTTCAATTATTTGATTAGATGCGGTAATCAATTTTCGAAGCACACGACTTCGTCCCAAAATCTCCAAATAGTATTTAAAGTTAGCCGAACTTGGAAGCAAATCGTTAAGAGTGGTTATATATGCAATTCCACCAATACTCTCAAGCTTTCCTGTGGTATCAAGTGCAGACACAACGGTCACAAAGTCAACTGGGTTACCGCGCTCATATATTGAACGCATGGTTTTAAAAATTGTTTTGTGGGACGGCGAGTAAAAATCATTCTCGGTCAATTGTGAAAATGCACCAATCGTTGAATCGTTGTCAATCAAGAAACACGAAAGAACACCCTGTTCGGCTTCCAGATTATGGGGCAACATCCGCCCACCCATATTTTGTTGTTTAGTTGAACTCATTAAAATATAATATCACATAAACATCAACTAGACAAGTAGCCATTAATTGTATAGAATCTTGTATACCTTGGAAATACTAATAAGGAGTAAAACATGAAGGAAATTATAAACAATTCTGGAAATCCCGTCATAGTAAATTTTTCAGCAACTTGGTGCGGTCCATGCAAAATGTTTGCACCAATATTTGACGCGACAAAACAAAAATTAATCAACGAATTCACATTCGTAAAATGTGACATAGACGAATGCGAACAATTTGCAATGGATAACAATATTCAAAGTGTCCCTACACTCATTATCTTTAATGACGGTATCGAAACCAAACGCCGAAGTGGTGCCTTTCCAACTGTTGAATCATTCGAAGCTTGGATTAAAGGTTAATATATACTTTCAAAAAGTACAAGTTTAATCTATAATGTAATTATGACAATACGTGAACAAATTGAAAAAGATTTATCCGCAACTTTTAAAAAACTAAAATTCGATTATTCGCTTGCACAGCTAAGCCCTTCTTCTATTGCGGGAACCGATTACCAATGCAACGCATCTTTTCAAATTGCAAAGTCCGCGGGTCTAAATCCTTTTGATGTTGCAACAAAAATTGCCACCGAATTTAAAAGTACAATCGCAAAATGCGAAGCAGTCCGACCAGCATTTTTGAATTTTTATATCAATGATTCGGCACTTAAAGACATGGCTGAAAATGTTTTGTCGAATGGCAAGATTTCACTTGCAAAGCAAGAGAAACGAACAATTATGTTTGATTATGGCGCACCCAATATCGGAAAGGAATTACACGTTGGACATTTGCGAAGCCCAATAATTGGCGAAGCATTGAAACGTGTGTTCGCAACATTTGGACACAAGACCATTTCTGATAACTATCTCGGCGATTGGGGTACTCCACTTGGACTCATAATGGCTGAACTTGAATTGCAAGGCAAAATTAAAAGTGGAATATTACAATGCGAAGTGACACTTGACTTGCTAAACGAAGTTTATCCCATGGCAAGCAAACGAAAGACCGAAGACGAAAAATTCAAGAAAAAAGCCGAAGACATAACGGCAAAAATGCAAAACTTTGAACAACCATATTATAGGCTTTGGCAACAAATCCGAGAGGTATCGGTTACGCGAATTCGCGAAAATTATGACAAGTTAAATTGTACTTTTGACACATACAACGGAGAAAGCTATGCACAGCCTTATGTAAAAGTTGTCCTAGACATATTGAAAAAAGCTGGACTTGTTTATGTTGATAAAGATTGTTTGATGATTAACGTAGCCGAAGCGGGCGAACATATCCCCTTGCCGCAAAAAGACGGTGAACCACAACGATTCGAAAAACCAATGCCACCAGTAATCTTGCAAAAAGGTAACGGCGGAGATTTATATGCAACAAGTGACGTTGCAACAATATATTACCGTTACAAGGATTATAAACCTGACGAATACATCTATGTCGTAGATGAACGTCAATCACTCCACTTTACCCAGCTTTTCCGAATAGTAAAAAAAGTAAACATAGTACCCGTGGACACCAAACTTGTCCATGTTGGTTTTGGTAAAATTCTTGGACAAGATGGCAAACCATTCAAAACACGTGCGGGCGGAACAATCCGATTGGAAGAAATTGTGAACCTTGTCACCGACTCTGCAAAAAAAAGATTACAAGAAAATGGTAAGACAAATTCTATCGAAGTTGCCGAAAAGATTGGACTTGCCGCACTCAAATTCGCTGACCTTTCCAACAATGTTCGAAAAGACTATGTTTTTGATATTGACAAGTTTACCGATTTCAACGGCAAGACTGGTCCCTACCTTTTGTATACCGTCGCCCGTATTAATTCAATCCTTGAAAAAGCAACTACAATAAACTCGATAATCACAGGAGAATTTGACCAGACAATCCGAAATATCTTTATCAATATCATAAAAATCTCAGACGCATTTACATCTGCAACACAAAATTACACGTTAAATGGAATCGTTGACGCGGTTTATAACCTTGCCGCCGAATTCAACACTTTTTATGGAAACACAAACATATTAAAAGAACAAGACAAAGACAAACAAAAATTCTATCTTGGGATATGCCACTTGGTAAAAGTTTGTATAGAATTCACACTAGACAAACTAGGAATTGACACAGTACAAAGCATGTAAAATAAAAACAGGGTCAACCCCTGTTTCTATAACCAATGCATAAAAGCGGGCGGAGCACGCACCACCATTTACATTTTTTATTTTTTTCTCATTGTTGGAAAGAATAAACTTTCCCTTATAGAATGTGTATCGGCAAGCAACATTACAAACCTATCCACACCAAGCCCCTGTCCCCCAGTCGGTGGCATTCCATAAGCCATTGCTGACAAGAAATCTTCGTCAACACTCATGGCTTCGGTATCGCCCTTTTCTCGTTCACGTTCTTGTGCCATGAATCTTTCTCGCTGGTCAATTGGATCATTAATTTCTGTATAGGTATTACCCATCTCGCGTCCACATATAAACAATTCGGACATATCGGCAATTCTTGGATCATGCATATCCTTTTTAACAAGTGGTGCAATCTCAACAGGATAACCTGTGATAAACGTTGGCTGAATCAATGTCTTCTCTACACATTGTTCAAAAGTTGAATATAACAAAGTCCCCCATGTCCGTGTTTTAGGCAATTCAAGCTTCATTTTTTTCATCTCGGTTTCTGCCTTTTTCGCATCAAGCTTTGTAAAGTCAAGTCCAGCAACTTCTCTAACAGATTCAATCAAAGTCATTCGTTTCCATTTTCCACCCAAATCCAACTTTGTTCCTTGGTATTCGAACTCTAACGCTCCCTTTACTTTTTGCGTTACGTGTTGCAAAAGTTCTCGGAAAATTTCAACCATCTCGGCACGGTCAGCATATGCTTTGTAATATTCCAATAAAGTAAATTCTGGGTTATGTTTTTGACTTATACCCTCGTTTCTAAATACTCGTCCTATTTCATAAATTTTTTCAAAGCCGCCGACAATCAGCCTCTTGTGATGAAGCTCAACCGCAATTCGCAAAAACATCTTCATATCAAGTGCATTATGATGTGTAACGAACGGACGTGCATTTGCACCTCCCGCAATGTTTTGCAACACAGGTGTCTCGACCTCCATGAAATCACGTGAATCAAAGAACTCGCGAATTCCTGACACAACCTTGCTACGTGTTCTGAAGATATCTCTTACTTCTGGATTAGAAATCAAATCAACGTGGCGGTCACGGTAACGAAGTTCAGGATCGCGTAACCCAGCATGTTTATCAGGAAGCGGAGTCAACGCCTTTGCAAGTAATTTAATCTCATACGCATGAACCGAGACCTCGCCCGTTTTTGTTTTGAACACCTTTCCTGTGACACCAACAATATCACCAAGATCATATTCACGGAATGCATTGTAAACATTCTCACCCATATCATTAATACTTATATAAAATTGAATTTTGCCGCTTTCATCCAAAATATGACAAAAGCTTGCCTTACCCATAATACGTTGCAATATAATACGTCCTGCGATTGAAACGCTCTTTCCTTCTAACTTATCGAACCCGTCCACAATCTCGACCGATTCATGAGTCTTTCTAAAAGACGTCTCATTAAAGGGGTCACGTCCATCTTTCTGCAACTTGACAAGTTTTTCTAACCTTATCTGTTGCTGCTCTGCCAAATTTAATTCAATGTTTTCCATACCACAAATAATACCACAGAGTCAAAATACATGCAACACAACAGTTATGTCATCCTGAGCGAAACGAAGTGAAGCCGAAGGATCTAGCGAACCTCGAGCGAAGCGAGTGGGTGATGCGTAAAAAAGTTTCTTGGCAGATAGAGTCGCTTTTTTTACGCTACGCTAGATCCTTCGACTTCGCTCAGGATGACATCTGGAAAAAGAGTTCATATAAACCCAAAATAGCCATTCGCTTGTAAGATGGAGTGTCATTAAAATGACGATAAGAACCAAATACATAAAGCGTATCATTCTCGAATATATTTGCGCCACCAAACCCGACAAGAATGTAAAAAATATGTGCGCTTGCTGCCGAATACCTTGGCGCCAAATAATCCCATGTTGGGTTAAGGTCTCGAATATCAACTGTAATTTTTCCGCCAACAATTTCGAATGAACCTATGTTTGGCATGCCATCTGCAATCGCGTCTGCAAGCTCTTGTGAATCATATGCATAGAACCTATATGATACTGAATGTGTTGTCTCACCAATGTAATTGGGATGCCAACCAACAAATTCCAAGAAAAAGTATCGTGGCATTATGTCTGGAACATCCCAAGTTACGCTATATCCATTAACCTGTGCGACTGGTGTTGGAATAAAGTTTTGTGTAAATGATACTTCACCTATCCAACCCGAATCATGAAAACGTCTGTTACCAACATTTTGACTCATGCTATGTTGATCTTGTCCCCGACCACGGACCATGACACAAAACTTAACTTCTATGTCATCTGGCGACATTAATGCGTGAAGTGACCATTCCGATCTTTGCCCTGCACCATTTGATAACATTATCCAATGACGCTCGGCACCCAGAATATTTCCCGCCAATGTCAAATCATTACCAGACGCAGCCACACCCTGCGGAGTAACATCACTAACCGCACGCAAAGCAAAATGCGTCCTTGGATCATTCATTGCAAGGATATCAACCATATTTGTATCAAAAGCAAGAAATACAAAATTTTGTACACGTTCTAGTCTTATATTGGTAACGGTTGCCGTATATTCGGTATTATACACAATAACATTCGACGTTGAATCAAACACTTCAACCATATTAAATTCTTCATCATAATCAAACCAACCGCCTAATGCACGCACACGAACATCATATGTGGAATTACGTTGCAGATGGCTTATCCATGACATGTTCCAATAGTGATCTTGGTCATAACTGAAATATCTTTTAAAGATTATTTCCCCTTGGTTATTTAAAACTTCGAACTCGAATCCATTTACAAAACCATGCTCGGCATTTGGCAAAGTCCATTCCACAACCATATCCATTGTATTTGGTCTGAAGGACAATACTGGATTCTCCAATTGAATTGGTGGTATCTCTTTTGGTGGATCCATCTCGACTTGACCAGGAATACCAAAACACGCCGTCAATCCAACCGCCATCAAACAAACACAAACAAGCATTGTTACTTTTAACAAAATTTTTTTCATACCGTATTATATATGAAAGCAACAAGATTTAGCAATAATTTTGTCCAAACATCCTCATACTAAGCCTATGAAACTAAAAGAACAAATTGAACTATTCGGTGAAAAATTCGGCGGCTCGTTCGATATGAAAACGCGCGAATTCATGGTTGCGGGCAAATATAATGCAGTTGTTTTTTATATAGACACAATTGCTGGTGGACAACGTGTTTCTTTGGAAGTTTTAATGCCATTAATCAAATTACAATCTGTACAAATTCCAAAAGGCAAAGTGGTCGATACAACGATTAAATCACTTGTTCACATGTGCGAAGCCAAACCAATCGAAACATTTGATGATGCCGTCAAAGAAATGTTGAATGGAAAAACCATAATGGTAATCGAGGGTGAAAAGACCTATATATCTCTTGACACCACCGTATTCCCCGCACGTGGCATAGCCGAACCGCCTACAAACTCGGTGGTAATCGGTCCGCGTGAGGGATTTACCGAAAATCTTGTTGTAAACATTGGTCTTATAAGAAAGCGTTTAAAAACCCCCGACCTTGTATTCGAAAATAATGTAAACGGTAAATACAGCGGTACGAATGTAACAATTATGTATATAAAAAGCATCGCGTGCCAAAAAATGGTGGACGATGTAATTAAACGCATAAAAGACATAAGTATCGACGGAGTTCTTGACTCGTTTTATATAATGCAATACTTGCAAAACGAATCATTTAATATCTTTAGGCAAGTCGGTAATTCGGAAAAACCCGATGTTGTTGCATCCAAATTGCTTGAGGGTCGTGTAGCAATCATCGTAGACGGAAGCCCGATAGTCCTTACTGTTCCATATATACTTCTCGAAGACCTGCAGGCGGCAGACGATTACTATACAAACAACACAATTGTAACTGTACGTCGTTTTATACGCTTGATTGGTGGAATCCTTGCGATTACATTGCCCGCATTATATTTGTCACTCCAACTTTATCATTATAATATTGTCCCATTAAATACACTCTTCGTAATAACCAACAGCGTCGAGAACACTCCATTCTCGCCCATGCTTGAAATAATAGTCGTCCTTATATTATTCGAAATAATGTACGAAGCAAGTTTACGAATGCCAAGACACCTTGGTGCCGCAACATCGCTGGTAGCCGCACTTGTTTTAGGTGGCACCGCGGTCGAGGCAGGACTCATGAGTGCCCCCGCCGTCTTGGTAGCAGCCCTCAGCTTAATCACAATGTACATCCTTCCTAACCTTGCACCACAAATATCTATACTACGTTTTGCATTTGTAATTATTGGCGGAATACTTGGTCTATACGGCGTGGTCATGGCAAGTGTCCTGCTTGTAATTTATCTGGCATCACTTGATAACTTTGGTGTGCCAATACTTGCCCCATTTGCACCAAACATAAAATCGGACAGCAAAGATTCAATAATAATGTCAAACATAAAAGACCGCCACAGAAGACCATCATCAATCCCAAATAAAAATAAAGTCAGGGCGAATTAACTAACCTTAATTATGTTAGAGAACCCACCCCCATCTATTCAAAGTAAGATATTTAAAATCTACTTTAGTGAATAGGTCCACCAGAATATTTCGCTAAATGTCAATTCGCAAGGTGCGGAACTACCGCCAAAGGCGGTGGTTCACGATTTTGCGAATTGTGGGGTTTTCAAAAGGGGCAAAGCCCCTTTTGCGGTTTTTTTGCTTTACTTTTTTGCCGTCAAAAAAAGTAATTAAAGAATCCAAATCGCCCAGAATTCTATCGGTCCAGAATGCGTTGACGGTATAGAAGTCCGTGCAGTTCCCGTTCCTTGCGAGTTATCAAACCATCCAAGGAATGTACGACGGTTTTGGGTAATTGGTTCACGTTCAGCCTCCCATGCATGCATATAATCAACTGACGGCAACCAACGACTCATAGGATCCCAAGACCAAAACTGTCTCTCTTCTCTTATAATCCCGCCTGGTTGGTCTGGGTTTATTCCTCCTGTGAAATTCAAACCCATTATGTTATGTCCATCCAACCCTGGGAAATGATCCCAATTAATGTCCCAAACAACATACAATGTTCTGTTTATCGTAACTTGCATAGTTGCATTTGGACCAAACGCAATAACCTTGTTTCGTGCATTTTCGGAAGTTGTCGCCCATCCAAGGAACACCAAATCTTGCTCCATTGGTATAAAGTCACGGAAGTACCAAGTTGACAAGTATTCAACGTTTCTTCGAATAGTAACAGAAGTATTGTTAAGTGGGTTACCAACACGGAAGTCAAGTTGTCTCCAAACCATTATATCCCATACCGCATGAAGTGTTTGGTTGGTTGTTACGGTGTGATCAAAGTTCCATGGCACCGCACCACCTGGTGTCGTTGACCAATGACGGAAATTCCATCCCGAACGCGTTGGGTCTTCGGGTCTTTGTATTTGTCCGCCATGTGCGGGACGTTGCGGTGGTGGTGTCACGCTGTCTCCACCTTGGACATTAAATGTTATTGTTGGATTTACCCACCATACGGCATGCAAGTTTCTATTAATCGTTGTAGTTGTTGCAAAATTCCATGGTGTCGCACCACCAGGCGTTTCGGACCAATGTCGAAACGTATGGTTGGCAAGGGTTGGGTCCGCAGGTCTTATTATAACCCCACCATGTGCTGGTCTTTGATTTGGTGGTGTTGGTGAACCGCCCTGGGAATTGAATGTTACCGTTGGGTTTACCCACCACACCGCATGCAATGTATTGTTCGCGTTAATTGTAGTTGCACTTGTAATTAATGTCGCGAAACTAAATGGCGTTGCACCGTCTTGGGTTGCTGACCAATGACGAAATGTATGGTTTTCGCGTGTTGGGTTTGGTACTTGGATTACCTGGTGGTTATGTTCAACATTTTGCGATGCAACTGGTGTCCCGCCATGTGAATTAAATGTTACCGTATGTGACATTGGAACTAACAAGAAAAATTGCGCGGGTACGTTCAAGGCATACATAGGATGGCTGACTACTTGACCACTTGCTACAACTCTACCACCAGGGAATTGACGAGCTTGCATGCCACTCGTCCATCCGTAACTGTAATCTGGACCAGACCAACCACTAACGTCAAATATCTGGGTAGTGTGACCTACTCCTGTGTTCCCAATAAAAGTCATTCCCGTTGTCGGTCTTTGACCACCAACAGTAAATTGCCCGCTATAAATCCTGTGATGTGCGGGAAATGCCGTCGAATATGTTGCACTCACATTTCCCCAATGTCCTCCCCAATTGTAAGTAGTCAATATCCGTGTGATAGTTGTACCAACAGGTTCAACAACATTGGTCTGATGATTAACGCGACCGAATGTCCAATTTCCGAAACTGAAAGAAGCCCAACTATCCCCACCAGGAATACCTTGACCCGAGACTCTATGACTTACACCAGCAGGCGATGCAACACCAGTAGTAGCATTTGAAAAAAAAGTAGTTGTAGTCGGATTCGCATCAACACCATCATCGCCACGGTTCATTGCGAACACAACACCCATGACCACAGCACATACAACAAAAACGCCTGCGAACGCAATCGCGGCTATACGGGACATGTGGGTTTTTCTTGTTGGTGCATTCATACTGCACCCCCCTGGATAAGGGCTACAAGATTATACCCCCCCCCCCGATTTTTATTATTAAACATTCCAATACCTCCGACGTGTTTCTTTTGTGTCTATTTCTATATCTTAATACTATCTATATTTTGCCAATTAGTCAATTAAATTATGCATGGTACAGGGAGACGCTCCCCTTTACACGTCATTCAGAATGCCCCACAAAAATTCTACTTCTTATAATGATAATAACTTGCTATACTAAACCCATGAAACTCATAGGAGATTACCACATCCACTCGGCGTATTCGCGCGATGCCAAGATGCAAGGAAGTATCGACGAAATCGCAAAAACTGCAAAAGACCGTGGGCTTGCCGAGATTGCAATAACCGACCATGGTCCCGCAGTTTGGGTAGGGGCAAAAACAAAACATTACCCACATATAAAAGCAATGTGTGAAAAAGCCGAACAGGACCATGGTATTCGTGTCTTTTTTGGTATCGAGGCAAATATAACGGGTGATAATGGTGAAACCGACATCCCAGAACGATTTCGAAAGGACCTTGACATCGTTGTATGTGGATTCCACCCAAGATCAAGACCAGCAAATATAAAAAGTCTATTTACATTGTTCTGGCCAAATTATATTTTCATGTTTACATGGTTGTTCTTTAAATATTATCCCAAAAAACGTCGCAGAAAAAATACCGAAGCAATTAAAAGGGTAATTGAAAAAAACAACATAGATATACTCGCCCACCCAAGTCGTTACTTCAAAGTCGACATAGTCGAAGTCGCAAAAACATGTGCCGAACATGGAACACTTATTGAATTGAATGGTAAAGGCATTTCGTTCCGCCCAATTGATTTTGAAAGATGTCTTGCGGTCGGTGCAAAGTTTATAATAGGAAGTGATGCACACAAATTAAACTATATCGGACGAACCGAGCGGGTCGGCGAGTTTCTTAAAAACTGCGATTTCAAAGAAGAAGATATAATTAACTTAAGTGGATTGTTCCGCCGTCCAGAAATCAATCGACTTCTTAAAATAAGCGAAGACACACATGAAGCCGAAGAAGTAGAAGTAGCAATAGACAAAAAACAAGCAAAAATCGATGCACGAGAAAAGAAAAAACGCGACAAGATCCTTAAATCAAAAGCAACAGATTAAATCCATGTCATCCTGGTCGGGGTTCGACGAAGTCGAAGGATCTAAGACCCGTTCGCAAAGCGAACACTTCGGATAAACTGACCTTAATGTCAAACGCCAAAGGCGGATAGCGAAGCGTAGGAGTATATGAACTTTATCCAAGAGGTTAAAAACGAATTGCAGACCATTAAACACAAAACCGATGTATCGGCATACATTGCCGATATCTTCTTGAATGGTGCAAGTGGTTCATTGTCTTCTGGTTATCATGTTGAGTTTTCATTTGATGAATATGAACGTGCGGGGGAATTTTCCGAATTTCTTGCCGTATATGAAATGTTACCAAAGCTCATCGGACGCGGTGGTAAAGCAATTGTTTATTTAAAAAGCGGCGAATGTCTGTGTAATCTTCTTGCACTTATGGGTACTAACAAAGCATTGTTAAAACTGCATGACGAGATTGCATTACGCGATTTAAAAAACAATTCCAACCGCAGACGCAACTGTGATACTGCCAACTTGGAAAAGCAAGTATCTGTCGCCATGTCTCAATATGAATTTATAAAACAACTGCAACAAAATGGGCAGCTTGAAGACCTTGGTCCCAAATTACAGGAAACTGCACTTGCTCGCCTTGAAAACCCAGATGCTTCTTACGAAGAACTTGCCAATATTCTTGGTATCACAAAAAGCGGACTTGTTAATCGATTGAATAAGCTACTAAAAGAAACTATTTAAGAATTACGTTATCTTGCCCAATAATAGCAACAAGCTCGTACACAACCGCATTACAATCACGAATAGTAACATTCGGCGACACTACATTCCCTGTTGCGGTATTTTTTATAACAACTTGTAATGCCCCACCATATGCACCAAGCACATTCATTACATCATTATGCAAATGCTCGTCATTCATGTTGTATTTTAAATACAGCCTTTTTATTGTCGGGTTAAAATCCTCTTCTTGTACTTTCACATCAATATCGGCTGCATTATCTATTAATTCGATTTTCTCGGCAAGAATTATACTATCCTCACCATCTCGTACAGATACCTTTCCACTTATCTTCACCACAACATCTTTATCAAGGATGTTTTTCACTCTGTCATATGTTGCTGGGAAAACCATGACTTCACACATTCCGAAAAGATCTTCGATTGTCAAAATCGCCATGTCACGGTTGCTTGTTTTGGTTCGAACACGTTTTACATCAACAATAATTGCACCCATTGTAATAGGTTTATTTTCAAAGTTATTACGAACGTCCGAGCTTTCATCACTTTGTTCACAAGATTCATCTTCAACCTCGTCTGATTTCATATATCGTGTATCAAAGTTAAATCTTTCAAATTCTTTTGCATATCTTCCAAGTGGGTGCCCACTCAAATAAATACCCACCATTTCTTTTTCAAACTTTAACTTGGTTTGCTCGTCATATTCGCGAACATTTGGCAACGGAACATCGGTATCGTCTTGCAATCCACCGCAATCGGTTCCCATAGAAAACAGACTGACCTGCCCACAATCGGTTGCCTTTTTTTCATTAGCAATTAGTTTTACAATAGACGGGTACACCGCCATTAATTGGGCTCTGTGCCCAAGGTCATCAAATGCACCACTAAGAATAAGACTTTCCAGACATCGCTTGTTTAATGCTTGGCTGTCTACCCTTTTACAAAAGTCTTGGAAAGTTTTAAATGCACCGTTACGTTCACGTTCTTCTAATATAGAAGTAATAAGTGCAGTTCCAACGTTTTTAATAGCACCAAGACCAAAACGAATACATTGACCTTTGCTTTCTGTGTTTTCAACTGTGAAATAGGTCTGGGATTTGTTAATGTCGGGCGGCAAGACCTCGACCCCGTGATTTCGAATAGAGACAATATAGTATGTCATATCATCCCACTTGTTAACACGATTATTAAGAACACTTGCCATGTAATATGGATAATAATATCTCTTTAGATAAGCGGTTTGATAAGCAATATACGCATAACATGCGGCATGCGATTTGTTGAACGCATAACCTGCGAACTTTTCCATTTTGTTAAATATTAAAACAGCCGTTTCCTTTTTAACACCACGGGCAAGCGCACCATCAATATTCATTTTTTTGTCACCATATATAAAGATTTGACGCTGCTTGTCCATTTCTTTTAAATCTTTTTTACCCATAGCACGACGAACCATATCGGCTTGACCCAATGAATATCCACCCATTACACGGAAAATATCCATAACCTGCTCTTGATAGACAATTGCACCATATGTTGTTCTAAGAATAGGCTCCAACATCGGATGGTCATATTTTGCAAGCTTTGGGTTATGCTTTGACCTGCAATAATCTGGAATCATATCCATAGGTCCAGGTCGATACAAGGACACGGCGGCAATAATATCTTCTATACAGTCTGGCTTTAATTGGCTCAGAAACCGTTTAAACCCACCCGTTTCCATTTGAAACACCGCGTCGGTATCGCCATCACTCATTAATTTATAAACTTCCCCGTCATCATACCAAGGCGACCCCAAAGCATTGACCTTTGTTTTTCGATCATAAAAATCAAGCTCTACCCCAAGGTCCGCCTTGATTTGATTCAAAGTCATTTGAATATCTGTAAGCGTAATAAGACCAAGGAAATCAAGCTTTAACATACCTAGTTCTTCGACTTCTTTCATGTCGAATTGGGTTGTAATATCATCGCCATTCCGTTGAAGTGGTGTAATGTGTCCCACAACATCTTTACAAACAATAACACCACAAGCATGAGTTGAACAGTTTCGCGGAAAACCCTCAATCTTCATCGCCATATCTACGATTTTTTGAACACCGTCATCATTTTCATATAATGAAATCAAATCACGACTTCGAAGTTCACCAAGTTTGGTCTTTTCTTTTTGATAATGGTCTACA
Organism: Bacillota bacterium; assembly: GCA_009784375.1. Taxonomy (GTDB): domain Bacteria; phylum Bacillota; class Clostridia; order Christensenellales; family UBA1242; genus WRAD01. Next base: position 1,730 of record WRBV01000002.1, on the reverse strand, counting down.
AGTTTTTCTTGTTCTTTTATATCCTTTTCATCAAAACCTTCTAGCCTTCGTGGGTCTGTGAGTTCCAATCTGTCAAAAACATATGGTAAAAGTGGTGGTCTCACCGTTTGAGGGAATTGCATAGGCTTTGTAATCTTGTCAACCTCGGCATATGGCATTTTATAAACACGGGCAATGTCCTTTATCGCCGCTTTGGCTGCAAGTGATCCGAATGTAACAATCTGGCAAAACTTGTCTTCACCATATTTGTTTTTTACATATTGGATAACCTCGTCACGCCTGTCACAACAAAAGTCAAGGTCAAAATCAGGCATAGATAATCGTTCATTATGCAAGAACCGTTCAAAAAGCAATCCATATTTGAACGGGTCAAGCTTGGTAATATTTAACGCATATGCAAGAATAGACCCAGCCCCCGACCCACGCCCAGGTCCAACCGCAATCCCATTATCATTTGCATATTTCATCAAATCGGCAACAATAAGAAAATAATCAGTAAAACCATTGTCATTTATAACCTTGAACTCGTGGTCATATCTTGCTTGAATTTCGGGTGTAATTGCTCCGTACCTGACTCGCAAACCTTCATCTACAAGTTTTTTTAAATAAGTCGCGTTGTCTATCCCTTCTGGATTTATGAATACTGGGATAAAGTTTTGTTTTGCAAATGGATGACAATCACATTTTTCTGCAATCTTTACCGTGTTATCAAGTGCTTGTGGCACATGTGAAAATAATTCGAACATTTCGCCATAGGATTTTAAATAAAACTCGTCACTTGGAAACTTCATTCGGTCTGGGTCATCAACCGTCTTTTTCATTTCAACACACATAAGCGCATCTTGCATCTCGGCATCTTCTTTATCAACATAATGCACATCATTGGTTGCAACAAGTTCAATACCAAGCTCGTTCGCCAACTGAATTAATAATGGATTTGCTCTGTCGCAATCTGGGTCGCCAAAATCTTGCAATTCTATGTAAAAATCATCCCCGAAGATTTCTTTCAATCGAATCGCATACTTCTTAGCCTCATCATACATGCCTTTCAATAAATAATGTGGTATGTGTCCACCCAAACACGCACTTGTGCAAATAAGCCCTTCGCTATGTTTTCCAAGTAAATCATAATCAATTCTTGGTTTTCCATAAAATCCATTAACCCAAGCAAATGAATTTAACTTGCAAAGATTTAAATAACCTGCGTTATTTTTTGCAAGTAATATAAGATGACCCTTGTGTTCTTTGAAATTACGTTCTTGCACATTATCAACGGCATATACTTCGCAACCTATGATTGCCTTTATCCCTTGCTTTTTACATTCCTTGTAAAATTTGTATGTTCCATACATATTACCATGGTCGGTTATGGCAACGGCGGGCATCCCCAACTTTTTCGCCCTTTTAATCAAGGTCGAAATCTTTGCCGCTCCATCCAGCAACGAATATTCTGTATGCACATGCAAATGCACAAATTGTTTGCTTTCCACAGTATCCATTTTTATAAGATTAACAGAATTAATAAGCTTTGTCAATTTAGGAATCAACACCCCCGCGTCCCGAAGTGACAAGCGACCATCAATTTACGTCATTGCGAGGAACTCCTTTACACGTCATTCAGAGGAGCCACAAGGTGGCGACGAAGAATCTAGGCGAAGCCGCAATATCTTATGCAAATAAATTAATTGCTAAATCTATCCAATCGGGGTTCATAGTATTAACCAATTCAT
>WRBV01000001.1 GCA_009784375.1 Bacillota bacterium | reverse complement strand
ATGAATTGGTTAATACTATGAACCCCGATTGGATAGATTTAGCAATTAATTTATTTGCATAAGATATTGCGGCTTCGCCTAGATTCTTCGTCGCCACCTTGTGGCTCCTCTGAATGACGTGTATGAAGTGGTCTTTTAGTTAAATTCAGCTGGGATAATAAACGTTATGTGGCTCGTCAAAAAATCCCTTGCGGGATTATTCAATTTCCATTGCTGTTTTCGCTGTGTTATGTTGCCATTGATTGTATTGTTCTTTCAGTTCTTCGAATTTAAAACCACGCTCCTCGAAATTTTTAAAATGCTTTAATTTTATTCCAATATGTATTTCATTTATTTTATGATCGGTAACAAGATTAATATAGTTTTGTGCCGAACCCGCATTTAAGAGTGACGCATTATTATATCTCTGTTGGTCTTGTAAATCAACAATCTCCATAACCGTTTCATAAGCAGCATCATCTTCTTGTATGTTGTAATTTTGTTCTATAGTTGTACAATTCATTTTTTTCTCCTTATATACTTCTACCATAATTCTAGTTATTTGTCAAAGTCACAACCTCTACCCCGTTTTCCAAGATTATTAATGTGTTCTCGTAATGTGCGGCAAGCTTTCCATCAACCGTGATTGCCGTCCATTTATCAGACGCAGTCTTTAAATCCTTTACACCCATGTTTATCATTGGTTCGATTGCGATAACACTATGTAATGGAAGACGAGTACGCACAATTTCCTTTAACTTTGGGATTGATTTTTTTGGTGGAATAAAGTTGGGTATAAGTGGGTCTTCATGAACCTTTTCACCTACGCCATGTCCAAAATATCGATCAACTATGGAATATGTTGAATTTACACGTATATAATTTTCAATTCTCTCGCCTATGTCACCAACTTTGCTCATAGCCTTTAATCCACGTATTGCCTCGAAAAAACTTTGCTCGGTTATTTGGATAAGGTGTTTTGCTTCATCGGAAATCTCACCAATCGCAAAAGTTCTTGCGGCATCGGTACACATTCCATTAAACCGCACCCCAACATCAATCGAAATGATATCACCATCTTTTAGTATTTTATCTTTTCGTGGCATGCCATGAATACTTTCTTCGTTTATACTTGTACATATTGAATACTTGTAACCGTTATAGTTTTGAAAACTTGGTTCTGCACCACTTGATCTTATATAATCTTCGGCAATTCGATCAAGTTCCAATGTAGATATCCCTGATCTCAAACTTTCTTGAAGCAATACCAAAGTATGAGACAAAATCTTGCCACTTTGCCGCACATTATCCAATTGCTCGGTGTTATATACCTTGATATTTTTCATTACTCATCCTATCTTTAACAAATGTGGTTTTACCGCATTATATACGTCAATTGGCATCATGTCTTTTGTGATTTTGATTTTTACAAGATTGCCACGCTGGACATAAAACCCAGACATTGCATCCGCCTCGGCATGATAGCTTGCAAGTCTGTTACGAATTATTGCTTCCTTGTCATCTTCTCTTTGATAAAGGTCTGCCCCACATTTTCGGCATTGTTCAATTTGTCCAAGTTTAACATTATGATTCTTTTCACATTTTGTGCATATCCATCGCCCACTAAGTCGTTCGATTACAATTTCGTCTTCTATATCAAGTTCTATTACAAGGTCGATTTTAACATAGTCATTTAAAAGATTTGCTTGATTAAATGTTCTTGGATATCCGTCAAGAATAAATCCATTTTTAACATCATTTTCTTTTAACCTGTCAAAAATCATTTTAACCGTGATATCGTCGGGGACCCAAAGTCCCGCTTTTGAATATTCTTCTGCCGCAATTCCAAGCGGAGTTCTTTCTTTTATATTTTTTCGGAAAATCATACCAGTAGAAATATGGGTAGTAGGAAAATCGTCCATAATATAATCGACAAGTGTCCCTTTACCTGCACCACTCGGACCTAGTAAAATTAATTTCATATGTCCCTCCGTTTCTTGTTCAAAACACGAAAAGCGAAAACGAAAACCATGCTTTGTGTCTTCATTTTCGCTTTGTTAATTTATTTTTCTTATTTCAAAAATCCTTTATAACTTTTAACCATCATTTGTGCTTGAAGTTGCTTATCAAATTCAAGAGCAACAGACACACAAATCAATATACCTATGGATGTAAATGCATTGGTCAACGCATTACCATCGTCTCCCATCACGGCTCGGAATATGATTGCAGGAACAAGAGCCATAATCATAAGGAATATCGCACCAAATAATGTAATTCGGTTATGTACCTTTTTAAGGTAATCCCGAGTTGGTATACCTGGTCGGAATCCAAGAATAAATCCACCATTTTGTTGAATTTGTCGTGACACATCGTCTGGGTTGAAACTTAGGCTTGCATAGAAGTAACTGAAACCCAAGATCAATAATGCAGTCAATACAATATTCGCCCAACTTCCCGCACCCATGTATTGTGCATACCAAGCATACGCGTCACTTCCAGGCCAGAACATACTCATAATTAATTGTGGAAAGTTCAAAATCGAAAATGCGAAAATGATTGGAATAACACCGACGGCGTTAATTTTTATTGGAATGTTTGCGCTTTGTCCGCCGTACATTTTGTTGCCTTTGACCTGTTTTGCATAACTGACTGGAATTCGGCGTTCAGCCAAGTCAACGAACACAACAAAGAAGAAAATCAATGTAAGTGTTGCAATGAATACAAGTGGAGTTGAAATTGCGTTAATGTCTTCGAATACTGCAAGGATACTTGCATAGAATGCACCAACACCTGTACTTATAATACCAACGAAAATCAACATACTCATACCGTTACCGATACCGTGTTCTGTGATTTTGTCACCAAGCCATACCGTGAACATAGCACCCGAAGTCAATGCAAGCACAACTATCGCACCGATTAAGAATTCAGGAATATTTTCACCGAACAAGTTACCTTGGATATGACCAGCAAGACCAAGTGAAACAACAATTGCAATTGCCTGAGCAAGTGCCATCACAAGTGCAACATAACGTGTATATACCGCAATCTTACGACGACCTTCATCCCCTTGTTTTGATAATCTTTCAAGTGATGGAACAGCAATAGTTAAAAGCTGCATGACAATCGAACTTGTAATATATGGTCCGACACCAAGTGCCAATATTGCACCATTAGCAAGCGCACCCCCAGCAAGCGAGTTCAATAGACCAAGGAATGCCGCAGCCCCCGATGCCTCGATTTCTGTGCTGAACATTGCTGGGTTAATTCCTGGAATTGGAATAAACGCACCAATTCGATATACAAGCAAAAGAGCGAGAGTGATTAAAATCTTTCTCCTCACATCTTTCATTCTGCATGCTTCGACGATTGTTTTAAACATTTAAATGCTCCCGCGGATACAGATTACTCAGCAGTTTTGCTGACGATTACCTCTGCTTTTCCTCCTGCTTTTTCGATTTTCTCTTTTGCAGAACCAGTAAACTTCGCAGCACGCACAGTAAGTGCTACTGTCAATTCACCGTCACCAAGAACTTTCAAACCGTATGGTTCGATTTTTCCGATAAGACCAAAGTCTTTAAGAAATTCAGCTGTGATTTCGGTTTTTGCTTTGAATTGATTAAGGTCGCCGACATTAACAATAGAATATTCCTTAGCAAAATTATTGGTAAATCCACGCTTTGGCAAACGTCTTAAAAGAGGCATTTGTCCACCCTCGAAACCAGGACGAACACCGCCGCCTGAACGCGCCCATTGACCTTTGTGACCTTTACCTGCAGTTTTACCTTTTCCTGATCCAATACCACGCCCAAGTTGTTTTCCGCGTTTTTTCGCACCTTCGGCTGGTTTAAGTTCGTTGATTAACATATGTATCTCCCTTTACGCTTCGCTATACGCTTTCAGCGTTTGACATTAGGATAAATTTTGACTATGCCTTATGTCATTTTTCGCCTCATTATCCGAGACTCGGTTTTTAATTCTAGTTCTTAGTATTATTTTTCAATTTTTACAAGGTGTGCAACAACATGAATCATCCCGCGGATTGCTGGGTTGTCCTTGTGAAGTTTGCTGTCCCCAATCTTTTTAAGACCAAGTGCTTGTACTGTGCGAAGTTGACGCTTTGTACAACCTTGAAGTCCCCCAACAAGAATAACGGTTACTTCACCATTGCTTTCGTATGGTGCTTTGCCTTTTGGCTTTTCGGTTTTTTCTACCTTTTTAGCTGCTGGCTTTTCTGCTTTTGGTGCTTCCACTTTTTTAGCAGGAGCCTTAGGTGCAGGGGCTGCTTTTGGTGCAACTTCCTTTTTTACAGCAGGTACTTTAGCTGCAACAGGCTTGGCTGGTGACTTAGCCACCGCTGGTTTTGCCGCAGGTTTTTCTGTTTTTGGTGCAGCTGCCTTTGCTGGTGTAGCTTTTGCTGCTGGTTTCTTTACTTCTTTTTTTTCTTCCATGATATCCTCCCAAATATTTTACATGAATTTTATCAGACTTATCACTATTTTACAATTTTGTTTTTCCGCGAAGGTGTGCAATTTCTTCAGCTGTGCGAAGTTGTAATATCGCATCCATCGAAGCCTTGACCACGTTTGTTGAGTTGGTCGAACCATAACACTTTGCGGTAACATCTTTGTATCCCGCAAGGTCAAGCACAGCACGAACCGAAATCCCAGCAACTAATCCAGAACCTTCTTTCGATGGAATCATTTTAACTTTACTTGTACCAAATTTTCCGATAACTTCATGAGGAATTGTGGTTCCACGAATAGGAACTGTTTTAAGGTTCTTTTTTGCATCTGCCTCGGCTTTTCGAATTGCTTCGGTTACTTCTTTTGCTTTTCCGTTACCTACTGCTACACGACCTGCTCTGTCTCCGACCACTACAAGTGCGTTAAATCGAAGCGCACGACCACCTTTGGTTACCTTTGTAATACGGTTAACGCCAATAAGCTTTGATGCAATTTCACCTGCACCTACTTCTGCACGCTTTTCACGAGGAGCCGCTTTTTTATAAGCCGCCGCACGTGCCGCATCATTACCAGCAGATTTGTGTGATTTAGCATCACTTTTTAACACAGCATCCGCAGAAACAAGGTTCGCACCATGTTCTAATGCCGATTCTGCACCGCTTGCAACAACCTCTTCGGTTATGTCTTCGACTTTCTCTTTGTTTTCTTCCATGATATCTCCTTATACCCCGCTTCCAACTTCGCTACCGCTCGTTGTTGCGAGATCTCCGACTCGCTTCGCTTACTCAGGGCTCCGCCCTTTTTATTTAAAACTTTAATCCCGCATCTCTTGCGCCATCTGCAACTTGTGCTATACGACCGTGATATACGTAACCATTTCTGTCAAATACAACTGTTGTGATTTTCTTTGCTTTTGCCATCTTGCCAAGTTCTTGACCAATTATAAATGCCTGTTCTTTTTTTGTCTTGCCTTTTATAAGCCCAGCCATTTCTTTTTGTTTTGTATTACATGCAACAAGGGTAACACCTTTGTCATCATCGATAATTTGGGCATAGACATGATTAAGACTTCTGTATACAGAAAGACGTGGACGGTCTTTTGTCCCATGAATGTCACTTGTTCTCTTTGCGCGCCATTTACGCTCTTGATTTTTATCTGGCTTTGTTATCATGATGTACTCTCCTTGTTTCGCTTCTTTATTTACCGCTACGCACTTCGCCTCTGGCTTGTGCTTGCTAGATCCTTCTGCGTCCTACGGACTCCGCTCAGGATGACGCTACGCGTCATTTCTTCTTACCTTTTGCACCTGATTTTGATTCTTTTCTTATCACACGTTCATCGCTGTAACGAATACCGTACATGTGGTATGGCTCTACTGGACGAAGGTCACGGATTTTTGATGCAACTGACCCTACTTGTTCTCTTGATGCACCGCTTACTTGAATTACTTGACCAATACCATCTTTTCCAAGGTTTAACGCAGCAATTTCTTGTGGAGTTAATACTTTGAACTTGATACCATTTTCCGCTTTGATTTCGCTTGGATGGCTCATCCCTAGGTTAAGTAACAAGCCTTCACCTTTCATAGCCGCTTTGTAACCAACACCATTAAGGATAAGAGTTCTTGTCCAACCTTCTTTTACACCCTTGATCATATTTTGGATAAGACGATTGTAAAGTCCGTGAAGCGCCCTTGCTTGGTTAGAGTCATTTCCACGTTCTACTTTAACAGTCCCGTCTTCAACCTTGACAGTTATAGGCGATTTGATGGTCTGTTCAAGTGTTGCATTTGGTCCGCTCACTTTTACATTACCATTTTCAAATTCTACCGATACACCTGCCGGTACTGTGATTAATGTTTTTCCAACTCTGCTCATGATATCTCCCTTATATTCAACTTTACTTACTATATTGCTGTAACCCGATACTGGGTCCAGGCGTCGCCTCTGATTACCAGATGTATGCAAGTACCTCTCCACCAAGATTTTGTTCACGTGCACTCTTGTCTGTCATAATACCTTTTGATGTGCTTATGATAGCAATACCAAGTCCATTCAATACCCTTGGAAGCTCGTCGCTTTTTGAGTAAACACGAAGTCCAGGCTTTGAAATACGGCGAAGACCTTGAATAACGCGTTGACGTCCATTGTGAATTTTGAATGTCAAACGCATCCAATCACGATTGTGGTCATCCTTGATATCTTCAACACCGCTTATGTAACCTTCGTCCAACAAAATTGTTGCAACTTCGCGCTTGATTTTAGAAGTAGGAACTTCTACACTCTCAAAACGCGCACCAATTGCGTTACGTATACGTGTAAGCATATCCGCGATTGGGTCGGTCACTACTGTGTTTTTTGCTTTTTTCATAATCATCTCCTTATCTACCGCTTCACACTCGTTTCACTCGTGCTTGCTAGATTCTTCACTCGCTTTCGCTTATTCAGAATGACGTAAATGTTGTCATTTTCTTACCATGAAGATTTACGCACTCCAGGAAGTTCTCCTTTAAGTGCCATTTCTCGGAAACACACACGGCAAATACCATATTTTTTCAAGACAGCCTTTGGTCTTCCGCATACATTGCAACGTGTAATTTCACGAACTTTGCATGGTTTACCATTAAGCTTTGCACCTCTTGCGTGTGTTTGTTTTTTTCCGGCTTTTGCCATACCTTTATCTCCTTATTTCTTTCTGAATGGAAATCCCATTAATGTAAGGAGTTCCAAGCTATCTTCTTTATTTTCTGCGGTGGTAACGACAGCTATATCGAAACCACGGATTTTTTCAACTTTATCGTAATCAATTTCTGGGAACACAAGTTGCTCTTTAATTCCAAGTGCATAATTTCCGAATTGGTCGAAACTCTTTGGGTTAAGACCAGAGAAGTCACGAACCCTTGGGAATGCAACCGAGATCAATTTGTCCATAAATAAGTACATCTTGCGACCACGAAGTGTGACCTTTGCACCAATTCTTTGACCTTCACGCAATTTGAAGTTAGAAATTGATTTTTTCGCCTTTGTAATTACCGCTTTTTGACCAGTAATTTGACCAAGTTCATCAACCGCTGCTGTGAACTTTTTAGTGTCATCCTTTACGTCACCAAGTCCCATGTTAAGAATAATTTTTTCAATTCTTGGCACAGCCATGATATTGCCATACTTTTCAACAAGTGACGGTACAATTTCTTTGTGGTATTTTTCGTGAAGACGGTTAAAATACACGCGCTCTTTGGCTGGCTTTTTTGCCTTTGGCGTTGCTGCAGGTTTTGCAGCTGCTGGCTTTGCCGCAGATGCTTTTGGTGCAACTTTTTTTACTTCTTTTTCCATGAGTTCTCCTCGTTTATTTACCGCTTCGCTCTTCGCTCCGCTCGTGCTTACCTAGACCCATTCGACTCGGCTTTGCCTCGCTCAGGGTGACGCTTCGCGTCAGTTATCTATCAACTTCCACCTGTTTTTCTTGGAAGATTCATTGTTTTTGATACACTCTCTGGCTTTTTGATTTTTGTATCTGCCGTTGCTTTTACTTCTCTTCTTTGAAGTGGTTTCTTGTCTGTTTTTTCTTCTTTCTTTTCTTCGACTACTTCTTCTTTTGCTTTTTCTTTTACCTTCACAAACTTCTTATCAAGGACTTCTTCACACTTTGCACAAACACGGACTTTTTTGTCGCCTACAAATTTGTAACCAACTCGTGTTGCTTTTCCACATTTACAAAGGATTTGGACATTAGAAATATGGATGTTACCAGGACGCTTTTCACGTGCACTTTTTTGTTGTGCAGAACGTGCTTTTTTATGTTTTGTTACCATGTTGACACCGTCGACAACAACTGTGCCGTTGTCAACATCTACCGCAAGAATTTTTCCTTTCTTGCCCTTGTCTTTACCAGAAATAACAACAACTGTGTCGCCGCGTTTAATTCTTACTTTGTTCGCTTTTTCCATGATTTTCTCCATTTACCGCTTCGCACTTCACTTCGTTTGTGCTTGCTGGCTCCCTCGACTTCGTTTTACTTCGCTCGGGATGACGCTACGCGTCACTTTTTGTTTCGTGGTTTATCGTTTAACGATTACAATACCTCGGGTGCCAAAGATACAATTTTCATGTAACCTTTTTCACGAAGTTCACGTGCAACTGGTCCGAAAATTCTTGTCCCTATTGGGTTACCCTCTTTGTTAATAATAACAGCAGCGTTATCATCAAATCGGATGTGTGTACCGTCTTTTCTTTTAACTTGTTTTACTGTACGCACGATTACCGCTTTGATAACATCACCCTTTTTTACCATACCGCCAGGAGTCGCCACTTTGACAGACGCCACAACAACGTCGCCAATTCCACCACTATGTCTTACCGATCCACCCAAAACACGGATTACCCCGATTTGTTTTGCGCCTGTGTTGTCGGCTACATTCATTCTTGATTCTTGTTGAACCATAACTTGCTCCTTTTAGTACCGCTTCGCATTTCACCTCGGCTCATGCTTGCTAGTTCCTTCGATTTCGGTCTATTACTTCGCTTTTTCGATAATTTTTACAAGTCTGAAGTGCTTGTCTTTTGAAAGTGGACGTGTTTCCATAATTTCTACGGTGTCACCAATTCCACATTCGTTGCTCTCGTCATGTGCCTTGAATTTTTTAGACCTTGTTACCGTCTTTTTGTAAAGAGGGTGTGGTTTTTTCTCGGTAATCAACACAACGATTGTCTTGTCCATTTTGTTTGACACAACTTTACCTGTACGTGTCTTTCTCATGTTACGGTCACCTTGCTCTACAACCTTTGGTTCTGGCTTTGGCTTAGCAACTTTTACTGGTGCTGGTTTTTCAACCTTTTCTACTTTTGGTGCAACTTCTTTCTTAGCAGCTGGTTTTGCAGGTGCTTTTTTTACTGCTGGTTTTTTTACTTCGCTCATTTTGCACCCTCCTCTTTCTTAGCTGGCTTTGTTGCTTTTTTTACCTCTTTGACTTTGCCTTTATTCTTTTCAATTCCGTATTCACGTTCTTTGATGATTGTAAGAATTCGGGCTGTGTCTTTTTTGACTGTGTTCAACATAAGAGGATTTTTTAATTGACCGACCGAATGTTGAAAGCGAAGATTAAATAATTCTTGCTTTTTGTTTGTGTATTCTTGTTTCAATTCGGCTGTGGTCATTTGGTGATAGTGTTCTGCTCTGTTCATTCTGCACCTCCTTCAACCTTTGGTTGTTCTGGCTCGGCTGTTTTTTCCACATCAAGGAATACAACTTTACCTTTTACATAACGCTTTGGAACGATTACATCACGCTTGATAAACTTACATTTACATGGAAGCTTGTGCATACCAAGACGAAGTGCCTCACGCGCCATTTCTTCCGAAACACCCGCGATTTCGTATAACACTCTGCCTGGTTTTACAACCGCTACCCATTTTTCTGGTGAACCCTTACCGCTACCCATTCGTGTCTCAGCAGGCTTTTTTGTAACAGATTTATGTGGGAAGATGTTAATCCAAACTTTACCACCACGCTTTGTATAACGTGTCATCGCAATACGTGCGGCTTCGATTTGACGGTTAGTAATCCAACATGGTTCCATAGCCACAAGACCATAGTCACCATAGGCAAGTTCATTACCTCGGGTAGCCTTTCCCGTCATACGCCCTCTATGTAATTTTCTGCGCTTTACGCGTTTTGGCATTAACATTTCCTGTTTCTCCTTATTCCTAGTACTTTTTCTGCTCTAGTGCTTTTTTTGCGGCTTCATAGTCTTCTTTCACAAGGTTTCTGTCGTACTCAGTCAAATCCGTTCTTTCTAGAATTTCTTCGCAACCTTTTATGGCTCTCTCAAGACGGTCGATTGGCATTTCCATATATGCCCTTAATACTTTTTCAAACCTTTCACTCATAATTTATTAACCCTGTGGTGCTGGTCTTGGCGCTCTGTCGCCTTGTGGACGCGGACCTTGTGGTCTTGGTCTGTTTGGATCGAATGGTGGACGTGGACGATTTGGGTCAAACGGTCTTTGTGGACGGTTCCCAAATGGTTTTTTGTCCCCGAATGCTGGTTTTCTGTCTGTACGTTCTGTTCTTGATGCACGGACGACTTCACCCGTTCTCTTTGTTTTGCCTTTGATTTCTCCGTGGCAAATCCAACATTTTACACCGATTATACCGAATGTTGTTTTTGCCTCTGCAAATCCGTACTCGATATCACTTCGAAGTGTATGTAATGGAAGGATTCCTGTTTGGTAATGTTCGCTTCGTGCGATGTCCGCACCGTCAAGACGACCACCAACCATAACTTTAATACCCTTTACACCGCTCTTCATTGCTTTTTGCATTGCCATTTTCATAGCACGTCTCCAAGCAACACGTTTTTCCAACTGGGTTGCGATTGATTGTGCCACCAATGTTGCGTCTGCGTCGATGTTTTTAACTTCGCGGATATTGATGTCAAGTTGCTTTGTTCCGACAATTTTTTGGATTTCGCCCTTTAGTTTGTCAATTCCTGCACCTTTTTGACCAATCAATACTCCTGGGCGACCTGTGTAGATGTTCACGGCAACGCGTGCATGTGTACGCTCGATTGTTACCTTTGATATTGAACAGTTATTAAGTCCAGCCTTGTTAGAGTAATTGTTCATAATGTGTTTACGGATGTCGCTGTCTTCTTTTATAAGACTTGCCATCTCGCCTTTTGGTGCTACCCATGTTGAAGACCAATCTTTGTTGACACCAACTCTGAAGCCGTGTGGATTAACTTTTTGTCCCATTACTTCCCTTCCTTTTTTGTTTCAACTTTTTTTGTCCCCACAGGTTTTTTTGCTGGTTCCTTTGCAAGTGGCTTTTCCGCCGTGCTATCTATCTTTACCGCTGGCTTTTTTGCTGTCGCAGTTTTTGCCGCTGGCTTCTTTACTTCTTTCACTTCTCCGCCCTCCGCTTTTTTAGTTTCGGTCTTCGGAGTTGCTTTTGTTGTTTTCTTAACAGGCATCTGGACTTCTTTTTCATCAAGGATTATTTTTATGTGAGAGGTTCTCTTAAGAATTCTATCCCCACGTCCTTTTGCACGTGGCATCATTCTTTTAAGAATTGGACCTGGCATTGCATAACACTCGGCTATGTAAAGGTTGTCCTTTGGCATGTTCAAGTTATTCTCGGCATTAGCAGCAGCCGAGTTCACAAGTTTCAAAATAGGATCACATGCGGATTTATTGGTTGTGCTTAAGATTGCAACCGCATCCTCGTATTTTTTACCACGCACCAAATCAAGTACGATTTGTACTTTTGATGGTGATATACGAATATAGCGTGCGACGGCATACGGGCGCTTGTCCCTTGTTTGCTCGTTACGCAATGCTTTTTCTCTTTGATTTGTTGCCATAGTATCTCCTTGTTTTGTTATCACTCATCTCACCGAGCGATTCCCATTATTGCAATACCCAAGATATTACGCATTGGGTGAAGGGGTCACCCCTTCTTGCCTTTTGCTTTGATTGCCTTTACACCACCGTGACCTGGGAAGGTTCTTGTTGGCGAGAATTCACCAAGCTTGTGCCCAACCATTTCACTTTTTACGTAAACTGGGATGTGCTTTTTACCGTTATGTACGTTGATTGTGTGACCAACGAATGATGGTAAAATTGTTGATGAACGTGACCATGTTTTAAGTGGCTTTTTTTCGTTCTTTTCGTTCATAGCCTCGATACGTTGTTCCAATTTGGCATGGACGTATGGACCCTTTTTTGTACTTCTACTCATTATTTCGTTCTCCTCTTAATAATGAATTTATTACTTGGCTTTTTCTGGGAACGTGTTTTCTTTCCGAGTGCTGGCTTGCCCCATGGGCTTACTGGTGCTGGCATACCTACTGGAGATTTACCTTCACCACCACCGTGTGGGTGATCGCATGGGTTCATCACAACCCCTCGGACAGTTGGTTTCACACCCATGTGACGTTTACGCCCAGCCTTACCGATAGAAATCAATTCGTGGTCAACGTTTCCGACACGACCGATTGTTGCGTAACATTTTTCTGGAACACGACGCATTTCACCAGAAGGCATCTTAAGGATTGCATAACCCTCGCTTCGACCTTGCAATAATGCATAGTTCCCAGCACTTCGCGCAATTTGCCCACCTTTACCTGGTTGCATCTCGATATTATGAACAGTAGAACCAATTGGCATAGATGCAAGTGGCATAGCATTTCCAACCTTGACTTCAACCGCAGGACCAGATATGACTCTGTCACCCTTTGATAATCCAAGAGGTGCTAGTATATATGCCTTTGCACCATCAACGTAATGAAGCAATGCAATATTTGCTGTACGGTTTGGGTCGTATTCGATTGCCGCTACGTTTGCTGGAACATTTGTCTTGTTTCTTTTAAAATCGATGATTCTGTATTTTTGTTTGTGACCACCACCGATGTGACGTGTAGTGATTTTCCCTTGGAAGTTTCTTCCACCTGTTTTATGTTTTGGTGCAAGAAGGCTTTTTTCGGGTGCCTTTTTCTTGTCGGTAATCTCTTCAAAAGTAGACATAGTTTTATGTCTTGTACCTGGTGATGTTGGATTAAACCGTTTTATTCCCATAATTTCTCCTAATACCGCTTCGTGCTCGCCATGCTCGCACTTGCTAGATTCTTCACTCGGCTTTGCCTCGTTCTGAATGACGTGATGAGGTTATCCCTTATTGAAGCCCCTCAAAGAATTCGATTGCCTTGGATTCTTTTGTAAGCCATACATAGGCTTTTTTCCAGTCACTTTGTTTTCCTTCGTGACGACCTTGACGCTTTGGCTTGCCTTTGTAATTTGCGATATTTACTTTTTCAACTTTTACCTTGAAGATTTCTTCAACCGCTTTTTTAACTTGTGGCTTTGTTGCGTCCTTGTGAACTTTGAATGTATAGTTCTTTGAATTAATCCCAGCAAAGCTTTTTTCACTCAAGACTGGTTTGATTATAATGTCGTAAACGTTCATGATGCGTACCTCCCGTCTATTACTTTGATTGCCTCAGCAGTTACTACAACGAACTTGTTATTCACAACGTCAAGTACACATAATTGATCAGCCGTTGTCACTTCTACCTTTTCGATGTTGTTTGCACCACGAAGGAAGTCATCGTCTTTCCCGTTTGTTACAAATAACACACGTTTTTGGTCAAGCTTCAAGTTTTCTAATATAGAAACAACGGTTTTTGTTTTCACTTCGGCAAGTTTTACATCTTTAAGAACGATTAACTCCTCGTCCGCAAGCTTTCCGCTTAGTGCACTTACAAATGCAGCAGACTTCTTTTTCTTGTTAATCTTTGTTGTAAAGTCTCTTGGCTTTGGTGCAAATGCGACTCCACCACCGATTTGGTGAGGACCCTTTGTCGAACCTTGACGTGCACGACCTGTACCTTTTTGACGGTAAGGCTTTGCCGAATGTCCGCGAACTTCACTTCTTGTTAAAGTTGACTTCGAACCTTGTCTTTGGTTGTTTTGCTGGGCAATAGCAACCTCGTGAATAAGCCCAATATTAACCTCGGCACCAAAAACGCTTGGTGATACGGTTACCGTACCCGCAGCCTTTCCTTTTTGATCAATTACTTTAATTTCCATAGTCTCTCCTATCTTTGTACACGCTTCTTTATATATAACGCTTCCAACTTCGCTTTGCTCGTTGTCGCTAGGTCCCTCGATTTCGTTTCACTTCGCTCGGGATTTCGTTCGCTATGCTCACTACACCTTTTTCTGATTCTCTTTTGCAAGTTTTTTTACCGCTTCTTTTACAACTACCATCGCGCCATCTGCTCCAGGTATTCCACCTTTAACCAAAATAACATTTTTGTCGGTGTCAACCTTTACGATTTCAAGGTTTTGGATTGTTACATTTTCGTTACCATATTGACCAGCCATTTTCTTGTTTTTAAATACTCGACTTGGGCAAGAGTTCGCACCCATAGATCCAACATGACGGTGAACAGGTCCAGTACCGTGAGACATCGGACCAACACGTGCTTGGTTCCATCTTTTGATGACACCAGTAAATCCATGTCCTTTTGTTTTTGCAGAAACGTCAACAATGTCACCCACCGCAAAGACATCACATTTGAATTCGTCGCCAACCTTGTACTCGTGACCTGGTTGCACACGGAATTCTTTAAGATAACGCTTTGGCGTTACGTTTGCCTTTTTAAATTGACCTGCGTCTGGTTTGTTAACAAGGTTTTTTCTCTTGTCCATGAAACCAACAACGATTGCCTCGTAACCGTCGATTTCCATTGTTTTAACCTGAACAACAAAACAAGGACCTGCCTCGACCACAGTCACAGGAATAACAACACCCTTGTCGCCAAAGATTTGGGTCATTCCTCTTTTAATACCTAAGATTCCTTTCATAGTCCTTCGCTCCTTGATTTTTATGCTCTATTGTTTTGGATAAGTTTATTGCGGCTTCGCCTAGATTCTTCGCTCGCTAGGCTCACTCAGAATGACGTATTATAATTTGATTTTGATTTCAACACCAGCTGGCATTTCCAATTTGGTCAACGCCTCGACAAGTTTTTGGTTTGGGTTGTAAATATCAACCAAACGCTTGTGAGTACGCTTTTCAAATTGTTCACGGCTGTCCTTGTATTTGTGAGGACTTCTGATAACCGTGATAATTTCACGCTCGGTTGGAAGAGGCACAGGACCACTTACGCTCGCAGAAAACTTTACCGCAACGTCAACAATACGTTGAAGCGCAGCCTCGACCAATCCGTGGTCGTAACCTGATAATTTTACGCGAATGTTTGATTTCATACCTTCTCCCATTTGTGTCTTCAACTGCCCCGTGTGTTTCTTTTTAAATCCTTAAAAGAAAAAAGAGCAGACACTCTTGGGTAGTTTATCTTATACCCACATCATTGTCAACCCCTTTTTATAAATTTTCTTTATAAAGTTTCATCATAAAGAGATATACGAGAATACGTCATTCTGAGGAGCAAAGCGACGGTCGCCCGTTCGCGAAGCGAACAGTACATCTCTTTCCATAATGCGCGTTGACAAAGTCAACCAGAATCTAGCAAAGCCGCAATAAGTTTTGCCAGACACAATCTCGACTTATTAGGCTTAATATAATGCGGCTTCGCCTAGATTCTTCACGCCCTCGTTACATTCAGTTGTTCAGAATGACGTACATGGGGTGGGGTCGCCCCCCAAAAAAAACACCCTCGCATTACCGAGGGTGCATTCTTTCTATTTCTTCCATAGAGTATTGCCCAGCAGTATCAAAAAATCTTTTTAACTTGGTTTGTTGGTCATCATGATTCAAATTCCTGTACTCTCCCATCGTGTCTTGTCTTTTATCATTGTTATACCAATAATCGAACATGATATTTATTTTGTTTGCGTGTTCGTGAATTTCGCCGCGCAACTTGAATTGTTCACATCCCGCTTGCTCATATGATTGTTTTGAAAATCTATGTGCTTGTTCTACCATCATTTTATCCTTTTTAAATAAATCAACCCCCGCGCTTGCAAGGGTTGTTTTTTTATTAGTTCAACCCGCTCTCGACTGCGAATACTTTGCAGAGTTCTTCGATAAATGCACGTGCAGGCTTTGTAAGTGATTCTTTGTTGTACGTTGCCTTTAGTGTTGGATTTTCAAATTCGGTTTCGAATACAACAATGCCATCTTCGGCCTCGAGATCGGTGCTAAGGATTATTCCAAGACCAACATTTTCGCGAACAAGTGATTTCATCATACCATAGTTCACAACTGTGTAACTTGCCTTTGTCTCTATATTAAGACATTTGCAAAGCGATGAGAATGTTACAAGTGGCAATGATTGGATTTGGTTTTTATTGATTGTACCGTCCAATTTAAATTCTTTTGCAAACCCGTTACCCGCGATTGCAATTTTTTTGAATTCTTTTAGATTGATTGCACCAAGACTTGTATTCTCGGTTGGACAAAATCCAATTACAAGGTCAAGGTTATATTGTCCAAGCTTCATCATTGCGTCTTCAACACGTGCATCTGTAACTTTGAATGTAACCTTTGGAAACTTTTTTGAAAAGTTTGCGATTGCGTTTGCGACAAATGATTGTGCAGGACCGCTTGCCACCGACAATCGAAGCACCGCAGTTGTTTCTTCTGTGAATTCCTTGATTGCACATTCACCATTTACGATAGACATAATCCCAGATGACACGAACTTGTACAATTCATGTGCATCCTTTGTTGATTCTACCCCACGTGGATGTGTGTGGAATAATTTCACGCCAAGTTGGCGTTCCAATTCCTTTATATTATAGGTCACGGTTGGTTGCGTGATTTGAAGGGATGCAGCCGCCTTTGAAATGTTCTTGTTGTCATAGACCGCTACGAACGATTTGTACAAATTAAAGTTTACGTTACTTGTTATCATAATACCTACTATAGAATATATTGAAGATTTTGTCAATACCCAATTTTAAAAATTACTATATTAAAGATACTATTCCCCAAGTTTACCAAGCCTTGATAAAATGCCCCCACCTCCAGCTGGTGGTGTTGGTTTATCGTCTTCGGTTGGTTTTGGTGGCTCGATATTTTGCACAGGCTGTGGATTTGAAACCTGTTGCACTTGTTCATTTTGGTTTGGTTGTGCTTGTATCGGTGTCTGTTGTGTTGGTGCATTCTGTATATTTGGTTGTTGTACCGTTGTTGATTCAGCCTGTTGAAGAGGCGTATCTTGCAACGGTTGAATTGTTGGATTTTGTTCTGGCACACTTGTAGATATTTCTTCACGCTTTGTATAATGCGCATCACCCGACATTGTTCGAATATTTGAAAGAATACTGCCCTGTGCTGCTATATTTGGTTGAACCGCATTTTGTGAAAGATTCTCGTCGGTAATCATAGATTTGTGTGCAATAGAATCAAGAAGTTCAACTTCACTTGTATCTTGCACAAGCGTTCCTTTTGGCTTGTCCTCTTCTATTACAACTGGTCTTCCTGTATGTTCTTCCATTGCTTGACGGAAACCTTGAAGACCTGTGACCTTTGCTTCTTCATTTTTCTTTTGTGCTTTTTCAATGTCACGGAATTCTTCCATAGTTAAACCATGTTCTCGTGCAATCTCACGCTTGGCACGGTTTTCTTTCATAGTCTCGAGGAAAGATTTCGATTTCGATGCGCCAGCACCAGCACGTTCTCGTGAACGTTTTAACGAATCGTTTGCAGTCTGAGCCTTGTATGCTTGGTCGTCAACCGCACCATCACCTTCGGTCATATATCTTTGGTTTTGAAGTGCAGCGTATTTTCTGTCTTGTGCTGCAATCATTAACTTCGGAGTAACAAACAATGCAATTGCCAACACCGCCAAAATGGTTCCAATCACAAACATAGCAGTAGCAGCACCAGACAAATCCGAGCCCGCCGAAAAGACAACTGAATTATCAATCACAAAAGTTCCAAAAACATGTTCACTTGCTTCATGCGAAAATTCAACAACAAAATGTCCAGTCGGAAGTGATGACGGCAAGTGTATATTAAATCCATTTTGTGATCTTGTAACAGTAATTAAATCGGTTGAAACTCCGCCCCGTCTAACCACAACCTCCATATTATTTGGAGTAACAACAGCATTTCGATAAATATTACCCATTGAAAAACCATCAACAATTCTAGATGGTGCAAGATGTTTATTCATAGCCCCTTGATTTGCCGCAACATCTACATGAATTGTTCTATTAAGACCATTTTGTCTTGCATTATAGATATTATTTCCCGAGCTGTCTCTTCCTATTATATAGTGCAAGTCTTCGGCAAATAATATTTCATACAATGCGGTAATTGGTTGCTCTATAAAATAACCATCACCTACTGGATCATCTATATCCATTGCTTGTCTGTATGCTTGTTGTCCATAGTCATTGGTATATCTTTCATATGCATAAGCACGAATTGCATATCTTCCAGCCGGTAAATTTTTCCTGAATAAAAATTCTACACCATCACCATGCCTATTATAAGAAAACCAGTTTGTTGGAACCCAATCTCCATTTACAAAACGCAAAGTAGAATATTCAAAATGATGGAAATTCATGTCATTTCTGTCTATGTTTATATGACCAATAAAAACGTCTTCCGAGTTAAATATTTGTGCAGGTCTGTGAATATATATTCCAGCAAATTGCCCATGTCTTCTAAAATAATTATGGATTCCAGTAAACATTACCGTGGTTTCAATCCCACCAAGACTAGATGGTTCAAATCGGCTAGATACCACATTCTCATTCGTTATATCTTGTTCGCTTGCGGAAATTGTTGTTGGATTATACGGGCTTGAAAAAGCTGGCAATACAAAAGCCATCGCCACTAACACAAAAACAACTATTACCCCCAAGTGTTTCATTTGCTTAATCCTACAATAAAGTATTTGCATCTTTTTGTCAAACTATTTCTGTTTTGTAAAGCCGATTAAGAAAGAAGCACGAAACTCCCCTTGTTATCGTCATTGCGAACTGTACCCAGTCCACCCCGTCATTGCGAGGAAGGATAAACCTAGAGTACTTCTAGATTTTTCATACATTCTATCGGCAAGTTCTTTATGACTTTACTTTTCGATATATACCTTACTCACTCAACATTTGTCTATATCCTTCCAATTCCCAATCTTCCAACTCGCCTGATTCAATCGCCGCTTTGATTGCACATTTATCCTCGGTTATGTGTTTACAGTTTGTGTATTTACATGTTCGTGCCATGCTAACTATTTTTTGGAAAATTGGGCTGTTCTCTATGTCTTCTTTTTCAACACCAACAATTTTAATTCCAGGCACATCAATAACTTTTCGCCCACATGCCGTATAATACATGTTACGCGAACTTGTAGTGTGTCGACCAGAATCTTTGTGACGTACACCCTTTGTTTCATTTGTGCGAAGATTCATATTAAGTAATGTATTAATAATAGTGGTCTTACCCACCCCACTTGAACCCAACAACATTACCGATTCACCCTCGGCAACGTATTTAAATAATTTCGCAACATCTGTTTTTTTAAGTGAATTAAGTGCAACAAACTCTACGCCAGGAAATTCTTTTTTAATAATATTTTTATAAAAATCAAGATTGGTGGCAAGGTCAATTTTGGTTAGTACTATTACATGTCGGACTGGTTGATCACCGCTGAGTGCCAAAAACCGTCTTATACGATTGGTTGAAAATTCTTTGTTTGCACTTGTTACAATAAGAATTGTTCCAAGGTTGGCGGCAAATCCTTGTGATCGGTTTTTGTGAAAATCGTAACGTGCTATGTAATTTTTCCTTGGCTCTACTGACTTAACAAGATACTGGTCATCCTTTTGTTCTAATACAACAAAGTCGCCAACAACAGGTGGATTGTCTTCCACATAAGAGTTATTTATAATACAGAATAACGATTGACTGTTAATATCTATGTTTACAAAATATCCCGTCTTTGCAACGCTTGTTACTTCACCGATAAGCTTTTTACTCATTTGATTATCTCCACATCATGACCGCATATATGACCAAGCGCATTTGCCTCGTCCGAATCTATATGTACCGCGGGAGCAAAGCTTTCACTTACCCTTACTACTGTATTATATAAAACTCCACCACGATCACCCAAAAACTTCACAGACACCATTTGATTATCGGCTAACCCAAATTCTGATGCCGATTTTGGATCCATGTGAATATGACGTTGTGCAACAATCACACCTTCATTAAGAGCAACCTCGCCAAGATCGGTTCTCAGAATAACACCAACACTACCATCCAGCTCACCACTCTGACGAACTGGAACGCCTTTTAATCCAAGTGCAAAGGTATCTGTTCTTGAAATTTCAACCTGGCTCTTTGCACGTACGGGTCCGATAATACCAACATTTTTCATTGTCATTTTTGGTGTCACAATTTCAACACGCTCGGCACACAAATATTGTCCTGGTTGAGACAAGTCCTTTACTGGTGTTAATTTATGTCCTTTGCTGAATAAAATATCCACATGCTCTTGTGCAAGATGAGCATGGCGCACAGATAACTCACATATTATTTTCATGGTTTTTCTCCTTTGATCTTGTAATTTTATTCTACCCTAACTTGTCATTTTTAACTACTAATTCTAACTTAGCATATAAACACTTATGTGTGGAGTAATTGGATTTTTGGGACCGAACGCAGTCCCTAATACTGTGGATGGTCTTGAATCACTTGAATATCGAGGTTATGATAGTGCAGGTGTTTCTTTTCAAAATGGTCGAGAACTTCGAGTGATTAAATCGGTCGGAAATGTTGCAAAACTTCGGAAGAAGGTATTGGGTCAATATGATTCGGATGTGATGACTGCGATAGGTCATACACGTTGGGCAACACATGGTGGGGTCAGCGAGATAAATACTCATCCACATATTTCATATTGTGGTAAAATCTCGGTCGTTCATAATGGCATTATCGAAAATTATAAAGAGGTCATTACTTTCCTCCAGACCAAAGACATTGAAATGAAATCGCAAACAGATACCGAAGTCATCCCGCATTTAATTTCATATTACTTGGACGGCAATTTGCTTGATGCGGTTAAAAGAGCAAAAACCCATCTTCGTGGCAGTTATTCTTTTCTTGTGACCTGTGCGACTTTTCCAAACGTAATGGTTGCGGCACGACATGGACGGCAACCACTTACCATAGGTGTTGGCAATGACTTTTATTTTGTGACAAGCGACATCCCATCGGCAAAGGCAAAGACCGATTTACTGTATGCACTTGAGGATGATGAATTTGCCGTCATCAAGAAAGACTGGCTTGTGTTTTATAATGATGAACGTGAAATAAAGAAAAAGCCCCTTGCCTTGGATATCGAAACATACAAGATTGATAAAGAGGGTTATTCGACCTTTATGGAAAAGGAAATTTTTGAAATTCCAAATATCATACGCCGAATTATAACCGAATACAAAAATATTGTTCGAACCAAGCAATTCAAACAAGTTGTAAAGAAAGTTCAAGATTGTGATACCGTACATATCGCCGCATGTGGGACCGCATATCATGCTGGGTTAATGATTGCCCAGTTACTTGAATCAAAGTGCAGAATACGGACTCGTGTATATATTGCAAGTGAAGTCGCATTCCAAAGTCCATTATTCAAAGAAAACGATGTCGGAATGGTTATAAGCCAAAGTGGTGAAACGGCAGATACAATGTCGGCACTTCGTATTATGAAAGAAAGTGGGCTTGAAACAATTGGAATATGCAACGTAGCAGGCAGTTCGATATCACGTCAAGTTGATTATTTCTTGCCAATATTCGCAGGCACCGAAGTCGCTGTGGCAAGCACAAAGGCATATATCGCCCAAGTTGTTGTTGGAGCAATTCTTGTATGGACCATGCAAAAAGAAAAAAGCCTGTTCGAAGATTTATCGGCACTTGCACAATCTATTGAAATCTATCTTGAATCGGCGGATAGCATTCAATCAATTGCAAAGCAACAAAGAAAAGCAACAAAAATGTTTATTCTTGGTAAAGGACTTGATTTTGTCTCAGCGCTCGAGAGTGCCCTTAAAATAAAAGAAATAACTTATAAACATTGCGAAGGTTTTGCAGCAGGTGAATTAAAACATGGGACACTATCATTGGTTGATAAAGACACTTTGACAATAGTCATTAATACCGAACCCGATAACCAAGCCAAGAAATTGAAACTTGATAATGCGTCAAACGAAGTAATGGCACGTGGCAGCCGAGTTTGGATTCCCGACCTTTCATCCGTTATGTCTGAACCTAATTCATTGTCGTTTATATTGGGTGTTATCCCGTCACAATTATTCGCACTCTATCTTGCACAATCGTTAAAGCTCTGCCCTGACAAGCCGAGAAATCTTGCAAAGGCTGTTACGGTGGAATAATACTTTATTGTAGATTTTAATCTATCTGTTCTTCAAGTTTATTTTGATTACATAAACTTTCATCTTCTTTTATTGCTCTACCAACTGTGAGCCTAACATAAAATATCGCAATTGATATAAGAGATGTGACCTCGAGAGCAATACCCATCCAAACAAGATGCATTATATTGTGTGCAAGCATGGTTGACGCATAGATAACACAACACATTCGAAACAGGTGAAGTCTTCCAAAGAATATTACTGGGACGAACAAAACGGAAATAACAATAAGAATCCAATCATACCAAAAATATTGTGTAAACCAACCAGCAACCGCGGTAGCAATTATGAGAATAACCATAACGGTATGTCTAACCAATTTTGGTGTCTTTTCGTATTTATCAAGAACAAGTAGTACAAGATTTCGTATTATCCCTATTCCTAACATTGCAACAACTACCCAATTGCCAAGGAATGCAAACATAATGGCGGCAAACATCATTGTTGCACCATTCCAAATTACAAGGTATTTCTTTTGTTTACTTTGAAACGTGATAAAAAGAGCGATTAATGCAAGTCCACCAAATATTTGTGAAGTTATGAACATCATACTCTCCTCTATGATTACTCGTACAACGCACTAGTTTTATCTTTCATTTCACGCAGAAACTCTTTTAACATTGTATATCTTTTTTTGGTGAATGTGTTGTTCACCATTTTTTCTATGTTGATTGAATCTCCCACAAGGACAACCATTTTCTTGGCACGTGTTACCGCGGTATATAAAAGGTTTCGCGTAAGTATCATATATGCACCACTTACAATTGGGATTATGACTACATCAAATTCACAACCTTGGCTCTTATGTACAGTAATTGCATATGACAACACAAGGTTCGAAAGGTCAGATCGAGTATACGTTGTAACACGACCATCTTCAAGCTGCACCACGACTTCACCATTTTGACGATTGATTTGGATAATCTCGCCTATATCGCCGTTATATACACCCGTTCCGTTGTCCATCATTCCGTGTTCATTACGTGTCCATTCTTGATCATAGTTGTTCATGGTTTGCATGACTCGGTCGCCAGTTCGGTATATTATATCGCCGTATTCATATTGCGGCTTTTCCATTACTGGTGGGTTTAACGATTCTTGCAGAGCAAGGTTCAATGAATTCATACCCGCTTCACCAACTTTCATTGGACAAAGAATTTGAATCTTTGATGGCGATACATTCATATGGTTTGGAATTCGTGTGGTTGCCAAAGACACAACGTTTTGCTTAACTTGTGACGCACTTTGTGAATTTACAAAGAAAAAATCGCTGCTCTTATTAGAAAGGTCAGGCATCATACCCTTGTTAATCGCGTGTGCAGCATGGACGATTTGGCTTGTGCCTTCTTGACGATAAATTTCGGTAAGGCATACCGTACTTATCACACTCGATTGTAAAATATCATTCAAGACCGAACCCGCACCAACGGACGGTAATTGATCGGCATCACCCACAAGAATAATCCGAGTTCGTGGTAAAATTCGCTTCAATAATTGTGAAGTTAATTGCACATCGCACATTGAAAATTCATCAACAATTACAACGTCTGCTGACAATGCACCATCCCAATCTTCAAACTGGACATTACGCGAATTATTGCTGTAATCCAATTCAAGTGCGCGATGAATGGTACTTGCTGGCATACCTGTTGCTTCTTCCATTCGCTTTGCCGCCCTGCCTGTTGGTGCAAGTAATCGCGTGTTTAATCCTTGTGCCTCGTTTATATATAAAATCGCTTTTACAATTGTTGTCTTTCCAGTCCCAGGTCCACCAGTAATCACACAAACACCACCACTTGTTGCAAGTCGAACAGCCTCTTTTTGCTTGTCATGTAATTCGATGTTGTTAATTTTTTGGTAATGATTTAAAAGTTTATCTACACCTTTAATTTGTTCCTCTTCAAAATCTATGGCATGTGAATTCAACCTTGTCGCAATTGATCGTTCGGCAACATAATATTTGGTCAACATGTAACCCTGTTCTTTATCCGATTTAACCATAGTTAAAAATTTATCAAGACAAAGGTCTCGTAATACCTCTTCGAAAACGGGTTCTAATTGTTCGGTTTTTATTTTAAGAAGTTTAATCACATCCTGGAATAATGCCTTGTGCGGCAAGAACGTATGCCCATCTTTTTCAGATGCTTGTTTCAAACAATAAACAAGCCCTGCACGAACACGAAACGAACTTGTGTAATCTATGCCAAGGTCTCGTGCCATTTTGTCTGCCGTTATAAATCCAATACCATCCACCCGTTCGATTAATGAATATGGATTTGATTGCACCGCTTCAATTGTTTTCTCGCCATAGCTCTTGTATATCTTGACTGCCATATTTAACGAGATTTCAAATTTTTGCAAGAAAATTATTGCCGCTTGCATTTGTTTTATTGTTGCGTATTTTTCACCAATGACTTTTGCTTTTTTCTCGGATATTCCACGCACCGCAATTAATTCCTCGGGTGCATTTTCCATAATTTTTAATGTGTCTTTTCCAAAGGTCTTGACAATGCGTTCGGCGGTGACTGGACCTATGCCTTCGATAAGACCACTTCCAATAAATTGTTTAATTTTCTTTGGTGTATTTGGTGGAGTTATTTCATACGATGTAACCTTGAATTGTTTTCCATATTTTGCATTGTTAACAAATTCACCATGTAGTGTGAGTTCTGCACCCACCGATACAAAGGCAAAAACACCAGTAGCCGTAATGTTACTGGTCTTAAGCCTTATAACCGAATATCCATTTTCTTCATTTCGAAAAGTAATATCGGCAATTTCATCGACAAGTTGCATAAATACAATATATCACAACTTTCGTCTTTCAATTAATTATTATTAGCTTCACTTACACTACCTGTACGCACACCGATGTGGGTGCCAGTATATTCACGACGAAGATTTCGGTTTGGATTAATAATATTATTTGACAAATCACGTAATTCATTTGTCCCGAAGCTTGCTTGATTTTGGAATGATTCGTGAATCTGGTGTGTAGAACCCGCCAATCCAGTATTAATCGTAAAGTTTAAATTTGGATGTGGGGTTGGTGGACCTACAACAACCCTTGCGTTTGCATGTACAAAGTTATTTTCGATAGTCCCGCCACGACTTATACCCGCAATACCGCCAAGAACAAATCCACTTGCTAGTGATTGATATACTCGACCATGTTCAATTGTTCCACCAACATTTTCACCAACTATACCACCAACCGTCATTACTTGACGCCAATCAACTTCGTGTGTTCCCGTACTATTAGTTGCCATGTTCGTATTATTTGTAGCATGTGAAATCGTTCCAGCATTGAATCCAGCAATACCACCAACCGTCATGCCGTGTCGAATTGTTGTATAGCTTGTATCCACATTAAATATGAATCCAGCCGAAAATATCGATTGTACATTGAATGTTGGAATATCAAACGTCGCAATATCAATTGTTCCAAAGTTCATACCAACCAATCCACCCACATAGAATGCACCGCGGATAAAGTTGTCTGCTATGTTATTTGCACCATCAAATTCATAGCTTAGCCTTGTTGTGTTGATTTCACTTCCTATGATACCAACCAATCCACCAGCAATTTCTCCAGTTACCGCGATTGCACGCTCGTTAAAGTTTCGGATGTTACGTACCGCAATGTGTGGGTTTACTTCTGTTCCTAATGGTCGGACTTGGTCTCTTGATAATACTCGGAAGTCTCTTGAATTTTCTCGATCATAGTTGAATATGTCACGCATAAACATCTCTTCGTTATTAGTTCGGTCTCCACGTACAAATTCACGAACATCATGTGTTATCACACCCATAATTCCACCCGCAATACCAAGTTGGTCATAATTCAATCCAAGATCGCGCGAGTTAAGAGAATTGCTTAATGACGAAACACGAACATTAGACGCAATGTTTTCGATTTTGAATGTGTTGTTGTCACTTGCATCATGGTTGAACATTACAGCAACACCAACAAGACCACCGATTACGTTTGCACCACCAATTATTGTTAGTTGATTGTCTGTGTTTCCTGTTGTTTGTATTCCAAGGTTTATATCAACAAGATTAGAGTTAATCGCAATCCCAGCAAGACCGCCAACATATTCCGCATCAATTGCAGCAATAGAGTAATCTATACCAGCAACAGGATGCTTTATAAAGTTAAGGTTAATGTTTTTAATTGTAGCATGTTCGACTTTCGAGAATAATCCAACACTTTGAAGCCCACGTTCGACGTCTGGTGCCGCGTTCATGGAAATGTCGTTTATTTCTAATCCATTCCCATCAAAGTGTCCACGGAAAATTATTCCTTGCGTTCGCAATAATCCACCATGGGAAGTTATCCCAGTTGCTGTGGCAGTTCGCAGAGAAATATTGTTAACAAGACGCAAATAACCTTGGTATACGTTTCTTGACCAATCAATTGGTATTTCACCATTAGACTCGAGATATCTATCATGTTGATATTGTGCCTCGCTGTCTTCAAACATGTATCTGTTGAATTGGTCACCATTTGTAATGATGATTGGGTTGTATCTGCTTGTGCCGTATTCGAATCCTGGCACAAATTCAATTCTTTGTTCCCCGTCTGGCCAAGTGTATGCACTTACACGACGGATAGAAATCGCAATGTGGTTCGCACTTACCAACCTTGGACCGACTACTGTCATTTGCCACATGTTCGGTGTGTCGAGCTCAATAATCTCGCTTATACTGAAACCAAGGAATTCACTTGTTTGGTCTATGTTTGTAATATTTATGTGAGCAATTCGATCTTGTGGCAAGTTAAGGTCAGCAGCAGGTATTGACGCGGTGAAACTCTCGTGACGTATAAATTTATTGTTGTACATGTTCCCTTCGGTATAGTTAAGTGCGAATGGAAAGAATCCAGCCTCTGCCCCTACCCTTGGTGCATTATGAACAAATGAATTAATAATCGTACCTGTACCTGTAACACCAGTCAATGTCGAGTTATGACGTACGAAACCTATCCTTTCCTGGCTTCCTCCAAGAGTAATGTTTACAAATGCATCTTGAATTGTTCCTATGTTAACATACACAAACCCAGTAACGTTATAATTACTTAAGATTGCACCTCGACGGACACCTCCATCTGCTTGATCGATTGTATTTGTTGCACCTTGAACATAGTTGCCACGAACAATTCCACGGTTCAATCCTACGAAACCCGCTGTTCTTGAAAATCTATCGATTCCCGCACCACCACCTTGGTTAGGTCGAATCCTGTTGTTAACATTTCCATCACGATAAAAGCTTGAGACTATGTAACCGCTGTTTTCTCCGACGAATCCTGCGATATATGCTGTACGTGCTGCAAAGTTACCTGGTAAATCATGCTCTAGCTGAGGAAGAGTCGCCTCGATATCAACAAGAACACGACTATTTGATATTACACCATTGCTGCTGTTTTGACCGACCAATCCACCTACCCGAAGATGGGATTCAGTTCTATTAGTAATAATGTGCAACCTTGCCCTTGCGCGGTCATTGTCGATGTCAAATGTACTGTGTGGGTTTTGTGTTGTTCCAAAACTTGCAACTTGGTGACCATGGCGAAGATGTGGAGTTCCGTCATTATTATAAAATTGAGCGGCTGGCAAAATTGCGACGTTTGTAACAATTCCGTTATTAATCCCAGCAAGAACACCTATGTTTGCGATAATGTTATTACGGTGTTCGCCCAAATTTACTGTAAGTATACTGTGATCACGCGCACCAAGTGTGCCAGGAACGATGTTAAGATTTTTTATAACTTGATTTTGTGCAATAGTTGTAAATAGACCTATGTTCACCGTCGCTGCGTCTGTCTGTTGTGCAATACGTGAAAGTGTCAACCTCTTGTTATTACCGTCAAGATTAAAGTTTATTGGTCGTGGAAGCCAACCAACTCCAGTACTTCCAAGTGTTATGTCCGCCATTAATATAAAGTGACCATTTGCGCTGTCTGAATCTTCAAGTGCAGCAATAAGGTCCGACTCGGTCCAAATCTGGTATGGATTATCTTCGGGGCTTTGACGAATCGAGACTATGCTGAATGTTGTTGATATTGGGTTGAATGTTCCACCACTTCGGACGCTGTAACGACCTCCGACTATTTCATAGTACATTCGGACTTCCAAAGATGTTGTTCTTGCAGATGGAGTTGATGCAGATATGAACTTTATATTACTTGTTGCACCTCTTCCAAGGAAGAAGTTTAACTCGTTACGGTCTTCCCCGCCTGGACCCACTTCGCTGTAATAAAATTCGGTTTCTTGGTTCCACTCGCTTCGGTTAAGTATCCAACCGCGGTTGTTATTCCATCCCGTCCATGTCACAAGCTCGGTTGTGTTGATTTGATTTTCAAGTGCTGTGATTGCTGTGTCAATTCTTTGTTGCAATTCTAATGTTGGACCTGTGTATCTGTCGACGACTGCTCTAAGATGCATTTGTTGTTGGTTATTGTTACGAAGTCGAATTGTGTTACCCATTACACCGTCAACACGGAAGTCAAGTACACGGAATAATACCGCTGTTAAATTGAATATAGGGTCTGGTAATTGAAGTCTGTCGCCTCCTTCAAACAATATCCCAATAATCTCCAACATAATATTTGTGCCTTCTGGAACCGTCGGTCCAATTTCAATTGAAATCACCGCTCCTGTTGCTGTTGCACTTGTAACATTAATTGAAATGTCATTTGAATCGACCGATGCCGTTGGATGATTTGCGCTTATCGATATTGCATCTTGCCATCTTTGTCTTATGTCTGTTGTTGTGATATCTCCGATTTCAACATCACCTACCACAGTTGCCGTAAGATTATGTGTTGTTCCAATTGCTTGAACCGCTTCACGAGTATTTTGTCCATCATACGTGAACATAAGACCTGGTCTGCGAACAACGCCAAGCCTAAAGCTATCATTTATAGCTGCACCGTTCACAGATTCAAAGTTCAATGATATTGTGAAAAATTCACCTGGGGCAAGTGGAGTTACAGGAATGTCGTTGATATAATCGTCTTGGATAACTACAAGCCTTGTTTGAATGTAATATACACCATCCCAAGTAAACACACGTGTTCCATCGGCAAGTACACGATATGTTGATACCTGGTGAATTTCACCGCCAGACACACCTGATACAACACCATAGTTTGTAAAGACCTCGTTTATTGGGTCAAAAACCATTTGTGTAAATTGGATTTCCCATTCACGAATAATGTCCTCGGTCTCGTTTCCTTGACCAGTTGGTCTTTGTCCAATCACCTGCTCTACTCTTGATGATTCTAATGAAAAGCTTTCAATATTTGAAAAGAATGGATGTGCATAAACTTTTAATAAACTTCCTACTGGGTCTATGTCTGTGAACACGTTCCAGTTTTGATTTTCCATGTCGGTCACACGCATTTGATAAATTGGAAGACCAGCTCGGGTTGTACTTGTATAATGTTGAATAGTTATTGTCTCGAGTACCTGTGGAATGATGTCAACGTTGGCTGAATCACGTAAAAGATTTCTTACACGACCATCAAGGTTTTGCTCGATAACGTCAATTCTTCCGAACAATCCAATTGGCATTGCCCCTGGTGTTTCGAACAAGTTTCCGCCTGGGATATCTGTGTATGCACGCATATCTATTTCAATCGACAGGTTAATGTTAAAACGATATTCGAAATATCCATTTGCAAGTGCGATAACAGGCTCGACAAACAATTCAAAGACAAGAAAGAAACTTCGACCTTGGTCGGTTATATGAATTCTTGTGATATTTCCATCTGTGAACAATGTATGATAATTATCTTCTGTGAAAAAATTAAAGCGAGTTAATGTTGTAAATATTTCAATTCGCTGTTCCTCGGTTAATGTTGTCAAGTTCATAACATTAAACGCTGTTGGTGTGATATCTGTTATGAATACTCCGCTGTATATCGCTGCGTTTGAACCATCGAATGTTACCTGGTCTTGTCTGAAGTCAAGATATATCGCCCCATCATAAACATCAATATTAAGAACAATTTCCAATGAACCAAGAAGGTAAACCATATCTCCCACTTGCATTCTTGGTATAAAATGGAAATTAAATCCATCTTCTTCAACACGGTTCATTAATATTGGCGCACCGTTTGAATAATTCATTATAAATACACCATCAAATGCATATGTTTTGTGGCTTATGATTTCCCATCCGTTCGGATTCGGCAAAATTGCACCGCGAAGTGATATTGTTGTACCACGTTGAACACTTAGACCGTGATTAAAGTTATTACGGTCATTTGTTAAAAGACTTTGTCTTGCAAGTGTTGAGATAGCATCACGTGTCAATGTCTGTGTTGCGATTGCTGGGACTACGTCAAATCTTACTTTTCCAACTATTGCCAATCCTTCTTCATGTCGCGTGCTTGTTGCATGAATTTCAAAGCTTCCAAGAACTCCAGTCAACTGGATAAAGAATCTTGGCTCACCTGTGCTTGTATCACGTCCAAGCCAAGCAACATTTTCATCGGTGATTGTAATTTCCATACGACGACTTGCGATTGATGGGCTTACCCTTTGTGTGAAAAGGTCGTCCAAGAAATAACGGTTTGCAACGTCTACTGGACCTGATCTTGTGCCACCACTTGAATAAAACAATGCAGCACTCTGTGTCCCAGTTACTGGGTTATTATCGGCAATAACAACATAGTTGAATTCACCACGGTTATTAAGCTGGGCACCGAAGCGTGCCGACAGAGCCGCTTGACTGTGAAGCTGAAGAACAATTGCCGTTGGTGTTGCGATAAATAATGGAAGTTCGAACTGGTAATCGGTTGGTTCGAATGACATTCTTACCATTGGAAAACCAAACCCTACACGAGACTCAAATTCAAGAGATGTAAGCCCAGTCAAGTCATAAATATCCGCATTAGAAAAGTTAATAAAATAATCAACCGCAGCATGTCCAGAATCTGTCCATGTTGCAAGATTAATATTTCTCATAGTACTTGCACCAGTCAACACAGTTCCAACATTAAGAACGCTTCCAAGATTTATTCCTGTGATTGGGAAAATTCTTGCAGCACCTGTTGGTAATCCTATCCATTCTACCTGAGATGTTTCAAGCACAGCATAAGTCAAAATAAATTGAACGTCATTTACATTTAAAAGATTGTTGTTACGCCCAACCACACCCGCAATGGCAAGTTGAGTATTTGCAAGCCCAGTAAATTCTTGTGCATGTGCGTTTATACGATATTGATTGTACGAGTATGCTGCAATTATTGTTGCATTTGCATCATGCCTTATTTCACCGATAACTCCACCAATGATTGGAGCACCACGAACACCGCTAGAGTTATAGTTTATCAAAAGATTTGAATAGACTCCCTCGACCTGGTTGTGTCCATTACCGCCCTCTTGCCTTCCGATTACCCCACCAACTATGACATTTTGTGCACCATGGATATAGATGTCTCCTCTGTATTCAAGTGCATGAATTGTTGGATGTTGTGTAAACACATGTGTTGTATCACGTGTGAAGATACTTGACGCAAAGCTGTTAAATACGTTTCCGCTGTTACGTCCGACAACTCCACCAACTATTGTTGGATTTGCCTCGACGACTGTTGTATTTGCGTCACGTCCAACAATAAGACCAGCATAGAATTGATCCCAGCCTGGGTTTTGTTCTCTTATTGCTGCTGGGACATGAGTACGAAGCAATGGTTGAATATTTCTTCCGATTGTTGTGTTGATATACATATCAAAATATGTATTTTGAATTATTCCTGTGTTGCGACCTGCAATACCACCTAATGCGCCACGGGCGTATATTGCACTTGTTGTATAGCTGTTTTCAAGAAGACCTGTGTTAAAACCAACAAGACCACCCGCATTACCGCGAGCTGCGCTGAAGATTACCGCTTCTGCTGAAATTTCTCTTACTATCCCATCGTTACGCCCGACGATACCACCGACGTTTTTATCCATTTCATCGGTAACAACGTTTTCTTGGTCGACGATGAGTAATGTTACCTGGCTGACAACTTCTATGTTGTCTTGTAATATTCCGCCCGCATTACGCCCAGATATAGTTCCATTAAGCGAGTTACGTCCAGCAACACCACCTGCGTTTATATTTGTGACTCTTCTATTAACAGCAAAGTGTTGGTCATTTGGTGCAAAACCAACACGTATAAGACCAGTTGTTCGCATTCGATTTTCTTCACGTATTATATTGTTATTAAGACCAACTACCGCACCAATGTTTAATCTTTCAAACCCAGTCGCAATATAGTTAGCATTTTCAAAGTGAACCGAAATATCACTCACAATACCATTGTTAATCCCTGCAAGCATACCTACGTTGATGTTTCTATTATGGAATGTCGCAGGAAGTGACATTCTGTTAAAATTTACATGCAAGTGTGCATTTGTAAACGAAATTCCTTGTACCAATCCGTTTGTTCCAATCGTGCCAAACAAACCAACATTTTCGGTTCCACCCGCACCCACCGCGGTAGACCATTGAGTCCAAGCATTAACACCCGTTCTTGTTCTGAACGACATGTTTTGTAATTGCCATTTTGATTCTTGTTCTTCGGCTCCGCCTCTGATTTCGGCTGTACGGACACCTGTTAATGTTCCATTGAAATGAGAAATTGGTTCAAGCAAAATTCCCGAAAAGTCAATGTCTGCAGCAAGTCGGAAGTACCCAGTAACTATGTCAGCCGCTTGGTTTCTTTGTGCCCTTTCATAGTAAAGGAAATTCTGTACACCAATTGTTTGAATTCGCCCACGAATAGAATTCGGGACACCAGTAGCCGCGACAAAACCAAAATGTGTAAGGAATTGTTCACGTGTTTCAATCAAGAATTGTCCATCACCATCATGTGGATTAAATATGTACACATTAACAGGAACATGCACAAGTTCTATTGGATTAAATACAAGATTTCCGCCACCATCACGACGGATGCTGTCGAATGCAAAGACCACTAACCTTACATCATGTTGATGTACGCCGACGTTACTGTGTATTGCTGTGATTTGACCAGCATTGTTCACAGAAACGATACCAGGGATATTTTGGATAAGTGTACCGTTTGGATTGAATATAGTTCCACCAACCAAGAACGCAAATCCAATATCAAGATTATGCACACCTTCGATAGGATATGGTGTTGTAAGCACAGTCATAGATTGAGTACCCTGTGCGTTAAGCGTCATGTTCAATGTTTCACCAACGTTACGAAGGTGAATGCTTTGAATCATTTCAACTTCTCGGACGTTAAGATGAAATACACGTGGGCTTCCGAATGTAAACGACCTTGTGTAACCATGGAATGTTTGTTCAATTTCGAATGATATTGTATCGAAAATATCTTCACCCGTATCCCATAGTCCATGTACTCGGAACGAATTCCATCCAAGTTGTTCTAACCTTATATTTGGGCTTGTATAACTTGTAGTGATATTAATAGTCGAGCTTGTGTTTCCTCCACCAGCAAATTCAAAGTCAAGTGTGAAATCAAGGAAACTTCCCTCTACCAAAGGACTTGCGAAATGTGACAATGTATTGACCGAATAAATTCTTTCCCAATTATGAGAAAAATCAGCCCGCATAATCGGATTAATTACCGTGATATTAATTACAAAGTCTCGATCAATTCCAATTAAAACGTCTGGGTTAACAGAACCAAGTGAAACATTAATTGTGAATTGACCTTCCTCTGTTGGTCGGAAAGTAAATGTTGTATTGCAAACAATAATGCTTGTGCTTGATGGAATCATTGATGCGAATACACTTGCATGTGTTGGCATTGCATTAATATTTAATGAATATGTTCCATCAATTCGCAAGAACAAATTAACACCGCCAGACAATCGTGTAGTATTGCGCGGTTCGAAAATTTGTGCATTACCACTTAGACCAATGACATCATACGTATAGGATTCAAGTCTTTCTTGAACAAGTATAGGCAATCGAATTGTGTAACCACTTATATATCTTATATCTATGTAATACTCCACACCAATTCGCACGTCATCGGCAATGGTTGGATTCACCGCAATTGAAAAACCAAGTCTTCCCCCGACTGTCGCTGGTTCACGAGTTATGTTGAATAATTCACCGTATGGTGTTCGTGCATTTTGTGATAATGTCCATGAAAAACGATTTGCCACCGCATCATCACCAAGGTCGGTCGCAACATAGAAATCAAATGGATTTGATACTCCGTTACGTACTGGGAACAATGTTGTTATTATGTCTCCCGCTGAGTTCTCGGCATGCATCTCGGTGACCGAGCGTATAACCCGCAAAGGTATTCGCTTTGATGCAAGTGGAGTTTCACCATCTGCACGCATTGCAATACTTCGTACTTCAAGCATTAATCGGTCTTGTTCTGGGATTAAATCACTTGATGCCGCCATAAACTGGCTAATTATACTTGGATCACCGCCTGCAAAGCCTGGGTTAGAAACAAAGGAAATCGAGAAGTATGAATTATATGGCACACCATTGGTAAAATGCGGCGAAATCATTGTAGTAGTTGCATTAGGCTCACGTGCCGCAGTAGGTGAATATGTAATATTAAAAAACGTACCAATCTGTGTCGAAGGAACAGGTATTGGCGAATTAATAATATCAAATGTAACTCTGTTATTCAAAGGATGTGATGGTGTATTGTTGACCATAACATCATCTGTCATTGTAACATTGAAATTAAATCTGTCATTACGTCCAATTGCAAAGAATGCATATATATCATCGAACTCATTGTTGATGTCATTATCTTCGGTAAATCTTAATTGATCATCACGGAATGTATTACGGACTTCAACCCTTATTCTTCGCGTTCTTTGAAGATGAGAATCTTGTGTTCTGTTAAAAAAGATTGTATTTGCCCCGACTTGTAATACTGGGAAAACCATTACATCTACATACGTATGTCCAGGTGTCTTCCCCATTACTCGAAATTGGTCAGGCGTCTCTTCCAAAACATAAGTTATATTTTCATTATGATTAATTAACTGGTACCTGTATGTAAGGTTACCATATGCAATATTTCTTGTGTTCGAGATTGGTATGTTTGCTATGGTCAAATCATAATCAATAAAATTAGGAGCAGCAAGCGTATTGTTAAGAACAAGTGGTGCAATTACAAGACCCGAATTTGAAATCTGGGACCCTGTCATATCACGAAGACCCAAATCACCAAATGAAGTTGATGGGAATATGTGGACTGGGAAGTCACGCGTTATTGCCGTATTACGTCGCAATGTTGCACGTACTTGGACAACTCCGATTGTTGATCCAGGATATACAATAAATCGGTTTCCATCTATACGGGTGCCGTGGGTTTCTGTACCTGGGGCAAATGAAAAGTCGATTGTATTGATGCTTGTTGCTACATCAAAGTTATGATTAGTTGTTGCAAAGAAATTAAAATCGCTCTCGACAAATTCGATAGAATTTGGCGCAATCTGATTATGTATAACCCCAAACCTTGGGTCACGAACAACAAAGTCTTGGGCAGGCACATCAACACGAACATTTATGTACATTGTTCTTTGCCCACCGTGGCTCATAACACGTATTCTTGTTTGACCTGCACCTTGACCGACAATACGAACCCAGTTTCTATCCCCGCTTCGGGCTTCTACCCATGCCGTTGCAACATTTTGGTCAAGCGAATATGCATGTACACCACTTCCTATTTCACTTGGCGCACGTGATACTGTAACGATAACATCCTGGAATCTTTGTGCTATTGCTGGTGGGACTATTTGATTGTTTTGGACCGACATCTGCATTGTTATATTGACATTTGTTGTGTTTGCACTAATTCGCATTTGTGCGGCATTACCACCGCCCGTGGTCGACAAAATAATGGCAAGGACACCTATGAGTACAAGTCCCACCATTGCTCCGAGGATTATTTTATTTCTTTTGCTCAAATTTCTTTTGTCCCCCAAACCAACGGATGATTAAAAGAACCTAATTCACCCGATTATAGTTTACTTAAATTATATATTTTTTATTAGCAGTAAGCAAACAAAATAACAAGGTTTTTATCGTCCCCATTCCAAACGAACAACGTTAGTCGTAAATACATTTAATACATTTGCACCCGAACCGCCCATA
This sequence comes from Bacillota bacterium, assembly GCA_009784375.1. Classification (GTDB taxonomy): domain Bacteria; phylum Bacillota; class Clostridia; order Christensenellales; family UBA1242; genus WRAD01. The sequence continues at coordinate 217,841 of WRBV01000001.1, read as the reverse complement.
ACAGGCCAAGGCGCACCGCCAGGAGCATTTATATTAGGAATTTCTACACCATGTTGTGTTGCATTAGATGGAGGGTTTGGTCTTCCTGGCACAAACCATCCAGTAAAGTCACGCGCACTTCGCGAATCAGAAACATTAAAATTAAATGCGTTAAATGCTGGGTTTGCGTTAAGAGGACCTTGCAATATTACTCGGACATTACCAAAGTTCGAGCGTGGGTCTGTACTTCCTATATATCTAATCTCATTTTGATTTCCTTGGACTCGCCTGAAGCCTGCCGATACTTGGGCACGACCGCCACTTTCGATAAGAATGTTAGTTCGTCCAACGATATTCCTTGCGTTGATATTTCCATCAAAACCAACAAAATCAAGACTTGGGGCCCCTATGATACCGTTCATAAAATAAACGTTTGTCACACCATATGTGTTATTAATAGTCACATTGCCTCGCATTCCTGGGACTGGGCTTGAACCTGTTCCAGTACCAAGATGAATTGGCGCACGCCTGCTGTTGATATTCACATTTCCGTGAACAGACCTTACATTTACGCTTCCTGCATTTGTTTCTACGTCCAAGGTTCCTATTATCTCTGTAACGTTTACACTACCTGTCGAAGTTGTTGTAAAGTCCACATTACCAGATATTCGGGATGCGTTTAACCGACCTGTTGTGGCGGTCATTGTCACGCTACTGTTCACGATACCCAAATTCATAGTCCCACCACGTGAATTGATATGTACGCTGCCGTGGATTTCTCTTGTTGTTATATTTACACTTGTGCTGTTTGGCACATAAAGTGTTCCCACTTCACCAAATGTATAGTTCCCATGGTTTCCATGTATTATAACGCTCTGGGTAACTCCGTCTGGTGCACGTACAGTCGCGGGAGATGCATGAACAACAAGGTTTTGTAATTCCATCTCGAAGTTTCTTCCAATTGAAGGGTTCGCAGGCTGTGGGAAAGTGAATATTCCAACCGAGCCTGGATTAATTACTACACTTTCGACAAGTAAAAAGTCGGCAGGCGAATCACCCGCAAACGTTACATTAGCCGTGCCTGTGTTAAATATAAAATTAAAAGGCAACGGTGCCGAACCATCACTTATGATGTTAATCGTTACAAGTGCACGCCTTTGTACCATACCTGATGGTTCATGTACGTTTATTTGATAAAACACTTCTCTCTCGGGCGTAAGTGTTTGCGTCCAAGAAATATGAGTTCTGTGGTTACCGTTAAAGGTGATTCCCCTTGCATCTTCGTATATAACTATTGTACCTTCGTCTGCTTGACCTGGGTTAGTTGCTCTGATCATTATATCGGTACGTGACGAGTTGACTATTATATTCCTGCTGTCCAAGACTTCTCGAACATCAGCACAACCATATCGCGTAAAACTTTCTCTTTGATTAACGTTACCCATCCCAAGGAATGTAAGGTCACGTGGAAACCAAAATATAAGCGCAAATATCCCAAACACAACAAGGAAAATGCCGAGTATCGCACCCGCCACATATGCCGAGACCGTCCTCGCCGCTCTGCTCATACCCTAGTATAAATTAAAAGTCCAAAAATTAAAACGAAATTAACTTCTTTTACTTGCAAAGAATTTTTTCAGAATTTCCGAGCATTTATCACAATCGATAAATTCAACTTCGGTTTTATGATTAAGATTATTGTCCTGAAATATTTCTATATCATTGGTTCGGTCTGACCTTGCGCCAATTATGACCTTTTTAATTCGTGAATTTAATATTGCCCCCGAACACATTACACAAGGCTGCAAAGTTACGTATAGAATACAATCATCAAGACGCCAGCTCTTTAACTTTTTACATGCTTTGTTTATTGCAATGACTTCTGCGTGGTTTAATGCGTTTTGTGTCCTTTCACGCTTGTTATATGCTTTTGATATCACTTTGCCATTTTGCACAACCACAGCCCCAATTGGCACTTCGCCTTGTTTAAAGGCACGTTCGGCTTGTTTATATGCAATTTCAAGAAATTCAATCACAGCCCACTTCTCCTTTTGTTTATCATTCACGTTTTCATTTCTTGATTAAAGGAATCCCCATACTGCGGTGAATATGGTCAATAGCGCACCCATAAAAATTATTCCATAAAATATTGTTTTTTCTTTTACCGTCAATTTCATTGGCTTTCGTACCATTGCCGACATCGGGTCAAGATAGAATTTTGTTCTCTGCCACTTTGATACGCGTTCGAGATTTTGATCGACCTGGACTGCGAATTCATCGAATGTTGCTATGACACCGTCTGGTTTAACAAGTATGTTTGGATACTCGGCTATGATATTTGCAAGGCTGCGTATCCGATTTTTTTGATAACCCATTTTTGCAAGCACATGTATTATGTGCATAATACTCCAATACAAGAATACAACAAATGCTATATACAAAATTATCCCAGCCCCCGCAAACAAATTCATCATATGATAAAGCATATCTCCACCGAACCAGTTGTATCTGTATGCAAGTGAAAGATAAGTACCAATTCCGTTGTTCATAAAGTGCATAATTATTCCAACCCAAAGACTTCGAGTTGCTACTGTTGCTAGTGCAATTATATATCCAAGTATTGCCGCATAGAATACTTGCACAACATTAAGATGCATGAAACCAAACATAATACTTGTCCAAAACATCGCACGCATAATCCCCATACGAGCCGAAAAGGACTTTAACAACATTCCACGATGAGAAACCTCTTCACATACACCAGGCAATACGGCAATCAAAGCAAGACCTATGACCAATCCCCAAACTCCACCAAAAGGTGTTTCACCCATGCCCATCATAAATCGGAAACCAAGCATATTAAGAATCCCATTGAAAAATGATGCAACAAAGATATTGAAAAAGTATATAAGTAACCCAAGTAAAATCGCAAAACCGATTGTTCTTGCACTTGGTTTATCAAAGCCAAACGATGCAAATAAAGATGTTTTTTTATTATCGGTCAATGTTGTTTGATTTTTCTTTTTTTCTAGTCGCCTTTTGTATATAAACATTGCAACAAGTGGGACCGCCGCCATTATTATAATTTGACTTGCTATTGAAAATCCTACTTCGACCACTCGTCTGTCAAGATTGTCCAGCCATCCAAGACCTGAAATGACACGAAGTGATGCGAACATCAACAAGATAATAAAATAAGTCCAACAAACAAAAAGGAAACTTCCGTCCCATATTTTATCGGTCTGTTCGGTATTTTCCTTTTTTATTTCCATATCTCTCCTAATATTCTCCTGGTGGTTGAGCTGCAAATTCCATGCCCCATATCAACATACTTATTAAAATCACAACAACTAATAACACAAGCTCGACGGACGGAAAAAGTTTTTTCTTTTCTGATTGCTCGTCTTTTAATGGGGTATTTGATTTTGTAAATAATCTTGCCATCGTCAAGATTACAAGCACGCCACCAAATAATAACACTATCATCGTGATGATGGTTTTTGCGTTAAAGTGTATTGCATGATCCAGACTCTGGGTAATATATGTGTATGTAAGTATAAGCGCGTTATTAACAAAGTGAAGAATAATTGGCACAGTTAAATTTTTTGTACGAAGATAGATAATTGCACATATTGCACCAAAGAAGAATTGATAGAATGTTTGCGCTGGGCTTAGATGCATAAGGCTGAATAAAAGTGAACTTATCAAAACTGCGGTTGCTTTTCCATATTTCAATAAACCACCCATAATAAGCCCACGAAACACAAGCTCTTCCCAAATTGCGGGAAATACGGCGAAAATAATAATAAGTACAGCAAGATGTCCAAGGTTATTTATCTCGAAAGGATCGGGCGGGTTATATCCCATCAATTCGAATAATTTAATACTTCCCTCGTGGGCAAGAATAAAAGTCACAATACAAATGGCAGCAAAAGCAACAAGTAAAATTATATCAATCACCGAAATTTTCTTAATACCATAGTGTTTAAAAATTTGTCGACCTTCTGCTTTATTCATTAGGGCAGAAAATACGAAAAATATTATCATAAAAATGGCAAACCGTGTTACCGACATTATTACTTGATCAAATACATTTGACGTGTCTACTTGCAAGACCCAAAAAAACAATGACGTCATCAAAGACGCAAACAACACAACAAGATAGACGACAAATGCCATGGGTTACTATAACATACTTTTTGATATGGACAAAAAAGAAGAGTCTATTTAGTTATAATCAAATTTGCAAGATTAGATAATTCGTCATATATATAACTCTCGACCTCACTTGTTGGGTTATTTACAAAACCTACTATTGATAAATCACCACCCTTTTCCAGAGCTTTTGGTGCCATAAAATATTTTTTAAGATCCGCCATTGCCCCAATATGTATCATGTTAACTGGCACAAGCTCATCCTTCGCCGCACATTTGCTATATATCCGCCACATTTTTGAGAGGCTGTCTATAAAGAAAATTACACTCTTACCAGAGTAAGCCAATCGCTTGGCAGAAAACAATGCATACAAGCAAAGCGCAACTTGTTTTCTTGTCGGCATGTCAACCTTTACAAGAAAGGTTTCGTCAATTTTATTGTTACAAAGAAATTCTACACTTTCATCATTTTCTTCGATTAATAGTGCCATTCTATAAACATTCGGATTTTGGAACTTTGCAATGTCCCCAACTCTGTTATATGTTTTATCAGCAAGAACCAGAATTCGACTTCCAAGTGTAAATTCATTATCCCATATTGATGATTTAATATGCGGAACAATGCATTTAACTTTTGTTGCGTTATAGGTTTCCACATTTTTAATTTCAATTACTTTGCGTAATCCTTTGTCAATTTTTGCAACCACCTCTATAGAATCACCCATTTGCAATTTATGTGACGAAGTCAAAGTTGTACATATTTTATAAGTAAAAAGATCACGTGATATTAGAATAGAGCTGCCGTTTGGAAGCAAAAGCACAAACCCATAATTCGAAAATGATTCGGAAGTACAAACAGTTTCACAAGACGATAAATCATCTTGTTCAAGCAATTGTAAATAACAAGGTACTTCGGCATCAGCGGCAAGGCATGCGTTAATATCTGGTTTTTCAGAAGTCCCTTGCTTCGCACGGATGGCGGAAGTCAACTCGCTGCGGGACATTGATGAGGGACGCTCGACCCCTACACTTCGGGCAAGATTTCGAAGCTCATAGATTGCAAGATTAGTCAAACGTACTTTTTTAGACATATAAAAAGCATATCATAATTTGAATAGGCACGCTATTGAACTTTAGTTCAATATACAAATTAACCTACCTTATTGCCGAGTTGCATTTTCAATACAGAACATGCGACCAACCTCGTTTTGCGTTGCAACATCTATTGATATATCAACACCCTCAACCACTCCTTTCTTTGCAAGAAAATCACGAACCACCGAATACGCAAGAGATGGCGAATTATTCTCGGCACTCAGGTGAGCCAAGATAACTTGCTCGCATCCAAGTTGGTGTAATTTATAAGTTGCCGCCCCACATGCCAGATTGCTTAAATGACCTGTGTCGCATGCAATTCGTTTTTTAAGCCAATACGGATATTTAACATTATTAGACAACTTGATCGTGTCGTGATTAGATTCAAGCATTACGATTTGGCTTCCCGCCATCTTTGACAAAACTTTGTCGCATACCCATCCTATATCGGTTGCAAAGCTTATTTTTGCCCCATTGTTTTCGAATGTATATCCAAAGCAAAATTCGCTGTCGTGGCTTACTGGGAAATAATCTATTGTGATGTCACCAATCATGAATGGTGAATTAAAAGTAATAATACGTTCATTTTCGATATGCCCAATTTTTTCCATGAAACACGACTTTGCGTATTCTGGAATATAGATTTTAACGTTAGGGAATTTTTTAAGAAATTTATAAACTCCATTGATGTGGTCGCTGTGTTCATGAGTGATTACCACAGCATTGATAAGATTAGGATCAATCCCAGCAGATTCAAACCTTTTCATAAGTGTTACAAGCATTAAACCCACATCCACAAGAATGTGTGTAGTTTCCGAACCAATATAGGCACAGTTCCCGCGACTTCCGCTTGCAAGAGATTGAATTTTAAGCATCACCCAGTATAAATGGAAAAACAAAAAATTGTAATCAAAAATCAGTCGATTAATTTTTCAACAATTACAAAAGGCGATGATATCGCCTTTTGTAATCTTATTTAACCTTCATTCGGTTTCTCATTACAAAGAATAATACCGCACCAACCAATACAATCCCAACAAGAGCAACAATAATAATCACAGCAAGAGCACTTAGTCCAGTCGTAATTTCAAAACCATCGCTGAAGATTACTTCTCCTGTGTGCGTTCGTAATTCTACTCTGTATCGTCCATCTGCGTTGAATGGCAAGAATATATAGTCTCTTGTTTCTTCTGCTATGTTAATAGAAGTTAATGGTAGATTATTTCTATAAGCAAGTGTTACTGGGCTGCCGTCTCGGAAAATCATAAAGGTTGCATTGGGGAAAAATAATCGAATTTGTCCTGGTATGAAATATATCGTCGCAGAACCCGTTGTTGTTGTTCCCCATCCAATAGTATTATTTATCAATCCAGTTCCATTGTGACGCATATTGATGAAAACCTCGAATTCTTTTGTAAAGCTTGGTCTTATGTTGTCGTGTATGCGTACCGTAATCTCATAGTGTCCAACCGAAGTTCGTGAATCAAGACGCAAACTTGCAAGCTGGGCATTTGTAAAGGTTCTTGTTATATCCACACCATTACGTAATATTGTTTCAATTTCTGTGTTGTTTGATGGAATAAATGCGAAACTCTCAAGCCATGTAACAGGAACAATCGATGCATCCACAAGTTGGACAGAAAATCTTTGTGAAAGAACAACACCTGCAACGTACCTGAACCTTATATCAAATGTATAGGCACCTGGTTCTGTGAACATCCATTCGTTACGTGAGTGCCAGAAATGTGGACCACCCGCCGTTTGTTGCGATGTAAAGAATGGTGGTTCTCCGCTTTGTCTTTGGGTAAATGTTTCTGTTAGCTCTACACCATTACGCCAGACCTGGATGCTTTCGACGAACATCCCTACACCATTTTGTGTTCCATGTTCAAAGTACATAAATTCAAGGTTCAATTCGTTGTTATATACCATCCCATCCATTACAATCTCGCCATTTACAAGAAGAGGCGGTCTTGCAAGGTTGTATAACGTAAAGTGGTCTGTATTACGCGTGTTTCCTTGGATGTCTGTTTGAGAAAAGCTTCTTCTGTAACCCGCAACGTCACGGATAAATAATTCAAATTTTCCATAGTTGCGTGCATGAATCGTAAGTGTTTCGGTCGCAAGGAATGTCCCAGCAAAAGTTCCATTATAGTAATAATCAACGAAAATGACGTTTCCAGAGTGCGAGTTATGTGCGCCTACAATACTCGTGTCTACAGAAACATTTAATCCATTTACACCTATAGTTGTGTAAAGTGCATGTAGTATAGTATTTTCCTGTCGTATGTTGCCTCCCCCAGTCGGTGGTGCAATAATTGATACGTTACTTATCCTATCAAGGTTTTGTGGAATTGCTGTAATTGCTATGTACATACTTGTTGCCGTTAATGTTGAACGAAGTTCGTAAATAAATGTTCGAACGTTATTTCCACCAAAGGCAATATTGTCTTCAAAATGGATTGGTGCATTCCCTACGATTTCTCTTGGATAATTCAGGCTGAGTTCTATTTCAAGCGGCAGATTATTTGATGTTGTAGAAACCGCGTTGACCTGTGCATTTGTGCCACGGACAAAGTATTGTGGTATTCGTCTTGTTGGGTGTCCATTTCTTTCAAAGTTAAACATTACTGGACTGCGGCGAAGTTGTTCGCCTTGTTCCTCTGGGCGTGTATCGTGTTCATAGTTAAAGAATACTCTGTATGTTGTGTTGTCAACGTCGGCTATTATAAATCTGAATACTTGTCTTGCCCATACTGTGTTCATTACCACTATTTCATAGGTTCCGATTTGGGTAAGGTTAAAACGTGAAACTCCGCTTCGTACTGTTTGACGTTCGGTTCTGAATTCTTCTTCAGTTGGGTCCCAGAATGTACGGAAGACTGTTATTGATGAAGTGAAACGGCTCTCTCCATGAGAAATTTGTATTTGAACCATTCCGTTAAGTGATACATCTTCGGCATCTCCAAATGGAACTATTTCATCAATAGCCTCACCACTCAGGTTTGTAAATCGGACATTTGCTATTCTTGTATAGAATACGAATTCTTGATCAAGTGCTGTGCGTCCGCTTTGGATTTGTACGATTACTACACGCCATCTTGATTCTTCTGTATCAGTCGGCGGAGTAATATTAAAATGACCGATGATGCCATCATTTCGTGTGCTTATGTTATTTATTGCAGCATCTATCCTTGTGACACCATTTATGACTGATGCGACTTCGACTCCGTCTCTGTATATTTGAACATTGTGCACAGGTCTTGTAAATTCTATATTCACACCACGCTCGTCCCCTGTGAAACGCGCATTATTTATTTCTCTTGTTTCACCGTGCATGATAAAGTCACGATGGTTTCCATGTCTTCCGTTATGTTCAATTCTTACTTCACGTCCAAAAAGGTCAGTCACAACAATTAACGCTTCACGTGCCGCAATAGGTTCGCCTGATGCTGTGACCGTGATTTGCCAGCCAGCAGCATCATTCATACCATGGAAATTTGCGTTCCATAGAACTTCATGACTCATATCAACATCAGTAACAACAAGTCGTAACATATTTGCATTGTCACGGAATATCTGCGGAAGTGCTTGCCAATTTACAACACGTATAATCAAAGCACCAGTCTCGGTCGCAGTCGCCGTGATTTGCGGTAACACAGCAGCATTGTCAATTTGGAATATATTTGTAACCCACGTACTAAAACCATTATTAACAACAAGTTGGATTTGTCCCTGGGGTGTTGCACGAAGCCATCTATTTAATTCTTCTTGCAACATTAATGGAGTTGCATTGTTTTCGGTCTGTAATGTTGCCCTTGGACCAAATGATACCGTGTTATTAAATCTCCGGAATGTGTGTGTACCTGTTGATATTTCAAAAAATGGATTTGCTAACCAGAATTCTTCTGTGTCTGTAATCGAAATGTTCGTACCAAATATAGCCGCCCCAGTATCTTGGATAATATTTGCGTTTACCGTGTTGAAAGACCTGGCCATAGATGCCTCTATCTCGTCAACATGGGCTTGACCACGTATATTTACAAAATATTGTCTTGTGTTACCCGCTTCGTCACGTTCGACTATTCGGAAGAATCTGTTATCATTTGGCTGCAAATTTACAATTTCACGGAAAGGACGTGGACCTAGATATACTTGGCTGCCTGATATATATGGAAGGAAATAATTATAAGTAAAGTCATATTCCCCGCCTTTTGGAGAAAGTGATTGATAAACTTCGAATAAAGAAATTGCAAATGTATCAAGATGCGGATTTGCTATAGGACGTGAAAATATAAAGTCATACGATACAGAGAATACAAATGTGTCTTCATCAAGCCCACCCGAGAATGCAACATTTCTCCAAAGATGGTCAAGTTCTCGAAGGCTTTGTATATTGTGATTTGGTGGTGTGTTATCAACTGTTAGCTCGAATTGTAGTGCTGGGATTATGTTGCCAACTGTGTTAAGAGTAATGTTAAATCTATTGCCTTCCACCAAAAGAAGATTATTTGGCATCATGTATGTACGAGTCAACGTAGTGCCTTGCCTTGTATCCTCAACATTAAGATTAGCAGAAGTAATCACCCCACCAATAGTCGCGGTAACATGTGAACTGTGAATGTCTGCAAAGAATGTATGTGGATCAGACACCATGTACGAGAATGTCACAATATCGCCCGCATCAAGTTGAGTCGAACGAAGAGATATTCTTCGTCCATTTCGGAAGAACGAGCCGTTGCTTCCATCGCCTGTTCTTTCAAATAATATTTCACTTCTGTTTGGTTCAACTACACGCTCGCCCATACCGAATTGTTGGACACGCATACCGCCACTTCCATCTGTGAATACAAGTCTGTAAATTCCTGCATGGGTGATTGGAACATGTGTATTTGCTTCTGTTCTGTCAAATAGTGTTTCAAAACTTGTCCCGCCGTCGGTCGATTGTTGAACCTCTAGATTTAATCGGAGTGAATTAAAAGCAAAGTTTGGTGTTATAATGAAATCATTCGCTGTGTCACAGAACACCTTATGTGGAATATTCATGACATGTGAACCAAGGTCATGGCTGTGACCATTTGGGTCGATTGCAGCATGTCCATACTTTGTTCCAAACAATGGCATTCGTACGGTTGCATTCATATTTGTTTGGATGACAAGGTCGCGTCCGACTTGCATATTGCGATTGTTTTGTCTTTGGAAATCTTCCACAGTTGCTGTTTTATTACCAAAGTCTATTCGAATGTCTGTGTCAAATACGTCTGTTGGTGCAATGATAGAGTTGTTGTCAACGATAAAAAAATGGTTTTTAATGATTTCGTCTGCATATTCTGTGGGTACCGTAGTTTCGTCAAAATGACGGGTTATCATGTACATCCCTGAGACTGCACGTGTGTTGGTACTCTCGCCTACACTTACTGGAACTACTTGTAATCCTTCTAAAACATCACCCGTTCTTTGATAAATTACTTCGTTTATTACGGTTGGTTCACTTGCAAATGGATAATTTGGATTTGGCAACCATGTTCCACTTTCACCCTGTGTTGTCGACGGCTGGTAATAAAATCTTTGCCATGTCTTTGGAAAGAAAGTGAATTCAACTTTGTCTACCACAAATTCGTCAATAAAGTCACCAGCAGTATATTGCTTTTGCAAGAATGAAAATGCAACAAAATTGCGGTTAGAAATTCCGCCTGGGCGAACTATGCTCGCGGTTGACGAGATTTGCATAGAGCCTGGACCAATGTCCAATCCTATATTTGCAACCGAGTCCTCTAAGATTGCACCACGACTTCGGTCAAAGTTTAAAAACACATAGTATTCTGTAACATTACCAAAATGGTCATGGATTCTGAATGTGTAAAAATTTTCATCGACAAGATGTATCGTATTGCTTCCATATATTGTGTTGTTTGGTAATCTTTCGAAAATCCTGTTAAATCTTCCGTTACCCATATCGGTCGCCATTTCAATCTTTTGGATAGGAATTACAAGTCCATCTGAATTAATCAAATTTGTGCCTGTTAACTTGTTTAATAATGTTATATCACTTGCGCCATTTTCGCCCTCTTCCAAGATAATGGTTCCAAGGTCAGCCTCGATTATCTTGTTAAGACCAAAACCAACATTTGCTCCATTCCTGTCTGTTACCATGTTGATTATGTGTTCCTCGTCAACAAGTGGGTCTTGTGCAAATGCGGACTGTGTATTATCTATTACAAGAACAAAGGTACTTACATTCATAGCGGCATCAGTCACACGAAAGATATAAATACCCGAACCCGTAAAACGTTCAGCAATTCGGAAACCTGTTAGTATGCCTTGTGGATTACGCACCTCTAATACTCTGAAATTTAAAATCGATGGTGTTGTATTCATTACAAATGGCGACAACATATTGGCATTGTTAAAGTTATCTGATTGTGAAAAATTCTCGTCTCTGTCAAATGTATATACTTGGACTTCGGCTGTTGTAAATCCTATTCCACTTGGTTTAATACCCCAATGCAATTCAACAAAGAAATCCTCATCAGTTCCCGAACCCCATATTGCAAAATTATCTGGTGCATTTGTCGGTATTAATTCCGTCCCACCGTGGTTAACAATTCGGAAATCATGAATTGGGCTGTTATCTACTACTATTGTAAAGTGTGTTACTGCCACACCTCTGCGACCGAAAAAGACACTAAATGTGTATATACCTTCTTCGTGGCGTTCTTGCAATTCAAATTGAGCAAGAAGATCATGTAATTCAAAGTTTGGAATAGTTCGTGCGTTATTTCCATCAAAATCGGTCACAGTTAATTGAACACGAGGTCTGATGATGAATGGTGACAGTTCGCTTTCGTGGTAATATTCCATCCCATCCATAAATACAAAGAATGAACCAGATATTGGAATTCGTTGTCCAACAAAGTCATTTATATGATAAACATCGTGAAGATTTCCACCTGGTATCCCGTCAAGATAATGCGCGACACGTATATCCATTGTATTAATAATTCGAAAATGGAAAACTTGACGAAGTACTGTTCTTATGTTATTTGTTGCTGCTGGGAACACGTAATACATTGTTATAATGTACTCACCCGCCGTTTCAAATGGACGGTTAGGAGTAAATGGCAACTCTCTCCATTCAGTACCGTTATTAAATGATACTGTAGTAAGGAAACCTTGGTTCTGTTCAAGTGTTGCATTTCCAAAAAGTCGCACAGGTCCAGAGTTGGTTGCAACCGCCCGATGCCCGCCCAATGCGCTTCTCTGATTATCTACCCAATTCTCCATCGAGATTCTGAATGCATCGGCGCCCGCTTGGTCATTTGCAAATGCACCTGATGGCAAATCATCTCGCATAGATATATCTGCATTGAGACCACGTTCATTACAACCAAACCAACTTGTGGTAAATGTGTCTGTTACTTCGTCGTATGCCTCGTAATGTGCTTGGAAACCAAATATATGTAATATGTAATTATAATCGGTAAAATTCAACACAGGAATTCTTACACCATTGAATGAAAAGACCATATAACTGTTCACACGATAGCTTCCTATCATATAGAACTCCATATGCCTTCCGATAACAACTTCTATCCCTGTTGCAATGTATTCCCCATTTACGTAAATCCACCAATAATCATCTGCACCGTGAATTATCTCGACTTTAATCTCGTGCTCTTGGACTGTGTCATCTATGTTTATTGGATAATTATTACCATTCATATGGACGTACCAATATCCATTATCATCCACAAGTTGTGCAATGTCATCAAAATTCGGTTGATTAAGTGGGACATATGTCCTGTTTTCTATTTCGCCAATATCAAGTCCTGCGAAATTAGTTGCACGCACAGTTGTTGTAAAACGTTCTGGATTATATAGAAGGTATGGATTTTCACCCATAAAGTTAAAATAATAAACGTTACTGTCACCACGTCTTGTCACCGCATCTCCACGAATATGTGGAAAATCCTCATAGTTGGTTGAATGTACAATATAGAATGCAAATTCAAATACAAGACTTCGTGATACTGGGAAATTGAAGCTTGTTACACGGAAACGGAATCTGTAATAACCTTCTTCTTGGAACATTCCAACAATCGAGAATCTGTTGTTATGGACAAGTCTGCCTGGATTTTGTCTTGCAAGATCACGGATATAATCATTGGTCGCGTTAGTATTGGTGCTGTTGTCCATGAAATGGTATGTACTTAGGTCGGCTGGATTTTCGCGTGTTGTTGCATTACGGGTAACCCTTGCACCGTCTGCTGGACGAAAATCGAACCAAGTTTCATTTATATCAAGGCTGAGAGCATTAAGATTTAAAAGTTCCAATACAACAAAATTGTCTGTTGCAGTCGGGTTATCCATATCAAGCATGACCATTCCAAAATCTTGAGTGTTTATTATGTCACGATTGGTCGGAAGATTATTTTCACTATATTGAATTCTTTGCATATCGGCATCCGAAAAAATTGAACGCAACGGAACAACATCGGTATCACCCGTAATATCATCGTTACCATCGAAAAATCTTGATTGCAAAACAAAAGCCTGGGGTTCTCCACCGTTTTCACCGAATACACGACGACCAGCCGTACCCGATGGATCAGAATTCGGCGGAATAAAATGATAAGGTGTGTCGCGATAAACTGCGTTAACTATGCCAGATGTGTGCATAGGCACAAGGAAAAGAGCGGATACAACGAACGCCATTGCAAACAAACCAATTGCAATTTTCCTCATCTGTACACTTTTCCCCCAACGTTAGTTTGTACTATTATGGATTAATTATATATCCGAATGATTTATTTTCCAACACTTTTTAAACCAAAAAGTGTTACAAAAAATTTTCAAACCTTCTTTATTATTTCAAAGTAAGTTAAAACCTTTACTTTCTTTTTTGATAGCAAAAAAGAAACAAAAAACTACAAAAGGGGCTCTGCCCCTTTTTGAAAACCCCGCAATTTGCAAAACCGCGGAAATCCTCGAACGGATTTCCCGCACCTTGCAAATTGACATTTGGTGCAACAAAAATTCTTAGGTTAGAGCGAAGCATATATTATACCCCGCGTTTAGGAGGGGGCTTGGGGGAGGGAATCGCCAACCCTCCCCCAACGCTTTTGCGTTACTTTTGGCGCCCAAAAGTAACAAAAGCATTTATAAGTAAAATTGATTGGGAGTTCTAAAAGAGGGTGGCAACCCTCTTTTACGTTTAACTTGCCGGGCAAGTTACCAATCGAATACATCGTTCTTACGCGCACCCTTTAGTACGATATCATTACGACGGCGGATGTCATAGAATACAGCTTCCTCGTCGAAATATTTTGATGCTTGCCATTCGTCTGGTGCTGGGTACAATCGTACAAGTCCATTCTTTACGCATTGATAGAACATTGTGACGTTACTTTTTAATGGGTTATATCCAAAACAGTAAACGTAAATTTGACCAGGCTTTAAATCAAGAAGTTCGTTAGGCGGAAGAAGCGGACGAGAAACGGTGTTATAGTTTGTAGACTTTGAACCACCATCTTTATCATTTTCGGATGCTTTACCCGTTGTTTTTGAAACACCTGTACTCTTGGCTTCGACAGTCATTTCACCCATAAGATCACTAAACATTTTTCGGGTATCCATATCGTTAACACCGATGAAAATTTGGGTGTTACAGTTATTTCGGATTGTAACCGCTTTTTCTTGTCCATAGACCGATTCAAGTTGTTTATAATCCTGCAGAACAAGTGTAAGGAAGACTTTACGCGAACGAGCAACAGTAACTATTGTTTCAAAGTCATTCAGCTTTGGCATGTTACCAAATTCATCAAGAATAAAGTATGTTGGCCACTTTAACGAACCACCAAGATTATTTGCAAGGTCAACAAGTGTTTTATAAAGTTGTGACACACACAATATAGCAAGCGGGTGACGAATTTTAATTTGGTCAGGAATAACAAGGAAAAATGCAGTAGGACGTTCGATGAAGTTATTAAATGAAATCTCGGTGCCGCTTGTAATGTAACATATTCCCTTGTCGGCAAACATAGAAAGTTTATTTGTAACCACACCAAAGAAGTTTCGCATTGTATTTTCCGAGTTAGCAACAACGGTCTGTGCAAGCATAGCCGCAGGAGATAACCTTGAACGCCCTTCGAAATAATTACGAATTGTTCCAAATGAATTGTTAGGGTCCGAATCGCGCAATGTAAGAATTTTGAACACGTTATAGAAATTGAATTTTTCACGAGTCATCCCAAGCTCTGGACGTAAACTGTCCTCCAACATCGCAAGTGCAGTACCCTGGATCATGTCACGCGCACCTTGCTCCCATGATGGATCACGCTCGTTTTCAATTGGACATATAACCGCACAGATGTCCTTGATATCAGCCTCGGCTTCGGACAATAATCTTTGCTTTAATGTTTTTCTTTCCATATCCGCCATTTCAAATGATGGAAATGCTACTCCGTTAAATTCAAACCATTCATTTGGATACGTGCTTGCAATAATTCTCAGGTTAAGATTCTTTGGGTCAACTCCCGAATGTTTTTTTAATTCGCGGTCAAGATGATGCGCACGTGTGAATAAATCCCATGCTCGCTCGAATGGATTCCAACGACTTGATTTGGTTGGTTCGCTTAGATTAAAGACTTGGACATCATATCCATTTCTTCGCAATGTTTCTGCCATCTGGGCATAAATTTCACCCTTTGGGTCGGTTATAACCATGTTTGGTTTTTCACCGCTGTGACCAAGTGTATATACATATGGCAATACATATCCTTGCGTTTTACCCGATCCTGTTGTCCCCAAAACAATTGTATGGTAATCCTTTTCAACCATGTTGATATGAACATCACGACCTTGTGCCTCGAACCTTACAAGCGCACCTGTTTTTTTTACGTTCTTTAGATTTGTCAGCAAGGTATATATGTGCTTCTTGTTTAATTCCATCTTGGTCATCCAACGGTTGGAATAAAATTGTTCAACGGTCTTACTCTTTTCATCGGCAAAGAAGAAACCAGTAACAAGTAAAGCAACGGCACCAAGCGGTGCAATTAAAATAAGCACCCAAAAATATTGGCTGCCCATTCCATCAAGACTAAGCAACGGATTGCCCTCAAAAGCATTTACACCCATAAGAACAATAAGAACAAGCATGACCATGGCACCAACACCAATAAACACAAACGTTGGCCATTTTTCTTTTATAGTACTCATTGAAATCATTTGTCAACTGTCCCCCAGTCTACATAGTTTACTTCAAGTATAGGTGAATTATTGAAGGTTGGCAAATAAATCCTTTCATTACTTTTTTATAAACTCCCACGGAAATCCTTCCCTTCCAAAATGCCCAAAACATGCAGTTTGTTTATATATAGGTTTCAACAAATCAAGTTCACGTATTATATTAGATGGCGAGAAATCAAAGTTTTGTTCAACATATTGATAAATTTTCTCGGCTGGGACCTTGTGTGTGCCAAAAGTTTCGATATTTAATTTTAATGGGTCGGACAGACCTATTGCATAACTTACACTTACTTCGCATTTGTCTGCCATTTTGTTCGCGACGATGTTCTTTGCAACATAGCGTGCATAGTACGCCCCACTTCGGTCAACCTTTGTTGCATTTTTGGATGAAAAACATCCACCTCCTACTCTTCCTACTCCGCCATATGTGTCTACCACTATTTTTCTTCCTACACATCCACTATCGCTAAAGCTGCCCCATATTGTAAATGCACCGCTTGGGTTGATTATAATTTTTGTATTCTTGGTATCAAGTTGTGGATATTCTGGAAGTACTGTGTCAACAACATTCTTCTGGACAAGGTTATATATAGAAGAACATGAAATTGATGGCGAATGTGACACAGAAACCAAAATTGTGTGAACAGCAATCGGGTTATTTCCATCGTATTCTATAGAGACCTGACTCTTTGCATCGGCGTAAAACCAGCGTGACGCTGGACCCGGTATCAGGCTTTCATTAGAACCAATGTGTCCATGTCTAAACTCTTCGTATCTCTTCATCAATTTGTGTGCCATAATAATAGGAAGTGGCATATATTCAGGCGTTTCATTCGTTGCATAACCATATACAATTCCTTGATCATTAGCAGTTAACTCGTCCTTCTTGACAACCGCTTTATTAATCTCGGGACTTTGTTTAGATATTTTTTCGACAACTTGGAATTCATTTGTATATCCGATATCTTTTAAAACACCGCGTGCGATTTTTTGATAATCAATTTTGGCTGTGGTCGTTGCCTCGCCATATATCATAAGTAAATCATCCTTGATAGCACATTCAACAGCCATTTGGGCATTCGGGTCTTGACGAAGTGCCTCGTCCAAAAAGCTGTCTGCTATTACATCACAGGTTTTGTCTGGATGACCTATATTGACCGATTCGCTGGTAATGACCTGTTTGCGACGCAAACATTCGATTCCTTCCATTTTTCTCATGTAATTCTCCTTCTATATATATAAGAAAAGCCCATACAATGACGGGCTTGAATAAACATGTGTTTATTTATTGTCCCATCGTCTTAGCCTTTAGCACCTTTCTTTTTATCAAAGTGGTTGCTGTGCGGTCATTGGGGCTATTCCCTCGCGCACTCTTAATGGTTATGTTTCTATTATATTGTATAAATATATTACTGTCAATACTTGGAATTATTTTTTCATGTTTTGTCCGACCTTGAACAGAATTTGGTCAAACTTGATTTTGTCGCCATCACGCACAAGTATATCAATAATCTCGCCATCTACATCACTTGTTATTTCGTTAAAATGACGCCCCGCCTCGATAACACAAAGAACGTCACCCTTTTCAACCCTTGAACCAATAGTCACATAGATTGGATTGTTATCGTATGATGCCATAAATTTACCAACAACTGGTGAGCGTATTTCGAAAATCTGTGGCACATTTTTTGGAACAGGTTCTGTTTTTGCCTCTACCCTTGATGATGCTGGTTTTGATGGTCTTGATAAAAGAATTCGCTCGGGCAAAGATGGTGAATTGTTTTGAACAACACTTACTTTTGTTTCGTCAATTACGTGCATGTTTGTATCACGCTCTATTTTTATACCAAGTTGTCCGTCGGTAATCTCTATATTTTTAAGACCTTCGGCATTCATAAGCTCGGCAAGTTTACGTATTAATTTTACGTCCATTGTTTCCCCCAATATTAAACTAATCAATCATAGCATGCATTCGTTATATAGGCAAAGAAAAACAAGCACTCGGGCTTGTTTATTTTTAATTAAAGAAATCTTTCATCAATTACAGCAAGAATCCATGTATTACCGCTTCTGTCGACTATTGCTGGGACAGATATTGTTTCACGTGTTCTTGTTTCATCTTCACCTGCGTCGTCATCAAAGTTTTCAGTCAGCGTTGTCATAAAGAAGAAGAATTCACGAGCTTGGAAATCGTTACTTCCACGATATGGACGCGATTGGAAAAATGAAATGTTGATTTCGTCAATACGTTCAGATGCCGTACCAAAACTTCTGTCTTCGTCGGCAACATTCCCATGAAAGTCAATTACGCGAACTTCAGAACCTCTGCGATAATATATGTTGTTCGCGGTTACAAGCAAGATTTCTTCTACATTATTTTCAACAAGCGGTGTGTTGCGTACAGTAAATTGTGAATATGCATTTGGACGTGTGTAAAGGTGAATTCCTCCGTTATATAATGTTATAAATCGGAATAATGCACCACTTGTTTCTGTTGAGGCAAACACAACTTCACTTGATTGAAGTAAATCAGTTGCAAGAAAACTTATATGCTCGCCCGCAGTAAATACACGGTCAGCGATAAATAAAGATGGGTTAGGATCAAGGTCTAAATCTTGTCTTGTAAAGATAAAGTTTCCGCCACTTATTGATACTACTCGGTAATTGACTCCGACATCTTCACCGATTGTGGTTCTTGTACCATTCGAGATATCAAACCTTCTCATTATATTTCCACGTGTAACGCGGTTATCATTTGCTGTTCTGTTTTCTGTCCAATAGACAAAATTCATTGCCCCGCCAAAACCCTTAAGTTGTGGATTATCTGGATTGGTTTGAAAGTAATTTGTTACCGTTGGAAACGCAAAGCTTGTAACATCACGGGCAATTGTTGTTGTGTCACCAGGACTATTTGATACATTGACACGAACAAGTCTGTTGTTATCATTGACAAGCAGATAACTGCGACCATTTACCCATGCAACAGTTGAGTCATCACGCGTAAGAGTGGTACTTGAACTTGTGTAAAGAAGTCTGTGATCACTTCCATTAAGGTTCACACGGAAAAAGTCAAGTCTGTCTGTTTGCATGTTGCCTTGTCTGTTCATTCGGTTGTGTGGACTTGTGTAAATGATATGGTTTCCGAAAATCCACATGGCACTACGCTCGTGTCCAGCAATCTTTGGAACGATAAGGCGTTTGTTAGCAACACGGGTATTCCATCTACCTTCGTGGTATTCGGCATTGAGTTCGGGACTTCCCAAGTCTGTTTCATTTGTAAGCCAAGTGTTGTCATATGTTGGGAAACCATCGGGACCAAGAGTCACACGATAAATTGCACCGTATGAAACATTATTGTGTTCGTTTTGGCGGTATCTTATTGTGTGTGATGGAACATAATTTCCGATAAAGAAAAGATAGTTTCCTATTGAAACCGCATTACCACCATTACCAGTAACCGAAAAACGTTGCTCGGAAGTAATTGAGTGTGCAACAGGTGTAAAAGCACGTGCAGCATTATTAATAAGGATGGCTGCAAGCCCTCCTCCGAATACAATTACCACGATTGCTATTATTGTTATAATCTTGCGTGACATATCTTTCATTATACCCCAACTCAAATCAATTAGTCAATTCTTTATTTTAATTTATTGTTGACAAATTCAATTTTACTTCATATAATATTGCTAGACATGGATAATTTAAGAAATGGACTAGTAATTATTAAAAAGTACACATCGGTCGCCGAGTGTATTTTTGGATGTCAGATTTCTTATAGCAAATAAATCATAAAACCAAAATATATAAAACTCCGCGACCTTAAGCATTTAAACAAAGGTCCCGCGGAGTTTTTCTTTGCAGTCCATAAACTTGGAATTATTTATGTCTATATAAAATTAAAAAGGAGAATTCATAAAATGAATCAAAATAATCAAAACGACGAACAAGTCGAAGAAGAACAAAGGAGCATGTGGCATGTTCCAGACCCTTGGAATGTGGTAGGACGTGGGCATGTTATATTACCACTATTAATAGGTGCGCTAGCTTTTATCGGCTTAAATGCCGAAACGCCACACCAACAAAACCTACGCCATGCGGAAACGGCACGTGCGGCACTTGTAGAACAAGTTGGTGAAGAACATGTCGAACAGGTACTTGGTGAATTCAACCGAGTATTCGAATTGTTACAAGAAAACCGTGTGCGTGATGCACAATCAGGTGCACATAGTGCCGTGGTAAATCACCGAAACAGTCGCGCTCATATGGCGAGTGTACTTGCATTGGAAAGTCTTTCACAAGAATTGGGAACAGCCCCAAATCTTGCAAGAGTTCCTTTGTCGGGAAACCGAGCAGAACGACGTAGGGTCGAAAGAAATCAATCCGCACTTTTAACACAAGTTAACCAAGATTGCTTTGACCGAGATTGTTTAACACCCGAAACTTGCGAACAGTTAGCAAATTCTGATTTCACAAGGACTTTGCGTGTGTTACGCAGCGATAGAATGAATGCACACGTCCAACCTGACAATGCCCATGCCGCGCGTGCTGTTGCATTTGATAATCATCAGAATCGTGTCCAAGAGAGATAGTCATCTACACACAACATAAAAAATGCACCTGACGGTGCGTCGCTTCGCGTCGTTTAATGCATTTTTTGGACATTAATGTAATGTATTTATGAAAAATCGCAAACGATTTTTCTTAGGTCATAACAAAAAACCTCGCATGTGGATTGCGAGGTTTTTTTGTTTTAACCATAGATTTATACTTGAGGAACTCTGTTGACGTCGTTCTGGATAAGCATCGGTACAAGATACATAAATACACTTGATATTGTTGAACCAATGAAAATCATCACTACTCCGCCCATTGCATCTCTGAATACATCCATAAACATTTCGACAATTTCTTCTGCTTCTGGTATCGGATCTGCATTCATGAGAGTATCAATTACATCCATGAATGGTGAAATAATCATAGCCATACCACCAATCATAAGACCCCATGTAAGTGCAAGTCCAAGAAGGTACAACCAACCGTATCTTGAGCTTCTCTTTGGTCCGCCAGCCGCTGTGATTCTTTTGCCGACTGCGAAGTGCCAATAGATTTGGTAAATTCCGAACGTAATGATCATCATGAAAAAGTGACCAACTCCGCCAAAGCCCATACCTGTTTTTTGTCTGAATTGGTTTTGAACACTACATGACCACCAGATAAGGTATGGAAATGGGAAGAAAAACATCAGCAAGAACATGACAACAAGATTACGTCTCTTCATGTTGAAATTTGGATTTGACATTTTATTTTTCTCCTTTTGTTCTTATTTATATGCAATATTGTAAATTATATTGCTTATATGCCTACATCATAAAACTTGGTTAGGTTTTTGTCAACTTTTTTATGCAATATGTAACATGTATGCGTCATTATGATTATTGAACAGCAAGAACTTTCATCTACAGCATCATCCATCGCACCATTAGCGCCCCAAGCACGGCAGCCAGGAATATACACAACAAAGCAACAGGTATCGCGTAACTCAGATTCTTTATCTTTGTCTTGGAAAAGTATATCGCACTTATATAAAAGACCGTTTCACTTGAACCCGCAATGACACTTGCAACACGTGTTATATAGGAATCGGGACCATAGTCTATTACGATTTGCTCGAACAATGCAATCGACCCACCACCCGAGAATGGCTTTAATATAATAAACGGCGTCAACTCGTGCGGTATTCCAAATAAATCAAATACAGGTCGGGTTACCCACGCAAGCACATCCAAAAGACCGCTTGCCGAAAATAATTGAATTGCAATTAATATAGTAGCAATGAACGGCAATATATCTATCGTTAACTTTATCGCTGCTTTTGCACCTTTTACGAAAGATTGATACGTATTTACTTTTTTAAACAGAGCATAAATAAAAATTCCGAGAATGAATGCTGGGATTATGAATACGGTGAACATGATGAACCCTCCTCTTTTTCAGAAGGCTTTTCATCGACAACTTTTTTCTTTTTATTGCGCGAGAAAATCTTTATAAGAATTACACCAAGCAATGTTGTAACCGTACTCACAAAAAAAGTTGGCCATATAATAAAGGAAGAATTCTCGACACCATGCCGCTCTAAAATTCCAAGTATCGTAGTTGGTAAGATTTGCATACTTGTCGCAGATATGACAAACAGCATTATCATTGCTGGGCTTGCTTTTTTCTGTTCGGGTTCCGCCATCTTTTCTATTGCATCTATTGCGGCTGGCGTTGCTGCGTTTCCTGCACCTATCATGTTGGCACTTATATTGGTTGCAAGTAATTCGTTGACCTCTTCTTTTTGTTCGCCAAACAACCATTTGATTATCGGTCGCATCAGCTTGGCAAGTTTTGCAATCAATCCACTATCAATTGCTATTTGGATTACACCCATCCAAAAAATATAAATTGCGGCAAGCTGGATTGATAATTGCACCCCAGTTGCAGCCGCCCCCAATGACGTGGTTAAAATGCCACCCGGGTTGGTTACCGTAAGCATTACAAGAGAAGCCACCACCATAATGGCAAACAGAATTGACATTCCAATGTATATGAGAAGTCAATGACTATTTAGTTTCTATATTTGCAAGTAATGGTAAATCGGTTCCCGATTTCATAACCTCTTTTATTAATTTTAAAAACCTTGGTCCAGTTTTTTCAAGAGGTTCGGAATTATCAAATATGTAATCATATTTATAATCAAACATCGTATCTTCACTTGTGTCTATATTGTTTTCGCCTCTGCCTGTGTCTCTTATTACAAGAACTGTTCTACATGGGATTGCCGCCCTGAACTTTGCTATTTCTTCGGCCTCACGAATATGTACAAACATGACATCCTGTTCTACCGCAATAAACTTTTTATGTTCATTCAAAAGATATTGAAATGGTAAATCATTGTATCTCATAAATGCCGTCTTTAAATCGGCAAGAAGTTGCCTGCCTTTTTCATCCTTTTCACAATCCCAACCATGACTTGCCGCTATGTTTTTAATTGGTGTAATCGAGGATACGTTGCGAACATCAAAATAATTTGACACATATTCGGTAAGGCTGTTTTTTCCGACCCCACCTCGACCATTGATTACAATTACTGCGTTTCTTTTTTCTTGTTTACCCACTTGCCTTATGTTACCATAGTGATATGCAATTTACAAACGAAACGCTTGCACGCGACTTTAAAAACGATTCACTACGTCAAAGTTATCTTTTGCTCTCGGTCGATACTATTCATTTGAACGAGATTGCCAAATGGTTCGCAACCCATTTCAAGATCGCGGATGTTTTTTGGCTCTCTACAAAAGACGACGCGAAATCAATCACCGTTGAACAAACATTAGACTTTTGTAACAAGGTTCAATATGCAAGTGTGGGAAACAAAAAATTAATGATTGTAACCGATGTCGCATTAATGACAATCCAGGCACAAAATAAAATATTAAAATCACTAGAAGACGTTCGCGATGACACCGTATTCTTGTTACTTGCATCTAATCCAGAACGTGTCCTTGCAACTATTAAAAGTCGTTGTGTTATTATAAATATTCCAACGCTTCTTGATGGGTCTTTATACAATAAACAATTAATCGAACAAAACAAGGATTCGGCAAAAATATTTGAATACGCCGAACAATTAATTAAATGCAAAGCATTGGATGAAGCACTACTATATATACCATTGTTGTCTGCAAAAGAAAATTTCGAAGTAACTATGATTGCACTTCATAAAATTATAAAGGATGCTCTGCATGACAAGAGTCTACCCGTTAAAAAGGCGTACGGACTTTTAAAAGTGTTATCCGATATCAATCGAAATGTTATGGCAAATTGTAATTATTCGAATGCGTTTGATTTGTTGGTGATAGAGTTGTTTCATTGATTGCAACTTTATGTTGTTTGCATATCTTTAACCACAAAAGTCGTCATTGCGAACCGTACCTAAACCACCGTCATTAAAAGACAAAAACTGAATGAATATAAGAAATTTGCTTTTATCTTCTTGATATGCTACTCTTAACCCTATGAACAAAGTTGTATCAATAAAAATAGGCGACATAAATCCTGCGCAGAAGTTTGCCACAGATTTGGAATTAAATGTCGGCGACATAGTAATAACCGAAAGCCCCAACGGTGCCGAATGGGGTGTTGTTGCAACGCCCGTCGGCGATTGTGGCAAGACAGATAAATTTGCAAATATAATCCGAGTTGCGAATTCGACAGACGAAAAAGTAATTGAAAAGTTAAAGCTTGATGCCAAGACTGCACTCAGGGTTTCACAAGAAAAGGCTGAGACTGGGAAACTTGATATGAAATTTTTGTCAGCATATTATACATTGGATGGCGGAAAGGTAATATTGCAATTTTCGTCACCAGGTCGTATTGATTTCCGCGAACTTGTGCGTGATCTTGCGTTCGCATTAAAGGCACGAATTGAACTGCGACAAATTGGCGCGCGTGACGAAGTAAAGTTAGCGGGTGCAATGGGACCATGTGGTCAAGTTTGTTGCTGTGTCCGATATAAAGAAGACTTCGAGAATGTAACAATTAAAATGGCAAAGAACCAAAACCTAAGTCTTAATCCACAAAAAATAAACGGAATGTGTGGTCGATTGCTTTGTTGTCTTGCATATGAAAATGCTCATTACGTAGAAATGGGTGAAAAGATGCCAAAGTACGGACAAGAGGTAAATACCCCAGACGGCAAAGGAATTGCCCAAGGTAACAATATGTTAACCGAAAAAGTTAATGTCAAATTCCAAAGTGGAGATACTACAAAATATGGTACATACAAGCTATGTGATATTAATTGCAAAGGATGTAAAAAGTAAATAAAAACCGCCGATGGCGGTTTTTATTACTAAACAATAATTATTCTTCAGTTTCAACATTCTCAATATTCTCGTCAAGGTTACGTGGACCTGGACCTCGGAATGGTGGACGGTTGTTTGGACGTTCTCCACCTCTTTCACACATTTCCATGATTTGTCTTGCGAACTCGCACACGTCACAAGTTCCATCTTCACCACGTTCTCCCTGTGGACCTCTGTGACCGCGCTCTCCTCTTTCTCCCCTTTCACCGCGCGCACCTGCTGTTCCTGTTTCACCTCTGTGTCCGCGTGGACCTGTTTCACCACGTTCTCCACGCTCACCTCTTGAACCATCTCTGCCTGGGCGACCTGGGCATCCTTGTGGACCCTCTGGTCCAGCTGGACCCTGTGGTCCACGTGGACCTACTCGACAACAACCGTGGTTGTGTTCTGGTCTTTCATGTTCTTCGCGTTCACAGTTACATCCGCCTTGCGGTCTGCAAAAAAAGTTGTGCATATTTTGCCTCCTTAGTTGACTTCTCTAGTCTTTCAAAATAAGTTTTCTGTCATTGACAGCTACTTCATGATATTCAGCCATCTTGTTTTTGTTTCGAACCGATTGTGTGTCAAGTATTTCTTGACACATATTGACTTCGGCATATGTTTTTGTTATAATTCGATATGAATTCAAACACAAACTGGAATTTGTACCGTGCATTTATCGCCGTATTCGAAACAAAGAACCTTCAACGTGCGGCAGAGATCTTGAACGTCACCCGTTCTGCAATCGGTCAAAATATAAAAGAACTTGAACGGCAACTTGGTACAAAATTATTTGTGGGTCATTCAAAAGGCGTTGAACCAACAAGTGATGCCATAACATTATACGAATCCATAAAAGACGCACACAAGTCAATCACAGACGGCGAATCAAACATACAAGAATTCACAAAAGACAGCCACGGTTTAATTCGGTTATCTATCCCGCCTACTCTTGTACGTGCCGATCTGCGCGATTATATAATGGAATTTTGCAAAACTTACCCCAATGTACGATTCGAATTCCACCGTGGGAATGTTGAATTATTGGAACAAAATAAAATAGATTTCGCCTTTAACGTCGATACAGTTTTCCATGGTTACAATTTCGATAAAACAACACTCTTTAGAGGAGCTCCAATCCTTATTGCGTCAAAGAAATTTTTAAGGAAAAATAGCCTGACCGATGTTATCAAGCCAACGGATTTATTAAACCTGCCACTTATCATTCATAGAGAATTTGTTCATTGGGCACAATCCGCAACTGGTTTGGATTTCAAGCCACACATAGAAACGGCATCATCCGATACTGTTTTTGAATTTGTAAAAGAGGATCTTGGCATTGGATATTTTTTCGAAGAAAGTTTTTATGAATTTAACAACAATAATGATGTTGTGCTATTAAAACTTGATGGAGTCGAGCTGCTTGGTATAAAAATTGTTTGCGCACATAACAAAGAATATCTAACCAAAGCCGCCAATATGTTTCTTGAAGGTTTAATAAAGTTTTGTAAAGAAAAGTTTTAGCTACATAGACAACGACATATTCCAAATATTTTTAACAAACTCCACGTCGTAATTATTATGTGGGTTAAAATCTACCCCTTGCACATCCGCCAATAATGGTCTAAATGCTTGCTCTCTTATATCTACAATACCTTCTTGGTAATATGTCAACAGCTTCAAGCGTTCAACAAGACGATGTGCAAGTTCTTCTGGATTCGAATCAACCATGATTCTATAGTCTGCACTATCCCAAACTTGTTCAAATTTATTTGATGTCATCCAATCCACAATAAATAAATTATCAATTTGATTGGTGCTCTTTATGACTTCCAATATCTGCCTCTCGACATCTTGTCTTAATTCGTTAAACAATGCTCGCTCTTGTTCTACTGTTGCGATTGGATAACAACGTTCTAAATATTCAATACCACTCTCGCCTTCCTTTGGATAACCACCAAACATGTTTTTTACCGTTTTTCGCTTTTCCGGACTTACGACGGATTTTAATAAAAATCTGTCACCGCCAATTACAACGCCGTCCAACCTTTTTGCAATAATATTCGCCGCTGTTGTTTTGCCCGATCCGCTCATTCCGTCAATTACGATTATTTTCTGATTTCGTAATTTCATTTTTAAAAACCCTTTTAATTATAAAAAGCCATGTCGGCTTTTATTATTTTTTTTCGAACGAACCTCCAAGTTCACTTTTCATGTAATCGGACACTTGTCTGGTTGCAGACTCGATTATAGCCTTTGCTTCTCTTTTATCAAAACGATTTAGTGTCTCCATTATATCGAAACCCTCGACACAGATTTCTTGGATTAATTCGCATGTCTTTTCAACAGTTACACATAAAATTTCACGCATTTCATTTGTAATTTTTGCATCATATGTTTCGGCATGTGTTACTACTTTTTTCATATCACTATATTACAATCAAAGTCCACAGGTCGGAATACCAGTATTCCTTGCTAACGAGTCAAGTTTTACTTTACACAATTTTACTTTCCAAGATTATATTGATACCTTGCGTGTTATAAGATTTGTTTATTTCCAACATCATTACCCACTCGACATAGTCCATAGTCATAATCATTCCAGATATTCGAGTCACATTGGCGATGATATGTCCATCATCTATAGCAAGGTCACCAAGTTCATATCTCACCGAACCACTTCCACGGTCGACAAGTGCAAGAACAAGATCATTTTGTTCAAAGAACTTGGTATCGTATTTTGCATAGAATTCTCGGACCTGGCTTTCCATCTGGGTCCAGTACCCCTCTGGAACGATTGCATCGTCCCGCATGTACTCGGACATGATTTGGTTGATAAAATTGTCCAGCTCAGCACGACTTTTCAAAACCATAGAAAAGTTCTCGTCCATTTGCCCAAACCATCCACCTTGTGAAAATTCTACGTTGTAGTCTTTGATCTGCATAGTGCCTCCTGCAAACATCCCTGTGGTAAAGGCTAGCACACCTAACATAGATACTAAAAGTGATTTCATCATGAACAAGTATATGCATTCAAAAATATCTTATACAAGATTAAGCTTTTGCTTTTTCTAGAAAAGAGTGTAAAATATCTCATATGAGCTATACAAAAGATTCCAGATTCACAGGTGGATTAATGATGTGGATTTGGGTTAATTTCGTTTACATCGCATCAATCGTCTTCTCGGCAGGATTGCTTATGCCTTTTGGTCTTTGTTATCGTGAAAAATGGATTACAAAGCACACATATATAGAAGGAAAACAACTTGAATTCTATGGGCGTGCAACAACGCTGTTTCTTCGCAAAGCATTTTTTATAATTTTCGGACCTATGATTATTGGTCTTGCTATTGGATTATTTTTTGCCATATTCGGAAGTTATATCGGCGGCGACAGCGACATTCCAATCCTTGGAACAACATTGTTTCCATTAATTACTGCACTTGTTTTTGCGCTGTTCACAGCATGGATTGCACGACGGATGAAAAAGTGGGTTGTAAAGCATACACGCTTTGCGAAGTAAGTGCGTCATTGCTTCTTCGCCGCACTCCTAGCAATGACGGATAAAGTTGTTTTATACAACCCTACTTGCTTTGCAAATCTCGATATTTATGCTAATATCCATACATAATGGAACATGATGATACAAAACCAGAACAAACAGAAGAAATCGTAGAACAAAAAATACAAGAAAAACACGAACCCAAACAACGTAAAAAAAATGCCCACAGAAAAAAGATTTGGTGGTGGGTATTTATCTTTTTGTTTACGTTTGCTACTGCATTCAGCATTGGATTGGTTGCCGAAGCTTTTCTGCAAACCACGAGCGTCATAATTTGTATCGTATTAATCGCCATTCTCATTCTAATCGCTTTCCTTGGAGATATTGTGGCGGTTGCCGTAGCCTATGCCGATTTAGGACATTTTAACGCAATGGCAAGTCGAAAGATAAGGGGTGCAAAAAACTGTATCAAACTTGTAAAGAACAGCGACAAGGTTTCAAGTATCCTAAGCGACGTTCTTGGGGACGTTACAGGTATTATATCGGGTGCACTTGGTGTGTCTCTTGCCTTTATAATTATCGTTGGTGGAGATTACACCACATTCCAAGAGGCACTCATCATCGCACTTGTAACCGCATGTATTGCCGCGGTAACCGTTATGGTAAAATCTATCGCAAAGAAAATCGCGATTAAGAATAACGCGAAAATTGTATTCGCGGTCGGGCGGATGCTTAGTTTATTTACAAGGAGATAGGAATATTGGAACCACGCTGCCCTTGTATAGATTGTGGAAAAGAAACCATGTATACTGATAAAGAAGTCGAAGAACAAGGAATTGACGATATTGATTGGTATGCCGTTCATAATGAAATTTGGAAAAAATATTGTCCCGAACAACCAGATGATTATATAAGCACCCCAGAATCTAAGGGTTATTTTCTTTGTATAAAATGTTTGGAAACGCGAATGGGGCGAAAGTTAAAAAGAGATGATTTTCCTGACTACCCTATAAATAAGAAAAATTTGCATAGGTATCCAGAGTAATAAACCATCTCGACCGAAGCCCTTTAGGGCGTAACGGAGAGATGAATTTGATAACTTATTCTTCACTTCGTAACTCGACTTCGTCGAACCCCGACCAGAATGGCGGTTTGCTGTAGACATTTTGGCAAAAATAGCATATACTATTGTTGCTTGTATAAGGTGCAGTATCCTAGTCGAGCGCAATAATTGTTTCAAGCGGTTAAAACCGCGATAAGGCACATAAAGAGGTTCCTGGTGTTTGCTTTCGTTGCCCAAATGGGGGCGAGTGCTGGGGATAATGGTGGTTGGGCGCGGTGTAATGGCATACATCTTCCGACCCACTCATCGCTCTGCTTGGCAAGTCAATTGCCAAATAACCCTGCATAGTGTGAATTCACGATGCAGAGTAGCCCGTCTTGTGCGTGGATCCAGCGGATCTATCGTCATCCTGCCTACCCAAAGTACACGGAACGGTATGGAATTGGATAGTGAAATTGTATCTGCAAACAGACTTAAAACAATGTGTGTTCCTCGAAGGAAAACTTCTAGGCTGAGGCATTCATATGCCGTTGGGTTGGAGATTAAAGTGCAGGCTTAGTGGTAATCCAGTCATCCGTTCGGAAACGACGGGTTGTGTTTCTTAAATCGAAAGAGCGGTAGCGGCAACGCATCGTGAGACACAGGGAAATCCTACTGGACCTATGTCGCAAAGTTTACCCGACCCAAACCTTGTGCAGGCAACCATTTTATTCTAGGCAGTCCAAATGATTGACATTTATTTATTGTTATAATACAATCTTGTATTGTGAGAAAGAATAACGTTGCACAAAGAGGACTCATTATTATTCTACATGCGGATACTGTGTGTAGGATTTTTGTGTAAGGTAACTCCGAAAACATTAAAATCACAAATCTGCACCCAGTATCCGAAAGGAAAACTGGGGGGCAGATTTTTTTATATAAATGCAACAAAATTCACAATCTCACAAATAATAAAAATCAAGGAGAAATTAAAATGAAATTAAAAACACCAGACATGAGCAAAGCTTTTGGGAACTATCCACCCCAGGAAGTAAATACACTTATGGAGAATGTATGGGGTGAGAATCCAACCTATAACATGACAGACACAGAACAAGAGCCACAGGAGAACTCTCGATTTACTTTCGCAACACCAACAAGAGAAGATCCACTAGAATTCAGCAGACTTTAAAATATAAAAGCACCCTCTTGGTGCTTTTTATTTTAATATGTTTGACGGTCAATGTCTCGACGTCTTCTGATTTTTTGTTCACGTTCCATTTTGGTCGGACAATTTATTATCTCGATAATAAAGGCAAGTCTTGGATAATAAATCATATGCTCGGGAAATTCTTTTTGAATTACATTAACCATGTCAACCAATTCATTTTCGTAGTTTGGAAAAAATCCACGCTTGTCAATTTTGGCACGCAAATAAAGACCACAAACGTCATCATACAAATTCGCAAGACGCAAAACCGAGTGATCCAAAATCTCTTTATTTAACTTGCTTTGGTCAAGGCGATATGCAATCGTCCTCTCTTCCATATATTGGATTGCATGGTTGACCGCGGTACGCACATGAATCTCGGTTCGCGCACTTGCCGTTTTGAATGCAGATTTTATTGACAACTTGGAATACGAAAGTGCGTACAACGAAGTTATGAATGAAAGTGTTACTGCGACTAGTGAAATTATTTCTGCTGGGCTCATGGCGGTTATTATCATGTCTTATGGGCTTTTTGTCAATAGATTTTTGCCTTGGGGTATTGCAAAAAGATGGCATTTTTGCTATAGTGTACAATGAAAAAATTTACAAAGTTGGCATCGACAATTGCATTTATGGGTTTTATCGGATTATCCAACCAGCCAACCTTTGCATCAGAAGAGATAGATTTTAACAGAGTACGCATAGCACCACTTGGCAATGTAGTCCAAGTATATAACAGAAATCCCGAAGGAACATTTCCACGCTATACCCAAGGACCAATAGGTACAATGTCATTTGCAATCAATAATGATGGTGAAACATTGTTCGCCGCTTTTGGACATGGGTCGATTTACGAAGATGGCGGTGGCTTTCACCCAAATTCTAGATTGGATTTGATTAACGTAAGAAATAGTTTTCCTGCTAGTACAAGTGGCTTCAGACTTACAAGAGAATTTGGTGACAGAGGATCTCGAATTGCGACAATTACGTCGACAAGCCATAACGGTTCTTTCGGAAGAATGCACCAAACGCCCGAGAACTTGGAATTCATGCCAATAGTTGGTAGCATTGATGACCTCTCTGTTGGGGATACCGTACGTAAATATACAGATGCATTCTCGGACGAGGTTCGTGGTTATGACGCAAAAATCACTCATATACTGAGAAACGACTATATTGGTGGTGGTTATGCCGACGCATTTGCCTTTAGAATTATTGACGAAGATTGGCCAGTTCCACATAACTCACCAGCAAGCGGCAACAGCGGAACACCATTAAAAGTCAATATTAATGGCATACAAAATGTTGCAGGCGTACTTCATTCAAGTAGCCACTTTATCGACCCCAGCACCAGAGAGAAAGTATACATAGGTCGTGCAATACTTCCACACACAATGGTCAGTAATCTTCTTGATACTATTGAACGCTAGGCACATTACTCGAATCTTCTGGCTCCCCTTCCGTAGATTTGTTTCGGAAAAATTTAATATAAAACACAGTAATCGCACAGATTGTGAAGACTTCGATTGCAATCGCAACATAGTTTTGGTAAATCAAATGATTAACAATAACAAGAGCGCACATTGCAAAACGGCTTATACGTATCATGTGTACACCTTTTGCCCATGCACCATAAACAATAAACAAAGCCATTAATTGGATTCCGATTGCAAGTATCAATCTCAGACTCGATGACTGCCAATCTACTGTGAATGCGGCAACAACGACAACTATTACTAAAAATAATATCAAAGTTAAATATGAGAGTACTTTATTTTCTGGATAATATTTTTCTCGCCAAAGAAAAACTATATCACGTGCAATTGCAACCGCAAATATTCCCATCAAAACCCAATTTTCAAGCAACCCAACCGAGACCGTCATGAACAGGTTGAAAATAATAATTGCAAACACAGTCTTGGTTTTTGTCTTGGCAATTGCCATGGCATAAACCATAGTTATTAATGCAAATAATGCAAAGATTTGACTTGGAATCCAAAATGCTAAATTTATATCAGAAAAATCCACGACGCAATTGTATCATGGATTTAAACACCTTAACAAACACAAATGTTAAATATTTATCTTTACACAGAATTTTATGGTCATATAACCACCTGCTTGCACATCTAGTGGATATTGAATAATATTTTCAAACATCATCGGTGTTTGTGGGTCACCATCAACTTCGAAAGAGCCTGGGACATAGGTCAAGTTTTCATCCAATTCATCGCTAAACAAAATACCAAACATGTCAACATCACTATTATTTGATACTATGACCGTGTAACAAATATCCCTACCCTTAAGGGCATATGGACATGTTGTCTTTGTAATATCAAGGTCAATAATTTCAACCTGTGCTTGGTTACTTGTAAAATTAAATGGTCCGTAACATTGTGCCATATCCACCCTCCCCCTTAGCCGCCTGTGCTTGGATCGACCAGGATTAACGCTTGTGTAAATTTGAATAATGTACCTGGAACGATGTTGTTAACCGCTTGAGTTGTTCTGAAATAAATACCTGATGAATCGAAACGAAGCGGAAAGCTGTAGACTGCGGTGACTCCTGGAATTTCTATCCATAATGTACCAATTGTAGAATCGCCTTGGTACCATTGAAGTTCTGGTATTTGGTATGCAGTTCTTGATTGGTCAATTATATAGTAAACTGTGTTGTTATTTAATGTAGGGCTGTCAACAGTAAATCCAGATCCCCAGAAATTAAATGTATGTCCTGCATTAATTGTTGAAACACTTATCCCATTAAGAAGATTATTTGTTGTAGGAAACGTGCGCACATCGGACAAGAATACAAAATTTTCTATCCTGCTGATCTCATTCAAGATGTTGGTTATTTGGTCATTAAAGGATTGTTCAAGTGTTGTTATATTCTGCTGAATTTCGGTTATGTCATTTTGAATTGTTGTGACGTCGGTTCTTAGTTCAGTCAGACTTTGTGAAATTGCATCACAGTCACAACATTGTTCACATTGACCTTCTTCAAGAGAAGTAATACGTTGCAGAATGTCGTCACAATCACAACCCGCCAAATCACCACCAAGCCTTGCAATATTTTGAATTTTCATATTATTTCCTCCTCGCAAAATGTGGCTTGCACAGATGCTGTATTAGTAATTGTTCCAGAAACACCAGACTTGATTTTTCCTTGAATTATTATGTCTCCAGAATCACCAGGTTCAAGGTCATCAATATCAAGCGTACCCGTCCATGGTAACCAGTTTTGACCATCAAGTGTAAATTTCAACTCATCGAGTATATCGTCTAATTCATCCGTTAAAGTAATTTGTGTTGCCAGATAGTTGGTTGGATTTGAAATCGTTATACCAAAATAAACGGTCCCACCAATGGTTGCATAAGAGCAACTTGCATCTTTTGTTATGTCCAGTTCAAGCACATCTACGCTGTTTAGTGCAACGTCATCTAAAACAAAGTCATTGCCTGTTGCCGCCCCACCTTGGCTTATGAATTTTATTGTTACTGCCGTCGTATCATTTGCCGTTGTGAATATTGTGCCTATTTGTCGCCATTCGGGACATTCTGGGTTGGGTAATATTTCATCAGTAAAATCATGTTCATAGATTGTTGTTCCGTCTTGGTCGGTGACCAAAAGACTGAATTCTGGGTTTATATAGCCTGTTGCTTGTCTGCATAAATTTAAAACCCAATAACTTGTTAAGTAACATGTGTTCGCATTTACCAGCACAGTTGTCTGTCCTATTATTGTTCCTTGTGTATATCCATTTATTACCATCATTCGCCCAGTTTCGTTGCCAGTCGTATGGTCGGCAACACGCCACCAAGCAGGAGATGTTGGATTAGAATTGCTGTGGCTATTATTCATTATATTTTGCACAGTATATTGTCCATCATCTGGTACTGGTTGTAATGTTCCTGTTGCCGCCATTACATAGGTGAACTGTGATTGAATCTCGGGATAAGGGTTTGTTTGCGGCGCGGTTACCGTCACACCTGTGTTTGCGACTATTCCTGGTGGAAATAATCCAAAGGTTCCATTGTCTGCCGCAACTACCAAGTTCGGTGAGTCAACAACAATATTAGACGCAAGAACAAGTGGTGTATATCGCACAGGTCCATTTAACATCGCAATATTTGTAATGTCGGATACTCCAACCGTTTCAAGCCAAGTATTACGCACAGTACAATCAAGATTTGTTATTGTACTTGTTGGCGAAACAGTCACATAAGTGTGACTATCATCAGCAAGAGGTGGAACAGTTCCACCTTTTAACATCATACAAGGCACGGCATTTGTACCCCAATTAATGGTCCCAATCGTAATTGGTGTTGTGCCATCATCATAGGTCCATCCATATGATTCAACCACTTGGTAACTTCCTGATGGAACATTTGTGAATTGAAATGTGCCTGTTGAACTTGTTAGAACTGCGGCTGCAAGTCCATTTACCGTATTCTGCATAACTATTGGTACATTGGCTATAGTTCCAGTAGCCGTTGCTGCGGCTGCTGTTCTATTACCATCGTAATATAACACGCCCGAAACAATAGGCATGGTTCACCTCCATCTGTGGCAATAATCTAAAGCTTACGCGTCATCAGCGGCTGCCGCCGTTGGCATTGCTGTTACCTTTGCACAAAACTCGATGTACATTGTCTCGCCCGCTGGGATTGCAAGGTCAAATGTTATTACGTTGTTGCCATCGATGTTTGGGGTGCCTGGCGTAAGGTTGTCTGGGTCTGTTCCATATTCAAATGAATCATCAACATATTCAAGGTTGTCCGCAAGTGGGTCACGGAATGTAATTTCTCCCATTTCACCGTCTGTGAAATCAACATCGCTGTTGTTTACAATTGTGACTGTATAGCAAATATTGCCACCCAAAATCGCATATGCACAGTTTGCTGTTTTTGTAATTTGCAAATCAATGATATCAACTTCGGTTGGTTCTCCGCTGTCAACCGACACCGCTTCTCCACAAAGTTCCAAATCCAAAAATGCTTTGTTTTCCAGTTTCATGTATTTTCCTCCTTATTGCAAGCAAGGAAACAAACATTCAAGTATTCGTCTTATTTCACAACACCAACATCTGCAAACACATATGCATACACAATGACAACAACATTCTTTATCATCATGGTCTTTTATGCGTGTTGTGACTTTGTTGCTTTTTATGACAACATCTTGTCCACAAACACGCATAGTTATGTCCGCTTGATTGGTAATCGTTTTTTTACACATACTTAAGTTTTCCTCGGCCTACCGCAAGAGCCTTGTCCTGCTAAGTTAGTGTATGACCTGTCCACGCAAGTGGACACTTTAAATAATTTAACCTTAATGTCCAACACCGAAGGAGATAAGTTTTTAAATCTAATTACGAAACACGCATGTTTGTAACACCAATTACATCTGTCATATTTGTTCGAACAAGCCAAAGATTTCTTATCATAGTTGACCCTTCGTTAAGCTGGCGATTTGGATAGAATGTAAAATCTCCAAGCTCTGCACCAAGATAATCTGGGCTGAATATTATTGTTATATCGCGAAGACATGAAATAGGTTGGTTCACCATATCAAGATTTGGTATACCGTTATTTGAACCACCAAACACATATGGCCAATTCACAACACCCCCAACAAAGTAATTACCGTATGAATCTTTTCGTATTCCTATATGACATGAATCAACGGTTGCTGCCGAATGCCCAATATTAACTGTAAACACAATCCAATCATCATTCCGCATATTGGCAAGCACATCAAAACTCAAAGATGTGGCACTAACTTGGTTAATTTGAATGGTTCCACTTTGTCGTCCAAAGTTCGGATTTTCTGCCTCGGCATTTGGAATACCTGTGCTGAACCATGCTATACCGTTTTCTATTGTTACCGTACCGTTGCTCATATTTGTTGTATTGGTAATTGGGAACAACATTTCCTTTGTAATTTCAAACTTTGTATTTTTATATATGGTCCAAAACCCCATTCTTACTGATTCGCCATCTACCGAAACATTGACCATATAATCAGGGTCAACAGACATCCATTCCAAATACACACCCGCCCCATCTTCAACGATTGCACCCTTGGTTAATACTTGCGTACCCACCTTGACTGTAAAGACTACATTTTCAACTTCGTTCCAATCGATTGTATGCTTGACAACATAGGGTTCGGCATTACTTTCACAACCACTAATCATAAACACCAAAGGCAGTATCAAACACATCACCAAAATACACTTAAACTTTTTCATACACTCTCCTCATCGAGATAGTATGTTCAAAATTTCGGGGAATACTCTTTTATTCACAAGGTCCTTTTATATATTTATTAGTCAATGAATCTAATCTGAAAATTCAAATCAAAGAAATATTTATCACCTTTTTTATAGACTTGTGCATAATCATATTTACTCTCAGACGCTGATGGTCGGTCAAACTTTGTTTGATTAAATAAAAAAGTCCTGAAAGATTCCATGTCTCGTGTATGATAGGCTAAAACTTCACCATTGTCCTTTGCGACGATATACCCACCGTTAACTGTTGATAAACCATTCCATTGCTCTGATGCCGTCATACCTGCAAATGATGCCCATAGTAAATCTTTTATGGCTTTAGTATAAAAAATCTCTGGATTGCGTTTTTGTAATGGGTTTTCAGATATCAAGTGCTCTGTAACTTCCGTGAACTTACTGTTTTTCTTTGTCTTAAAATAATGTATCTCAAGCATGGCTTTTAATATTTTCTGCATATCACCGCGAACATTATCCATGTTATCTTCAAACGTTCGATGTTTGATATGAGAAAAATTAAATCCCAAATTTTTTGCTTTAATATATTCCAATCTTGCGTTTTTGTCCCTACCACCTTTTGCTGTTACTATGGAATTAATTTCTGCCATTTGTTCATCATTAATACCCTCAAGTTCATAAGTAAAAGCAGATGCTTTTGCCGCATTAAATAGCGTGGGTGCGTTTTTATATTTTGATTTTATTGAAAACCCAGCAACTATTTGCATCCTATCATGATCACGTATTTCCATTATGATATCATTCTTACCACCAAAGTTTTCATAGTATCCACGACTTGGCGCTTTGAAGCTTTTAATTAATAGTCGTTTTGTAAATTCTTTTGTGACAGGTAATACATCAAAACTGCGACCCTTGGAAGTAGTTATTGTTTGCAAAAGTTTTTCTGCATTGTATAAAAAATCTGATGCTGGTATTGAAGCAACTGTTCGCCCATCAATATTAATATCCACTATTGATCCAGTTCTATATTCAATTAATTTATCTTTTACTTCTTCACGAATTATTTTAATAATATCAATATAAGATCGTGGGTTTGCTACTAAATTTTCATCAGCAGAATATATCCTGCCATCGCCAAGCAACTTAAAAATGACATATAACTCTGCCCATTCACCTCTATTTGCCGCCATCTAGCACCACCTTTATCTGTTTTGCTATTGCTTCTATAACGGGGACAGTTACGCTGTTACCAAATTGTTTATAAAGGTGTACATCTGCTACTTCAAATTTGAATGTGTCTGGAAACCCTTGTAATCTTGCCCATTCTCTTGGTGTCATTTTGCGGATGCCTTCCGAATTAATCTTACCTTTAATGTTCGTTGTTGGAGTTAAATTTTGCTGTCTTGTGTCTATCAAAAGATTCCTCTCTCTACCCATACCACCACATACAATAGCACCTGCTATACCATTCCATTCGCGAATTTCATAGCCAAATCCATTACCTTTGGATTCGTGTCTTGCCTTATGTTTTCTTAATGTGTCTATATACTTCTCACTTAAATAATATTTTGCAGGAACTGGTGGATTTTCTAAGATATCTTTAATTTTTTTTGTATTATCTGTTGGCTGTGGAAATTGGAACGATGAACTATCTATATCATTTCTAAAAGCAACTATATAGATTCTTTCTCGGTTTTGTGGAACACCAAAGTCTTTACTATTTAAAATTTTATCATAAGGCATATATCCAAGTTGCTTTAATGTCTCCATAATGACAGAAAAAGTTTTACCTTTATCATGAACTGTAAGGCCTTTTACATTTTCACAAAAAATTACCTTGGGTTTGTGTTTTTGGCATATACGCACAACATCAAAAAACAATGTCCCACGAGATATATCTTTATAGTTGTCTTTAAACCCTTTGCGTTGCCCTGCAAGACTAAATGCTTGGCATGGAAAACCTGCCAGGCATATATCAAACGATGGGACTAAATCTTCGCTGATTTGTGTTATATCCCCATATATTAGTTGGTCGCCAAAATTGGCCTTATATGTTATCTGTGCTGGCTTGTCCCATTCACTAACAAATACTGTTTTTATAGCTTCTTTAAACACATTATCAAAGCCAAGACGAATACCACCAATACCTGCAAAGAGGTCTATTGATTTATATTGTTTCATTAGACTCCCTTTTGCGTTCTATTCTTATAATAAGATAACATATTTAACTGAATCCTACAATCTGTTTAAATTAATACCCGAATGTCGCCTTGCACTTTACAATTAAGAATGAAACTATCATATAATTCGTTTTACGAATATGTGTTTAAACTAAATTCTCAAAATAAAAACGCATTACGGCGTTTGTCTTGGAGCTCCCAGTAATGCCTTCGGCATTGTTGCATTATTGATGTTATTAAATGTTTGCCTTGCGAACAAGCAATCGGACTACGTCCTCCCGTGATCTTCAAACGAAAACGCCCCTTGGGCGTTTTCATTTTGGAGCTCCCGGTCGGACTCGAACCGACGACCTGCTGATTACAAATCAGCTGCTCTACCAACTGAGCCACGGAAGCGTACCTTTATATATTACCAATTTTTGGGATAAAAGTCAATGGAATTTTATGTTGGGTTGTTTGAATTTTTATTCTATACTTTAACTATGCTCCACCATTGTTTCCGCAAAGGCACACACATATTAATAATCTTCAAGGACGGCAGCCAGATTGATTGCAAATTTCTTGATGCAAAGAACAAATATATTATGACAAACAAAGGTAATTTTCTTTTCAAGGATATTCGTGCAACAACAATATTTAAACACAAAGAAACAATCCAGCCACCTTGCTTTGGTATTTATGTAGATGAATAGAATACACTTATGACTTATTCGCAAAGCGATGTTTCAGATAGTTTACCTTAACGTCCAAGCACAAAAATGTTTAAGTTTTTGTGCTTACATTAATTTGATTTTTAGCATATACTATATACATGAAACGGATTATTTTACCAATGATGACAGTTTTATTGTTGGTTGTAACAAGCGTTGCGTTAGCTGGGTGTGTTGATTTTTTCAGACCAGCCCCAACCGAAACACATTCGGGTCCCAGGCTAAATGCACTTACCTTTCAAAAAATCGAACTTGCAGCAGACAGCTTTGGTTATGATTTCGACAGATTCGAGAATATTGCAATAGTTACACTAGACGGTCATAACTCGGTAAGCTTTGCTAGGTACAATAATGTCACAACCGCCCGTCATGTATTTAATGAATATTTCTTTGAGCTTCGATATTACTTTTCTCCTTATTCACAAATTTTTGATGGGGCAAATTTTCAATCATATCGAACAATACTTTTTGATACTGTGTTTATATTATACCGCGTAAATGAATGGGTGCTTGTAGCAACGGGACCGCAAGAAGACATTCACATGCTTGAGGATTTTCTAAACACCGTTCTTATACCCGTAGTCCAATCGCCTGCGTGACAATGTTTAATTTAAAAAAGAGGTCAATGCCTCTTTTTTTATTTTTAAAGTGTCCCACAGCAATTTTTATATTTCTTTCCGCTTTTGCATGAACATGGATCGTTTCGACCAACTTCTTTTTTAGCATGGGTGTATGTGCCTTGTAATCTTGTTGGCTGTGGTTTTTCAATATCTTTATTTGCGGTATCCGCTCCCCTTCCACTTGTCATTGTGGCGTTGCGGT
This sequence comes from Bacillota bacterium, assembly GCA_009784375.1. GTDB lineage: Bacteria > Bacillota > Clostridia > Christensenellales > UBA1242 > WRAD01. Next base: position 176,757 of record WRBV01000001.1, on the reverse strand, counting down.
GTGGTATTGGCTTTTCTTCACGCTTTTCGATTTGAATCTTGAACAGGAACAAGCATGCTCGTTCGTTAATGCTGTCGACCATGTCGTTGAACATTTTCATTGCCTCGCCACGATATACCACAAGTGGATCCTTTTGTGCATAACCCTGTAATCCTATACCATTTCGCAAGTTAACCATTGCATCAATGTGATCCATCCATTTAGAATCAACAATAGAAAGAAGAATATCACGTTCAAGTTGCGAGAAATCAAAACCTTGACTTCGAAGATTTTCTATCTTATTTTTATATTGATCACATACGGCATCAAGCACCATCTGCTCGACCTCTTCGTGAGATGCACCTTCACAATTATCTTTATCAAGATATTCAACATCTTTTCCAAACAAGTCTTGTCCAAGAACTTTGTTAGCACGTTCCAAGTCCCATTCTGTCCAATGTGCTTCGGAATCTATTGCCTTTGCAACTATACCAGAAACCACCTCGGGGAACATTTTAAGAATTTGTTCATGAACATTTTCGCCGTCCAAAATTCGGTTACGTTCTTTGTATATAAGTTCACGTTGACCGTTCATGACATTATCATATTCAAATGTATAACGGCGGGCGTCAAAGTAATGCCCCTCGACCGCTTTTTGGACACGTTCGAACATTTTTGTCATCATACGTGATTGAACGTCATCCATTTTAAATAACTTCATGGTGCCGCCAATGATATGTTTTCCAAAACGCTTCATGATGTCGTCTTCGATACATATATAGAAAATCGAAGATCCTGGGTCACCTTGACGTCCTGAACGCCCACGGAGCTGGTTATCTATTCTTCGTGAATCGTGTCTTTCGGTACCGATTATGTGAAGTCCGCCAAGTTTAATAACTTCTTCCTTCTCGGCGTCTGTTTGTTCTTTGAAACGGTTATATAATTCACGATAGATTTGACGGTTTCTTATTATTTCCTTGTCGTCGGTGTCGACCACTCCTGTTGCGTCATAAATTTGTTGGTCATCAAAACCATCTTTTATCATTTGTTGTTTTGCAAGATATTCTGGGTTACCGCCAAGCAAAATGTCGGTACCACGACCAGCCATGTTTGTTGCAATTGTAACCGCGCCGACCTTACCCGCCTGGGCGACGATTGCACCCTCTTGTTCGTGGTTTTTTGCGTTCAATACAACGTGAGGCACTTTTTTTTGTTTAAGGTATCGCGAAATTTCCTCGGACTTTTCGATTGTTGTTGTACCAATCAAAACAGGCTGTCCGCGTTCATGTCGCCATAATACATCTTCCAGAATTGCCCCAAGCTTTCCTTCCATACTTGTAAATACAACATCGGGTGCGTCTTCACGGCGGACTGGACGGTTGGTTGGAATCGACACAACGTCAATACCATATATCTTTTGGAATTCGTTTTCCTCGGTCTTAGCGGTACCCGTCATCCCTGCAAGCTTTGGATATAATTTGAAAAGATTTTGCAATGTTACGGTAGCAACCGTCTTGTCTTCATTGCGGACTGGAACGCCTTCTTTTGCTTCGATTGCTTGGTGTAATCCATCCGAATATCTTCGTCCAACCATAGCACGACCTGTGTTCTGGTCAACAATAACCACTTCTTTATCTTTGTTAATCAAATAATCGGCATTCAATTCAAATAACAAGTGTGCCTTTAGGGCGTTGTTAATAAAGTGGTTAAGCTCCATATTATTGGCATCACTTATGTTTTCAATGTTAAATGCGCGCTCGGCTTTTTCAATACCACTCTCGTTCAAACGCACGGCACGTTCTTTTAAATCGATTTCGTAATCTTCTTCACGCAGAGTCCGCACAAACTTGTCACAAATTTTATAATTTTCGCTGTTATCCTTTGTTGGCATAGACATAATAAGCGGTGTTCGTGATTCATCTATTAAGATAGAGTCCGCCTCGTCAACAATAGCGTAATAATGCCCACGTTGAACACGGTCTTCTTTTCGGTGGGCACAGTTATCACGAAGATAATCAAAACCAAGCTCTGAGCTTGTTATATATGTAATGTCCGCCGCGTATGCATGTTGTTTTTCAGGTTGTTCTGCATGAGCGCGCGCAAATTCAACAGTAAGCCCAAGGAACCTGTGAACCTTACCCATCCATTCTGTGTTACGTTTTGCAAGGTATTCGTTAACCTCGACGATATGTACGCCTTTGCCCGCCAATGCGTTCAAATATGCTGGCAATGTACATGTAAGTGTTTTACCTTCACCCGTTTTCATCTCGGCAATACGACCTTGGTGCAATGCAACACCACCAAGCACTTGTGAGTAGAACGGTCTTTGACCAAGAACACGGTCAGCGGCTTCACGTACAACGGCAAAAGCCTCGGGCAATAAATTGTCCAATTTTTCGCCGTCCGCTATTCTTTTTTTAAATTTTTCGGTCATGCCAACCAATTCGGCATCACTCTTACTTTTGTATTCGTCTTCATATAAAAAGACCTTGTCCGCAACTTTTTTAAGTTTGCCGACGTTTCTCGCGTTATCTGATGAAAAAAGTCCCATGCACCAATTATACACCAATTGGCTAAAAAATCAAAGATAATAGTTTGCTATATTGACAAATTGGGGTGATTGTGTATACGAAAAAACGGAAAGTAATTCCCGTTTTTGTTATACACACCCTCTCACGTCATTCAGAGGAGTCACGAAGTGACGACGAAGAATCTAGGCGAAGCCGCATTATATTTATCAAATGCAAACAAAAGGCTAGATTTATCGCTACGCTAGATTCCTCGTCGCTATCGCTCCTCTGAATGACGTGTACGGGGTTTTTCTCTCTTACATTAAACTGTACTTTATACCTTGGATAAAGGTTAACATTTTCTACATACTACCACCATGAAAAAAATCTCGACGCGACAGGTTATTATATTTTTTTGTATTTACTTTTTTTCTATAAAGTTTTTATCTTTGCCTGGGTTATTGTCGGGTGGTGCTGGGCGTGATGCGTGGATAGTTGCGTTGATTGGAACGGTGTTGGAATTGTTGGTTTTGTTCCTTGTATTAAATGTGCTGGTCATCGGTAAAGACAGCGATATTTATAGTGACTTTCGGTCTAATGCAAAAGGTATTGGCGCAAAGTTTATGATATCGTTGATGTTTTCGCTTTTCATGTTGCAATTATTTATTTTAATGCGAAGTTCACATTTACTGTTGAACGAACACCTTTTTAACGGAACGATGAATATACATAAATTTCTTGTACCATTGATGATATTCGGGATATGTTTTTGTTTTGTTCCAGCCCGTGCAATATTCCGAAGTGGCGAGATATTCTATATATTCATATTGTTGGCATTGGCATTATCTATCTTCCCCGCTCTTTCGCAAATGCGACCAAGCGAAATAACACCGATGTTCGAAAATGGAGCAAGTCCAATTTTTCGAACACTTTACCATAACTTGATTTATTTTGAATCTGCATCATTTTTGTTCATATTTAGCGGTGACATAAAAATCGAAAAGAACTTTCGGCGAAATTTTATGATTACGGCTGGAATCGTTGGATTGTTCTTTGTGTTCTTTGTATTTATGTTCACAAGCTTATTCGGACCAATCGCAGAGCTTAAAAACGTTGCAATTATTAACCTTACCGTGCATTCAACATTCCTCACGCAAAGTGGTCGGTTGGATTGGATTTTGATTTGTGTTTGGCTACTTCTCTTACTTATCCGTTTTGGCGTTACGTTTTATGCAAGTTTTGCATGTGTGCGATATTTGTTCAATATCAAACATCGTGCGGGATACATCGGATTCGGCATTGCGGTTGCGTTATACCTGCTTTACTATTTCATATTCTGCGGCGACACTTTGGACAGGTTCATCCGTATCATCGCACCAGGCATAGTGGCATTGTTCTTGTTCATTCCTCTTGCGTTCTTTGTGAATTCATTGATCTTGAAAAAGCGAGGTACGAAAAATGTTTAAAGTTATCTGGGCAAAGAAATTTCTTATCTTGTTCCTTGTCGCATTGATTGCCGTTTTACCAATGGCAATGACAAAGCAACCTCTTGCATTATCACAAACCATTGTTACCGCACTTGGTATAGACAAGATTAACGGAGAATACAAGGTGGTCTGTGAACATATTATTTTCAACTTTGACCCATTTGGTGTTATGGAACGTGAACTTGTGACCGCGACCGCACCTTCAATAGACGACGCTTTTAATGAAATAGGTCGCAGCCAAGGTCGTACAATTTCATTTTCGCATTGCACCATAATTATATTGGGAGACGGGCTGCGGGAAGAAAATTTTGCTGATTTGCTTAAACCATTTTTGTTAAAATCAACGTTGAGTAATTCGGCGGTTCTTCTCTATACTGATGATGATATCGAAGAACTTATGCAGGCAAGTATCGAAATCGGAGACGTACGAAGTGCAAAGTTACAACAAATTGCCGAGTTCAACAGACAAGATAATCGATTTACAAGTACAAGTCTTGAAAGATTTTTCAAGGATAGTCTTGGGCGAAATAGAATGTCAAAAATAACAAAAGTCAGAATCGGAGAAAATGATACAATAGAAAACGAAGGTGAATATGTAACTCTTTCAAGAGGCTTAATTCAAACATAGATTAACTTGACACATTTATCAATTTCCAATATGCTTATAACAAATGGGGAAAAAGAAGTACAAAAAGTACAGCAGTTTGCCAAACAAATACATTGTAATTATGAAAATAATTACAGCATGTTTTTTGTTGCTTGCATCATTACTTTTTATATTTACCCCTACACAGGTCTTTGACGATAATGCTGATAGATACATAGAGGTCTTTGCCGTACATTTTCTGTGGCAAGACATTACATCTTTTAATCCACTTCCTATATTTTTCTTTGCTGGAATCCTTGCAATTTGTGCTTATATATCTTTTCTTGTATATCGTGTTAATTCCAAAACATTTTATTCAGCCGACCGCTTCGATCTTTGGTATAAAATGTTGTTCAGCCTGATACTTATTTATATCTGTATCCGAAGCTTGTTTATTGTTCCTTATCTTAATGTACCGCTTGAACTTGTCATAATCGCGGTGGCAAGTGGACTTTTCAATTGGCTTATACCACCAATTATTTGTAACAACAGCGAAGAGTTTTAAAGTTTAATAAGTTTCTCGTGAACTGTGCTGTAGATATATGATTCTATGTTTTTTATGTTTTTGCTTTGTTTTATTGCATTAACATACATTTGCATTTGTGGAGTATAAAGTTCTACAATCTTTTGTTCACTTGCCCTTGTTGTTTTATAGTCGATTACCATTATTTTATCGTTTGATATCGCAACAAGATCAATGATTCCTTGAACCATAATTTTTGCTCCGTCTTTATCAAGCATTTGGATAAATGGTACTTCGCGCAAGACGTGTGAATTCTTTAGAATCGGACGAATTACATTCAAACATTTTTCAATATTTTTGTCTTCGTGTGTCTGTGTTTCAAGATCTATCCTTTGCATTATGCCATGGAATCGAGTTCCGTAATCGACTCCCCTGTCTTCTGTGAATAATTTTCGTGGCACAAAATCAATTGTGTTTTGTTCGCTTTTGGTAAGTGATGTAACAGAATGTTTTAAAACAATATCGGCACCAATAATCGGTGTACTTTCTTTTTCATAGGTTTGTTTTAACAAGTTCACAAGCTTTTCGTCTATCTCGCCACTTAGCACTTTTTGCTCGCGGGTTTTGGATATTATCTTGATTTGGTCAAGTTTAATTTGTTTTAATGAAAAGTTTTTACTCTCTTCAAAAATTACAGGGCTGAGAAAATCAATATAATTGTTACTCTTTTGTATTTCATAGAACGAGCTTGGAATTATTTCTCTTGCCTTACCAACATCACACCCACCGATTATAACAAGGCGATTTTTGGCTCTTGTCAATGCAACATATAAAAGACGCATTTCTTCGGCAATCTGGATGTTTTTCGCATTAATTTTTGCACCAAGCCTTGCAATGCTTGAACTCTTTTTATAGTTTTCTATATCAACCGAATGCATACAAAGCCCATAGTTACGGTCTATTACCATGAACTTGCGGCTTTCAATACTTGAAAATTTTACACTTGCATCAAAAAGAATAACAATCGGAAACTCTAACCCTTTTGATTTGTGTATTGTCATTATTTGAACTCGGTCGCGTGTGCCGCCGCCACTTGTCTGTTCTATCTGCAACATATCATTCTCTAGCATGAATAAAAACTTTGACAGGCTTTCTGCATAGGTTGCCTTTGACAATGTATTAAGATAATTTTGGATATTAGAAACCATAACTTCACCATTAGGCGTTACAAGTAATTTTTCAATTACACCAAACTGTACAAGAAATTTTGTAAGAACAGCGGTTACCGTATTATCTTTTGCAAATTGATGATATTCGTTCAAAATATTTACAAAATCAGCAAGTTCACCTGCAAGTTCGTTGTTGTTGGAATTTATATATTCCAGTATCTTTTCATAGAAACTATTTTTTTGATTACTTGCCATTTTAATTGTGGCAAGGTCGTCACTTGTAAAGCCGAATATGAAACTTGACATTGTAAGAACAAGTGGCAAATCATTATATGGGTTTGATATAGCGTATAGAAATTTTTCAAGTACTGCGATTTCGAATTGTTCGGATGCCGATTGTTTATTAGTAACGGCACATTCAATCCCAGCTCGAGCAAGAGTATTTGCCAACAAATTCATATGAGTCTTTTCTTTTGCCAATATCGCTATATCGCCAAGTTGTACTTTTCGATATGTCTTTTTACCAAGATCATAGATTTCCGTCCGCAATAGCTGGTCAATTTTTTGTGTTATTAATGCACATTGTGCCTCGACCTTTTTTAATTCTTCTACCACCGAATCGTCATTCAAAATGTCATATGGTTTTACAATTTTTTGTTTTTCTCGTTTTTCTGTTTTCGTATCAATCAAGATTACTTCAACAGCAGGCTCGCACTCGTCTGGATATTCGGCACCTGGATTAAATTCACTTGTTGTTTTATAGTCGATATCAGCCACCTGTTTACTCATTACCTTGCCAAATACATCATTTACAAACCCAAGAATGCCAGGATGACTTCGGAAGTTTTCATTTAGCTTGACAACCTGTCCCCCGATATTCATGTCATAATTAGTTAGTTTACTTGCAAAAATTATTGGCTCGGCCCCCCTGAATCCATAGATGCTTTGTTTAATATCACCAACCATAAAAAAGGCAGACTTGTTACTTTCTTGCGATAAATTTTTCCCATTTAACAATGACAAAATTTTCTCTTGGACTGGGTTAGTATCTTGATATTCATCGACGAAAATGAATTTATATTTGTCTTGTAATTGGTTTACGATTTCTTCATTTTCAAGGACTTTCAATGCAAATTTTTCAAGGTCAGAAAAATCAAGCTTGCCAATTCGCATCTTTTCATTTGAATAGTCTTTTATAAATTCTTGAACAAGTAATATAATTTGGTTTATTATTTTCCCGTCACTTTCAAGCTTTTGAATTAATGTTTTTTCATCAACAATCAAGTATTTTTGTATCTCCTTGATTTCATCTTTCAATAAATCTCGGCCACGTTTAAATTCATCATATAATTCAAAATCTTTGAAATAACTTTTTACAAGCGTTGCAAAATCAAAATGTTTTTCAAGATTACAAAAGTCCTTTATTTCTTTCACATTGGAAAGTTGCTTTGACAATTCAACACAATGTTCGAAAAATGGAAATGCACGGTCAATGTCTTGAGATTTTGCACGAGAAAAGTAAAATGAAAACCTTTCAAAAAAATGATTACCCACATTTGCATAATGTTCAACTATTTTCTTAATTGCAAGGTTCTTGCTTAAATTTAAATTATAACTTTTATCGGCAATGTTTTCCAGCCACTCTGCACTATTTTCACGTGAACATAGAAAGTTATAAATAGATATAACAAGCTCCTTCAAAGGTTCTGTTTTTCGACTTGCACAAAGTGTTTCTATTGCATCTGTTGCATTCTCATAGTTTCTTGCAATGATTTTATCCAGAATTGTGCTTTGAATAGATTTTGACTCTTGATCGTCAATTATTGAAAATGCGGGGTCTATCTGGGCAATATTGAAGTAAGTCTGTACTAATTGAGAACAAAATTGATGGAACGTACCAATCGAACAATTAGCAAGGTGTATCACATCTATCCCAGCATTTTCCAACTTTTTTCTCAGCTTGATACGCATGTCGGCGGCAGATGCTTTTGTAAATGTTAAAACAAGTAATTGGTCAAGTGTGGCTTCACCACTTTGAATCATTTGAAAAATTCGTTCAATCATTACTGTGGTTTTTCCACTTCCTGCACTTGCACTTACAAGCAAATCTGTATTTCGTGTGTCAATTGCACCGCGTTGATTTTGTGTCCACTTCATTATAATATACCTCCAAAATCAACTGGTTTGATAATCGGTACATTATTAGCTCTTGTGTTTTCTTTCTGGGAACAAAGTGCTTTTGCTGGGCAATATCCACAAACCTTTTCACTTATCGAAGCTTTCTTTATAACTCCATCTTTCATGTGTTTAATAGCATCTGTTGCTATGTGTTTTGCATAGTTCATTACCGATTCTATTTCTTCCGAAGTGTAATCAATAATACCTTTGAGCTTGGTTTCTTTAGAAAGCCCAGACTTTAATTGAAAGTACGCTGCACCGTCTGCTGTATAACCTTCTCTTGAGAGCATATCTGAATAAAGCGGCAGCTGTAACTTTGTTCCTGTATAAACATCACGCAATTTGAAATCAACATTTGACCCTGTTTTATAATCAATAACAAAAGCATGCTTATTATTTTCTTTTAACATCGTGTCTACACGGTCTACCTTTCCAATCAATGTGATGTCACCCGTTTTTTGAGACAAAGATTTTTCTACATATTTCGGTTTGTATGAACTTGTACTGATTTGCGCGTTAATTTGATTAACCAGAATTCGGATTTCTTTTTTTAACAATTCGACAAGTGGTTTATTATTTGGATCGTTTGTAAAATACTTGAATTGAGTGTTCTCGAATGCCTTGCCGATAATTTTGGAAAGCTGGGCGTCGGTTGGAGTATTTTTTTGTCTTATGAATTCTTCGGTATATTCTTCGATGATTTTATGTATAAGGTTTCCCATAACATCACTTCCAACACGATAACGAGGTCTTTCGCGTAATCGCAAACCTTTTGTTAAAAAATTGTAATATGGACACGAGAAAAATGATTCTAGGGTTGTTACACTAATACATTCATTTTGCGCAAAAAGGTTCTTACCGTTTCTTATATTAAATTCTTGGCTATGAAGGTTTGGTATCTCGAAACTTTCTAAACCCACCGATTGTAAAATCGAATTATAATGAACCATGTCACTAAATGCCGTGTCATTACCAATAGACTGTAACACTTGATTCATTGCAAAATGTTTTGAATTTATTTGTGTATATTCAAGTTCGGCATTTAGATCTAGTTCAAGAATTCGTGCTATTATTTCACTTGTATTTACTTCCTCGTTCAAAGTATTTGTTGCAACGGTTGAAAGAAATAATTTCTCGGTAAAACTTGACAATGTATCAAGACATTGATTGCGCGAGCGAATATTTTGCATGGTAACGGTTGGTTCTATGGTAACCGCCATTGCACGAATATCAAGTTCGGTTAGAATATCTGTATCTGGTCTTGTTACTGGGAAAACTCCATCATGGATGTTGGCAATGAATAGATAAGGTACAAAAGATGGTTGATACTCGGTACTGTTTACCAGTATAACACGATTTGCATATGTCGGAATTGTTGATATCTTTGTTGCAACCGTAAGTGTTGCAAAAAGATTAGAATATTCGAAAACATCCACGCTTTTTTCACCGATTACTTGTCCCAATACTTCTAGAATGCTTATTGTTTTATCCAAACATATTTTTTCAATTGAATCCTCTTCAATTTCAAGAGTCTTTGCAAGTTGCAATAATCCATCCGAGAAATGCATTATTGTCTTTGATTTGGATATTTCTTTAATAAACCGCAGAATATTTTCCAAACTATGTTTCGTTTCGGGTTCAATTTCTAGATCATTTTTTTCAAGGAAACTTGACAACCCAAAGTTAGTCTTGATGCAAAAATTTTCAATTTGGAATTCGCACTTAGGGTTTATATTTATGTATTTACTTTTCAAAATTGGTATAAAGGTTTCGGCGGTATCATGATTTGCAAGTGCCAAAATATCACGGAAGAAAATCGCAAGCGATGTCTTGACAAGCGGAATACCAACATCAAGATTTAATGGAACATTGCAATGATTAAAAAATTGTTCAAATATTTGATAGGTATTCTCGTAATCACAAAGCAGAACTTTTATATCATTGGGATTGATTCCATTGTTCAAAAGTCCACGTACTTGGTTCGCAATGTGTGCAGCCTCGATGTGAGGTGTTTTGTATTGTAATACATATACATTATCAAGCTTTGTTCGAGTATTTTGTGAATAAAGATTCACAATCCTGTCATTAACCTTGGCTTGGACATTATGTATCTTTACGTCTTTCAATTCGAAGAGCATTGGTGTTAATTGATCTTCAAGTTCGCTTTTTTCTTTTATGCCTATTGTTGTCTGTGCTGCATGCTTTATTAATTCATTCACAACGGCAAGCCTTTGAATCGAGAGATGTTCAAACCCACACATATAAATCGATGCATCTTTTATAAGTAAGCTTGATTTAATTTCTTTTATCAAAAACCCAAGCATACCCGCAGAATCGGTGTAGTCTTGTGTTATCTGGCAATATTTTTTGTAAATCAACGATATATCGTGCATTTTTTTCCGCGTAATTGTTACATGTGCATTTTTTTCAAGATTTTCAAAATCAACAAGAGAACTTGTCAATTGGTTTATTGTATTAAACATTTTTTCGGCAAAGGTATAATGCCCACTTGATTTATTAAACCAAACAAGACTATCACGTACACTTTCAATTGCGTGCCACATAAAGAGTACCGCTTTAGTCTTGTCCAAAATGTTGGGCTGGGTTTCGGTCTCGCTTGTTATCAAGTTATACAACATAGTAAAAGTCAGCACGCGCGTATTCAAAAGACATGGTGATATTTTTAATAATTTTCTTTCGGCTTCCAATGTAAATCGATCTGGGACAATTATGTATGTTGGCTTTGTGTTTACTCTCGCATTTGTTTCTGCCATTGTTAAAACTTCGTCAATTGACGAGGACAAGTTATTCGTTTTAACAATGGTGATTTCTCTCACGAGCCGACCTCCATCATTATCAAATCAATTGCACTTGGTATAGACAGCTGTCCGCTTTTAATCTTATACTCAAGGTTAAGCGCATATTTATAAATTTCGCTTAGACGCGGTGCCAGACGTTTGTTATCACGGCGCGCATACATAATTGCATATGGATTTGCTTTTAATGCTGATGCAACTTTTTCATTAGGACAATTTGTTGCAAGTGAATAATACAATCGTTTTAACATAGAAACCAAGTTCCCAAAGATAGCATAGTCGTCTACTCCGCCACTTTTTAACCTTGCCAATATACCTTGTGCTTTTTCAAGGTTTCGCGTACATATTGCGCTGCCAAGTTCGTAAGTTTGAAATTCTTCATCCTTTGAAACAATTTCTTCAACATGTATAACATCGATTATATCAATTGCCGAAAAGAAGTTTACAAGCTTTCCTATTTCGTTGTCAATCTTTGCGTAATTATCTGCACAATATTTTGCAATTAACGAAGCTGCGGACGGAGTAATTTTCTTACCGTTATCACCGAATTGTTTTGCAATAAGCTTTAACAATATATCGCCCTTTATTGGGTTGCAATCAACTGGTTGCACATTTTTAGCAACAGGTGCTTTTTCAGACGATAAAACCAAAATCAAAACACAATCTGGACTTGGATCTTCTAGATATTTTTTTAATTCTTTTAAATGTTTATCTTCAGCACCACGCATTATAACAAGTCTCTTATCACCAAACATTGATATTGTTTGTGTTACCGACATTATCTCGGACATACTTGCCTTCTCATCAAATTTTGTGATATCAAGAGTTCCAAGTGCATTGGTAACAAGCTCGATACTCTTATTAATCAAAAAGTTGTCACTTCCAAAAAGAACATATACGGGTGCAATTTCTTCCTTTAAGGTGGCCTTTAGTTTTATAAATTCCATAAGACAATTATAGCACAGCTTGCCTAAGTATTCAAAACCAGTAGTGCCAAGCCGTAAATTCCAAACAAGATGGCGGCAGATATATAGCGATAACGCCTGCGCATAAATATAAACCGCGACATTATGACAAGTCCAAGGAAATAAAACCACATAATCCATGAATTGGTGTTAATATAAATCTGTCCCCATGACATGTTTGCAAGTGCGTTTGATGCATGCAATACAAATCTCAACATTACATCAACCAAGTATAAAAGTGGAAAACCAACATAGGTTACAAGCGCAATAGCACTTAATTGAAATGCCAAGATTAATATAGGCAATAACAAAAGATTGGCAAAAATTCCTATTGCCGAATAAAAACCGAACGTTGCGATAATAAATGGAAAAGTTGTTATCGCAGTTGTCGTGTACATCGAAATACTCGAGACCACTAGGTTTCTGAATTTTTCAAATGGTACTGGTACATTTAAAAACTTTTTCAACCCATTCGTTATTGGTCGATTAAACAAAGCAATCCCAAACATACATCCAAAACTTAATTGAAATCCAAGAGAAAACAACGAATAAGGGAACAGAACTAAAATTATAACGAATGCAAGGCAAATACTTGATAAAAAATCGGGTCGCCGAATTAACAACCTATTCCCCGCCAACACAAGGAACATTATTCCCGAACGCAGGATGGAAACTCTGAAATCTGCAAGATACGTATAAAAACACACAACAAAAATTAAAATCAGAAATTGATATTTTTTATCAAGTCGAAGAATCTTTAAAAACCCCAAAACTATTGCAACAATTAACCCAACATGCAAACCACTTACCGCCAACACATGTGCAAGCCCGTTCAACCGAAAGTCTTGTTGAACCTCATCATCAAGCGTGCTTCGATCACCAAACATCATGGAATATATTAAATTCGCAGGACCGTCACTCATGAACCTGTGCAAAAAATTATAACTATGACGCAATGCAATACTTCGGAAATCGTTTGATTGTCGGATGAACTCTATATCAACACCATTGATTGATGCCGAATATCGTATTCGGTTATTAACTGAAAATCCCGACACATTGATGGGAGAAAGCACAGCCTCGGTACGAATTATGTTGCCGAATGAAATATTTGCTATACTCTCTTCATTTAGATTTCTCACATTAATTCGAACACGACCCGAGACACTTTGGTCGTTAAATCGTACATTTGCAAGTGTTACCGAGCCAAAACCGTCATCATCGATTCTGTGTGCGCGAACAATTCCTGTGACTTCACCATTTCCAGTAAAATGGTATTGATTTGAATAGACCATTGTAGTAATTCCAAATGACACAATGGCTGCAAGAATCAAGACGATTGTAGCAACAAAAAATGATTTGTTCCCAGCAAGGAACACAAACACTCTATCTTTGTGTTTATTTTTAATTGCATTTAATAAAATAAAAAAGCCAATTATTACACCAAGCCAAATGCCGATTATCCACCAACCATAACTAATCGACAAATTTCCAAAAAATATGGTCAAACCAACAATAATCGCCCATAATACAAGCGGTCGAACATTAAACGGTTTATCTATGTATGTTTGGCTATCTTTTGTCATTATGTATTACATGATAATATCTCATATTAAAATGATTATGACAACCGCTTGTACATAAAATCTGAACCAATATAAAAAAGGCAACTTCGATGCGTTGCTTCGCATCGCCTTCTATGCCTTTTTTGGACATTATGGATGGACTGATTTATGGAATTATCTGACGATGACCTGTTCGCAAAGCGAACACTTAATAACTTCCATAATGTCCACGAAGTATGACCTGTTCGCAAAGCGAACATTTCTAATAATTTATCCTTAGTGTCAAACACCGAAGGTGGATATTTTTCCCAGGTCATAAAAACACGCCGAACGGCGTGTTTCTTTATCTTGATTATTACATTTCTTGTTCTTGCCTTTCGCGAATTGCACGCTCGTACAATAATGCACTAAGAACGATTCCAGCACCAAGAAGGAACACAATCGCACCTACCAACAGCCATTGGTAAAACCATCTGTCGAAATCTTGTCCGAAAACCCAAAGCAAAAGAAAGAAAGATGTAATTAACGTAGCGATTAAAATTATTGTTGCAATTACCATTCTGAACATGTTTGTTCTCCTTATACTCTAATAAATTTATATACCTATTATAGTATAATATTACATTTTTGTCAATAGTAAAGTTTAAAAACTTACAACTCCGCCTACAAACACCCCTCCGATTACAAGCACTATGGTCGCCATATATATTACCATAAACAATCTCTCTCGATCAGAGGTCGTCAGCCTATTCCCGAATTTTCGGTTATGAAAGTAAAGTAATGAAATTTCTATTCCAAGCGTTCCAGCCGCAACCAGTACATATATAAAAAGTTGCAAGTCCGAGAAAAGAAAGAATATAACCATGGCGATATTTATCGCAGCACCAATCGCATAAAATGCATACAGCAACATCAATGCATTCGCGCCTGTTGAAGTTTTCACATAGGATGCTTTTAATTCGCGCATAAGTTCTTTGAATCTTTCTTTTCGGGCTGGTCTTAGCTTGCTTTCAATGTAATCTTCGAACATTGAAATATATTCCATGTTTCGTACGGTAAGAGCTTTTGTCAAAAAATCCTCTGCAAAAGACACCTTTTTTTTATCGTCTTTGAACTTTATTAAATAGTCCTTTACGATTATCGAATCAAAGCCACTTGTCTTTACAATAAGATACATGATTTCTTCGTTGTCTGGATATTTTTCATGAAGCAGCCCAAGTATCGGCATTGATATATCGGGACCATATTTTTTTTCAAGAATAATACATTTTTCAATCATTGCCGCAGTATTCGCAGGAACCGAGCAAAAATCATCGAGATTCTTCCATGCATCCTCGACACTTATGTTTTTGGTACAACCTGGACATCGTACAAAAGCCTCGCCCGCTTGGACAAGTATAATTGAATTACATTTTGGACACGCGGCAGGTTTAAACATATTTCATTATATCATGGTTATCAAAGCGGACAATGAATTTTTTATGACCTATTTTATCTCTTGAATAGTTCTTTTATATTTGCATCTTTGTGACAATATCTTCTCCCATCTTTTGTTATTTTTCCAAACAAAATTGCACGCTTTGGACAAAGTTGCAAACATGCCTGACAATGGTCGCATTTTTTTGCAGTAAATTCTGGTCTTTTCTTTATAGTTTCAATTTCTTCGTTTGTTTCTTGATTTATTTCAATTGTTCGAAGTTCTTTCATTTCTATTGCAAGTGCTGGGCATACGCGATAACAAATGCCACAACCATTGCAATCGGCATCTACCCTATAACGACGTGCGAAAAACGGGCTTGCAACCTTGAAAACCCCACTTACAAAGCTTGATTCTGGGCGTAACAATATTCGCTTATTCTCGACTCGTGCTTTTATATCTTGGACAATATTGCTCGTAAGCTCGCATTGACTTTGGCAAAGCGTTTCAATTTTTTCTTCTGTTGGTAATTTAAACATGTGGACATAGTTTTCTACGCATTTGATTCTATTGGTATAATGAACTTTTTGACCTTTGCCTCGCAGTAATCTTATCGCCTCGGCAAGCGCACCGCCTTGAGTGGAACCCACAGTACCAAGAACGGCGAAATAATCAACCTTGAATGTGCTTTGTTTTATAAAACGACGTACAGTCTTTGGCATACCATATCCATATACTGGAAAAATTATAATGCATGTTTCACATTCGATATGTGTACGTGATTCACCCAATTCATCGGTTATGAAAATTACTTCGGCATTTTCAATCTCGCTCGCCATTTGTTTGGCACTTGCATATGAATTACCCGTGCCTGTGTATACAAAAATTTTGGTCATAAAACATTATCCCTCTTATATCATATCTTTCAAACTTTCTTTTAATTCTCGTGGATTATATCCAAGCTCGGTACTTGCCTTTTCATGTGAAAAATTACTATTACTTCCAAGTGTATATAACGAATATCGTGTATAAAGCGGACGTTTTTTTAAGATTTTAAAATAAAGTGTCAAAAATGGTAACCCAACGCGAGCAATCCACATAGGCATATTGCGTTTAACCTTTTTTCCAATTCCAAGTTCGTGTAAAGTATCAAGAACTTGTCGTACTGTATAAAACCGATTGGTAAGCAAATAACACTCACCCGTTTTTCCAGACTCTGCCGCCGCAAGTGTTCCCGACACAACATCGCGAACATCAACGAAATCATAACCGCCTACAACTGATGCGGGAATTCTGTTGTTTTTGTAATCATCCACCATTTGGGTTAAATGTGTATCCGAAAAATCATTTGGACCAGTAATCCCAGACGGATGAACCAATACGGCATCAAGATTTTCATCACGTACAGCATCAAGAACCATCTGGCTTGCCATTGCTTTTGACTTTGCATAATGACCAACCACCCACTTGGCATCAAAGCGACCTACTTCGGTTATTACCCCACCGCCTGGTGTTTCGGGGATGGCATGCACCGAACTTATATACACAAGTCGTGCTTTGTGTCGTAAACATGCATTTATAACATTACGTGTCCCATCAATATTTGTTTCAAACATATGTTTAATCTTTTTACGATTAGACCCTATATAAACATAAGAAGCAGTATGTATAAAAATTGCTTTTGTATCTTTTCCGACACCATCAAAGAGTTCTTCCAGACATTCAATACTCATAATTGTGCCACATGTGATTTTTGCGCTGCAATCCTTCAGAGAACAATTACATTTATCAAGATTTCGTGCAAGTACAACAACATCCTTTCCTTGTCTTTCAATTTCGCGTACAAGATTATTTCCAACGAAACCAGTCCCACCAGTTACAATATATAATTCTTTTGTCATAGTGCAAGTATAACACCTATTTTAGAAAAAGCTTTCAGGATTTCAATAATTCAATTATGTTGTATTTATGAATTCCCTTAATGTCCAAAAAATGCATCAGCGTTCGATAGAACGTAATTTAAGTAAGCATTTTTTATATTTTTCTACACCTGGTTGATCAAATGGATTTACATCAAGAGATTGACAGTAATCAATGCATTCATCCATCATTAACTGCATAAGTCCGCCAAGATGAAATTCATCAAGTCTTTCAACATTTACTTGGATTACTGGGATGTTGTCATCTGTATGTGCTTTGTATGTTGCATCATAAATTGCCTTGTTAACTTTACCGAATCTTTTGCAATTATCAAGTTCATTAAATTTAATAAAGGTCTCGACCAAATTACGTTTTCCATCTTGAACCATTTGCCCAAGTGAATGCAAATCTCGTGGATAGATTGCGGTGGAACTGAAAATTCCTTTACCATCTTTTCCACAAGATTCATTAAAAAGTTGGCAAGCCCAGGCTCCAAGTGGCTCTAATCTTTTTTGAAAGAAAACGAACACATTTATGTCACACTTCTGAATGCTTTCTCCTGTTGTATAATTAAACAAGTCTTTCCCCAAATTTATCGCTGGTGAATTCTTACTGCCATTTAAAAACGCCTGTATATCAAGTCCAGCAACCGCAATAGGCAATAACCCCGCAGGCGTAAATATGCTGTATCTCCCGCCGACATTTTCGGGAATAAAATGCATTGCCCATCCCTCTTCCTTTGCTTGGTTATACAATTCACCTTTTCCGTCGGTTGTTGTGCAGATAATTCTTTGTTTTAATTCTTCGTTAGAATACTTTTGCTTCATCGATTTTAGCAAATGTTCAAATACAAGCTTTGGCTCAAGGGTATTACCACTCTTTGATATATAATTTATGTAAACACTATATTTACTCTGTATCATCTTTTCTAGATGTTCTATCTCAGCATCATCAAGTTCATCTCCTACAAACTTGATTATTTGATATGTTCCACTCTTCCTTACCTTGACCCCTAGTGCATCAATGACCGCCTTTGCTCCGTTGATGCTGCCGCCTGTTCCTATTACAATAAAATACGACATTTCATCAGAGCGTATTTTCTCGGCAAGTTTTATAATTTCTTGTGTCATAGCTCAATTATAACAAAACATTAATTTTTAGCAAAAAAGAAAGCGTCATATGACGCTTTTTATATACCTTATGTTCTGAATAATTCTGTGAATGTAATTGGACCTGCAATACCGTCTGTTCCAATTCCACGTGATGCTTGAAAGTTTCGTACCGTTTGTTCGGTCAATGGTCCGAAGACACCATCTGGATTGGTTTGGAATCCATTAATCCACATCGCGGCTTGCAAAATCCATACAAGATTTCCACGGTCACCTCGCCTTACAAGTGGAATTTGGGCACGTGTTAATGGACCGAATATTCCGTCAACCGCCAATCTTGAACCAAATTGGCTGTTCAGTTGCATTTGCAATGCTCTTGTTAATGCCCGTCGTGTAAGAGGACCTGCAATACCGTCAACTACAAGATTCTGTCCATATACATTATTTAACGTAGTTTGGATTTGACGCACAGTCGCATCACCACCAGGAGTTGGTCTTGGTGGAGTTACTGGAGGGGCTATTGGTGGCGGAGTTGTCGGCGGAGTAACTGGAGGACGGACTGGAGCTACGCTGTCGATAATTCCTTGTGCGGTTGCTTCGGCAATTCTTGAAAAATTGGCATCAAATAGCCTATTGTCTTCGGCGTTGGAAATAAAACCAAGTTCAAGTAACATTGCTGGTGCATTTGTTGCGTTAAGCACAAAAAAGTTACCTCTATGTAATCCTCTGTTACGAAAAATGTTAAGATCGGCAATACGGTTTAAGACTCGTGTTGCGTTTTCGACTTCACGTGCTGTTGCCGCTGGTCTTACATAGTTTTCAAGCCCATGTGCCTCGGGGTTCACAGCCGCATTTCTATGGATTGACACAAAAATATCGGCATTTGCGTTGTTTGAAATACGCGCACGTTCTGCAAGCGAAACGTTTGTATCCGTTCTCCGCGTGTATATGACCCTATGTCCACGACTTTCCAAAATCCGCCCAACTGCCAGAGCCATGTTTAAATTATCATTTGCTTCGTGCCTTGTTCCACGCACCGCTCCTGGATCTGTACCGCCATGCCCAGGGTCTATTACAATTGTTGCCATGTAGTTACATATGAACAAACAATCAAACCTGTGCAAGGCTTAATAACTAAAAAGTCCAGGGCGATAATGGTACAAAGTTGTCGGCTACCAAACGTCTTTCATAAAACACACATCGGTTTCCGACATTCCAACTTGTTATTCCGATGTATCGGTTTGGTCGTATGCTGTTGTTTCGGATTATGTCAAAAAACGAATAACCATAGTCTTGGTGTTTGGTGCCTTGTGGTTTGGCACCTATGAGTTCAAAAATCGAAGCCAAGAAATTACTGTTAGATAATGGGGTTACGCTGTCAACCTGTAACGGTGTATTCGGTGCTCCGCTTTCTTTTATAAAGAGAGATGTAAGAAATCGGGCTTTTGTGCTGTCTTCGTATCTGTTATTAATCGATGTACCGTGGTCTGACATCAATATTATTGTAGAGTTGTCATATATACCAAGACGTTTCATCTCTTGGAAATAACCATCCAGCATCTTAAAAATACTGTAAATTGCTGCGGTAACGTTTGGTATAGAATGTGGACCGTTCATATGAATAAAGCTGAATGTATTTCCTGGATTTGCCGATAGTCCAAGAATTTCTATTCTATCTTTAAGAATTGGATCGGCATCTCTCCAAATTTGGTTTGGAAAATAATCTGGAGAATTAATACTTACAATATTTCTGAACCTGTGTGGGAATCCAATATTTATCAAATTTTTCATTGGATACGGCACAATACGTTGAAGAGTAAAATTCGCCATTTCGACCACAGCACGTACAGCGTGGACTTCCCTTACATCCTCATCTGGGAATACAATGTTATCGAAATAATCTACAACTTCTTCTATATCAAAAAAAGTTGAGACGGAATCAAGGATTGCATTCCTCGTAAAACCCTGTTCGTAGAGTTCATCAAATAAAGTCGCCTGTTCCCATGCGTATTGTGAAAAATCTCTTCTTGTATTTGTTTGGTTAAAGTTTATACCCGTCAACATCGCGGTAACACTTGGAAATGTCTGGGGATATTCTGATAAATTATTTCTGAAATAAGTGAACCCAGGGAAAAATTCCTTTGCATGTGGATGTTGACGAAAAACTTCGTCCGTTTGCCAAATCGGCCAACGGTCAATTAAAAATACAACAATATTTTCTCCTTCGGACAAGTTAAGTTGTTGCGTAACAGAAAAATAGAAAATTTGGTTTGAATTTTTTTCTTGTACACCAGTCGAGGCAACACCAAGACCTATTCCTTGCATTACAAATATAACTGCCGATGCGAATAATATTGACTTGAAAAGTATATCTTTTTTGAACGCTCTCTTTATCTTTGGAATTTTATGTGCATAAGCAATACCAAGTGGCAAGAATAAAATTAAAAACCAAACAAATGTTACAAAAATCTGCATTCCAACACCCCATGGACTATGATCTGCGGCATTTGGATGCATGTCGGTAATATAATTTCCGTTCAAGAAGAGAACTTGAAAATAACTTGCAAGCATAAACCCGAACAAAAGTGCGATTGTTATTTTAAACACTTTTTTTGATGTTTGTACCATTATAAAAAGAAGCGAAGATAATGTTAAAAATCCAATGAATGCAGATATAATAAATCCCCAAACAACGTCACCTATTGTAAACCCAAAGCTTTGTTGATTTGAAAAAATAATGTCTACTTGGTTAAATATAAAAAAACTGAAAATAAATGCAAAGCTGAATACAAGTACCAAAAATATCTCTTTCTTGGTTATATTGACTTTGAATTTATGCTTTTTTATTTCTTCTTGATTTTGCGTGGTGATATCGTTTTCGCTCACTTCTCTCTCCTAATTTGGTTTATATTACCACAAAATTTATAAAATCAAAATTCTTTCAACAGTTCAACAAGTTTTATAGGATAAGCTTCGAGCTTTTCAATCGGAGTGTGCTCGTCCTGGACATGGCAAAGTTTCAAGTCACCTGGTCCAAATATAATTGTGTCGGGGCAAAAGTTGCTGTATATTCCGCCTTCTGTTACCGTTTTACTTGCAACTTCGCGATCAAAGAGTTTCACACCCATCTTTTCAAGAACACCCATTAATTTAGGACTTTGATTTTCTTCCAAAGGAGGTAAGTGTGCCATAATCTCGGTTGAAATCTGCAAGTTTTGCGTCCCAGTCTCGAGCGATTTTATATACTTTTTAACCTTTGTAATTTCTTTGTTGAATTCTGTCTGGGTAGGAAAGCTGAACAATACTTTGAATTCACAGGTGTCTGGAACAGTTGCAATTGAACCGCCCCCGCCTATCTCTACTACTGTGGTTGTTATTTTCAAGGCGTTCAAAAATTCCACAATCTTGCTTGCATAAACAATTGCATTGGTGCCAAGTTGTGGCACAGACATTTGTGCGCCTTTTCCCTTAACCACAAATTTTTGAACCGAACATCCGTTATGATAAGGTGCAACATACTCTGGTGCCATTCGCGGCTCACCAATTATTACAAGCTGAGGTGTAATTCTACGGCTTTTTAAAAATTCAATAATTTTGTCGGTGCCATAAATTGCAGTTTCCTCGTCACTTGAAATTGTTAAAATAATAGGTGTTTTCATCTTTTTTAATTCTGGCAATGCTGAAATTATCCCAGCAAAGAACCCCCGCATATCAACAGATCCAAGTCCATGCAATTTTCCATCAATAACTCGCGGAGATATATCCCATTCTTTTGGCGGAACAATTGTATCCATATGCCCATGCAAAATAATTGCATCTTTTTGATTTTTCAATTTGCAGTTTATACCAATAACCATATATGGATTCCCAGTACGTGTTTCTGTAATCTCGTGGATATCACAACCTTTGAATGCTTTGTGGAAATAATCCAATAATTCGCGATTGGATAATCCATCCCAAAATTTAATTGTTATTAATTCTTTTAAAATTTCTGTTGTTTTCATTTATTTTTCCTTTTATTTTATTTTGTTCTTTCCTGTTCTGGTGGCATTTGGTACGTAATATATGAAAATTTTAAACCCCATTCGTCTTCTGTTCTTGTCTGTTCCAACCCATCATGGTTTATGCCTTGATATTCTTGCGGAATTATAATTTCACCGCTTGGACTACGTTCTGCTGGACCGTCGCGTTTGCTCCCGATTGCGGGAATCATGGCAATGCGTTTTGAGAAATCTGTTTCTTTCTTGTACAAGGCTTCAACACTATGATCAAATACTGACCCAATTTCTTGTCCCGTCATTCTCTCTGTTCTTCGTGCCGCAACGTTTGCAAGACCAGCGGTACCCGAATATCTTCCTGTGTTGGTTTCTGTTACAAGTGCCTCTGGATATCTTTCGTCGTCCGTAATCATTGTATCAACGTTTATAAATCCTCGGTACCCATCTTTTTGTGCCAATTCTGCTACTTGCATTGCAACATCTCGGGTAGCCTGTTGTGTGCTTTGTGGACGTGCGGCAAAAGTATCAAAACTTGTCCCTTGGGTTTGCCCACTTACGACAAGTTGGTCGCCTACAGGATACATTCCAATTTCGTTTGAAGAAATCTGCATGTGCACGGATGGCGAACTTATTGTCTTTACATATTCGCTTACAACATAGTCTTGTTCGGGGTTAATATCTTTTACGCTTTGTTTCCAAGGGTCTCCTTGTTCTTTTTTGGATAATATCATTGTCCCTTTTCCGTTTATACCATATGGACTTTGTACCACCACTTCGCGTTCATGAGGAATGTGTCCTTGCTCGATCATGTATATAATTTCTGCGCCTTTCATAATTTCGAAATCGGCTTGTGCAATGCCTTGTTCTTTTAGAATTTCTTTTAAACTTTGTTTGTTTCCATATTTTTCAATAAGCTCAGGCTTTTGCGCACAAATAATATGCTGATGAAATTCAGGCTCAAGAATGACCTCGGTAAATTCACGAGACCACGGCAAAATCAATCCTCCTTGCTCTACCACCTTTTTTGCCCCTTCGTTAAAATGTTCTTTGATAACACCCGAATGTTCTTCCGTATACATGTATACTTCTTTCCCTACTTTTGCACCCATTGGGTTAATGCCAAATTGGTGCTTGTGTTTCACGTTAAGAGAATGGTTTCCACGCATGTTGTCACCAACATAAGTGTAACTTCCCTTGAAAAAAGGGTCATATGTCATTCCATCTGGCGTCGCGGCAATAGTCATTGTTGCGGACGGTCCGAAAAAGAACTTTGGTCTTTTCATGACATCCTCGTACGTTATGTCTCCAAATTGGAGAGTTTGTAATTTTTTCATTATTTTTATTAATTCCTTTTTTTATAAATTTTGCCGCAAGCATATGTCACAAAAAAAGCTCGGTATCCCCTATGTCTTCTTTGGGTGTACCGAGCTGTAAGCTGTTATTTTTGTATATTTTGCCTAAGTATTTATTTTCACACAAAAATCCGCCCTCGGTAACCCGATTGCATTATTATTAACATTAACAACTTGAATTTTTGTGATATGGCTTGCGTCCATACATTATAATACTACATAGATAAGAATTTTGTCAACACTTGTTAGGTTATGTTATGGCAGGGTTCGCAACGCGAACGGTTGTGATAATTTTACTTTAATGCCCAGCACATTTATGTGCTATAATGTATATATGGAACAATTACCAAAAAAATATAATGTACGTGAACCAAAGGGCATGTCTTTTTGGACATTTATCGGAATGTTAATTCTTGCCATTGCATTTATTATTGTAACCGCAATAGGTCTTTCCATTCCAAACATGCCAATGTTGTATATCGGATTTTTTGGATTTGTATTTACCGCATTTGTTTTATTCATTGCAAAAATTGCTCGTATTGTTAAAGATAAATACTAATAAAAAAAGAGGCTTGGTTGCCTCTTTTAATTAATTTTTAACCTGCGTTATTGAAGATTTGCCATGTTACGAAATACAAAATTGAACAAACTGCGATAATACTTGCACAGATAATAATCATGTTACGAATACGCCCTTGGTTATTACGACCTTTGTGTTTTGTGTAATATGATTCACTTGCACCCGTAATTGCGTTGCTTCCGCGACCCACTTGTGCTGGACTTGCAAGAACACATACCACCATAACAATACATGCAAGTGCAATAATTATCACAAGCACAGCCTGGATAATCGGAAATGATTCCGAAATCCATAGTGGGACATTTAACATATTTGTGAACATAACCTTCCTCCTGTGGGATGATCCCACACCCAGTACGTAATTTTCCATAGTATTTACCAAACTCTGTGCTCGGTAATTTACTTGGTTTTGCTATCCCCCTAGTTATTAACCACTTTGTAACCGATATTTCTGTAGCGCTTCAAACCTGTTCCTGCGGGGATTAACTTACCAATGATAACATTTTCTTTCAATCCAATCAAGTGATCTGTCTTACCTTTTATAGCAGCCTCGGTCAACACCGCAGATGTTTCTTGGAACGATGCCGCAGACAAGAATGATTCGGTCTTAAGTGCCGCTTTTGTAATTGAAAGAAGTACACGACGAACAGATGCTGGCTTTCTTCCATTTGCAATTGCAATAAGGTTTTCTTCCTCGGATATTGTTGCATCAACGATAGAACCCGCTTGAAGTGATGTTTCGCCTGGATCCTCGACCTTTACTTTACGAAGCATCTGTCTTATGATTATTTCCAAGTGTTTGTTATTAAGATCAATATCTTGTGTCTTATAAACTTTTATAACCTCGGACATAAGGAAGTCTTGAACAGACTTTATACCACGTGTACGTAGAATGTCGTGTGGGTTCAACACACCCTCGGTCAATGGGTTACCAGGCTCGACCTTTGCACCCTCTTTTACAATTATCTTCGAGCTGAATGGGATTTTGTATGTTACTGCCCCTCGGTCATGTGGTGCAATTGTAATTTCGAATGCTTTGTCTACAAGTTTTATTCCTGTTACACGTCCTTCAGACTTGCTGAATACTTGGTCTGCTGTTGCACTCTTGTTATTGAATGCTTCTCCAAGTATTACTGTACTTCCCTTTTCTACGCGAAGTACCGCTT
Source organism: Bacillota bacterium (assembly GCA_009784375.1). Taxonomy (GTDB): domain Bacteria; phylum Bacillota; class Clostridia; order Christensenellales; family UBA1242; genus WRAD01. The sequence goes on along the minus strand of WRBV01000001.1, from coordinate 151,437 downwards.
TGTCCGCAACCTCGTAATTTTCTTCTACCCCATCAAGACGTTTAAGTGTAACGATATATACTTTTCCAACTTTTTCACGAACCTTTGTTACTGTTCCACCGACATCAGATACGATTGCAACACCTTTTGGTGAACGTGCCTCGAGGATCTCTTCAACACGCGGAAGACCTGTCGTGATGTCCATTGTCGCGATACCACCCTGGTGTTTGGTTCTCATAGTCAACTGGGTACCTGGTTCACCGATAGATTGTGCTGCGATAATTCCGACTGCCTCACCGATTGATACTGTCTCGTGTCCTGTCATGTCACGACCGTAACATTTTGCACAAATTCCGCGCTTTGATTTACATGTAAGAACGGTACGGATTTCAACTTCTTTAATTCCAAGTGCCTCGATTTCGATTGCCTTGACATCTTCTATCATGGTATTCGCAGAGACAAGAACTTTTCCGTCTTTTGGATTAATTACTTCTTTTGTTGTGTAACGACCTTCGATACGTGCAGAGAGCTTTTCCAAGTACCCATCAACAACAAATTCACGGATAGGCATACCTTTTGGCTTTTCGTTGTATGCCGCAAAGCAATCTTCTTCGGTAATAATAACGTCCTGTGAAACATCGGCAAGTCGACGTGTAAGGTAACCCGCATCCGCAGTCTTAAGCGCCGTGTCGGCAAGACCTTTTCTACCACCACGAGATGAAAGGAAATATTCAAGCGGTTTCAATCCAAGACGGTAGTTAGACTTTGTAGGAACATCCTCTTTACGTCCAGAAACGTTCGCGATAATACCACGCATACCACCAAGCTGCATGATTTGTTTGTTAGAACCACGCGCACCAGATGTGCTCATCATACGGATTGGATTGAATGGGTCTTCACGTTCCATGAACTCGATAAGGTGTTTTTGTATGCGGTTTGTTGCATCTTGCCAAAGTGCGATGTTTTTGTCCAATTTTTCTTCGGTTGTAAGTGCTCCCATAGCATATTGCTTTTCAACTTTTTTAACTTCGGCTTCGGTTTTTTCGATGATTTCTTTTCTTGTTGGGCAAATTCTTGCATCGAAAACCGAAATTGACAAGCTCCCGAGTGTCGAATATTTAAATCCAGCGTCTTTTATCTTGTCAATAGATTCACTTGTAACGGTAGCACCATGTTTGTGGAAAGTTTTAACAATAATGTCGTTAAGGTCACTTCGTACAACGTCTTTGTTGATTTCGTATGCGAAGCGGTTTTCTGGTTTACTTCTGTCGACAAGGTCAATGTCTTGTGGGAAACAACGGTTGAACAAAATTCTTCCAAGTGTTGTTTCGACAAGTGCATATTGCAACCCGTTATCTTCATAATTTTGAATCATCTCGCCGACTGTACGACGAACTTTGATTCTTGCTTTAAGGTCAAGTAATCCTTCGGCATATGCACGTTCTGCCTCTGATTCGCAACGGAAGACTTTGCCTTCACCCTTTGCACCCTCTTTTAGCAATGTAAGGTAATAACATCCAAGAACGATGTCCTGGGTCGGTGTTACGATAGACTTTCCGTCCGATGGTTTCAAGATGTTGTTTGACGAAAGCATCAATATACGTGCCTCGGCTTTTGCCTGTTCACTCAGCGGAACGTGGACTGTCATTTGGTCACCGTCAAAGTCCGCGTTAAACGCAGGACATGTTAACGGGTGAAGACGAATTGCACGACCATCAACAAGTACAGGTTCAAATGCCTGGATTGAAAGACGGTGAAGTGTCGGTTGACGGTTTAATAACACAGGATGGTCTTTGATAACGTCTTCTAATACGTCCCAAACTTGTGGTTTTTCACGTTCAATCAAACGCTTTGCAGAACGAGAGTGTGTTGCAAGGTTTAATTCAACCAACTTTTTCATAACAAATGGCTTGAATAATTCAAGTGCCATTTCTTTTGGAATACCAACTTGGTAATGTTTCAATTCAGGTCCAACAACGATAACAGTACGCCCAGAATAGTCAACACGCTTACCAAGCAAGTTATTACGGAAACGACCCTGTTTACCACGAAGACCAGCCGCAAGTGATTTAAGTTCTCGGTTCTTTGAACCTTGAACCGCTTTTCCACGACGACCATTGTCAATAAGTGCATCGACCGCTTCTTGTAACATACGTTTTTCGTTACGTACGATAACGTCTGGAGCTTCAAGTGCGACCAATTTTTTCAAACGGTTGTTTCTGTTGATTACACGACGGTAAAGGTCATTAACGTCTGTTGTTGCAAAACGACCACCGTCAATTTGAACCATAGGACGAAGTTCGGGTGGGATGACTGGGATTGTGTCCATGATCATCCACTCGGGCTTGTTACCGCTTTGTTTAAACGCAAGAAGAAGTTCAAGTTTTTTAACAGCCTTTTCACGCTTTGTGCCTTTTCCATCTTTTACGATTTTTTGGCATTCTACGATTTCTTCGTCAATCTGGATTCCAGCAAGCATTTCTTTAACCGCTTCGGCACCCATGCCCGCTTTGAATGTGTTCTTGCCAAAACGGTCTTGGATAACGTGCAATTCGTGGTCAGATAATAATTGTGCTTTTGTTAATACTGCTTTCGAGCCATCGATTACGGTGTATGTTGCAACACGTACTTTTTTTCCTGCTGCATCTTCTTTTATTTCTTCTTTACGGTCATATTTAAATGATTTTTCACCGAAAACACTCTCCATTACACGGAATTCTGTTTCGGTTAACACGTCGCCTTTTTTCAAACGTGCCTTGTCGGATTGGTAAACCTCGACAACAACATAGGAAACAAAGTAAATTGCTTGTTCCAAATTTTTGATTGTCATGTTCAACAATGCCCCGATTCTTGACGGAACACCTTTGAAATACCAAATGTGTGTTACAGGTGCGGCAAGTTCAATGTGCCCCATACGCTCACGACGGACGATTGAACGGGTAACTTCAACCCCACACTTGTCACAAGTTACACCCTTGTAACGGATTAATTTGTACTTTCCACATGAACATTGCCAGTCCTTTTTTGGACCAAAAATACGTTCACAGAAAAGTCCGTCTTTTTCGGGCTTTTGCGTACGATAGTTAATCGTCTCGGGCTTTGTGACTTCGCCGTGCGACCATTCGCGAATGCGGTTTGGTGACGCAATTCCAATCTTAAGGCTTTCAAAGTTATTCAATTCAAACATTTTTCTTGTTCTCCTATTTTTTCGGCTGGATAATATGTTGTCTCGTTTCTAATCATCTCTCTTCTTTGCCATGTAGTGGGTGTTTGTTGTCGTTGTGATTGAATGTCCATAGCTTCTTCAGCATCTTGTCCGACATATCCAAGCATATCAAGTACATCTTCATGAAAACGATTTGACATTTCTTGTGGAGTCATTTCCCTCAACTCTGTTATTGCTTTTATAATTTCTAGGTCTGTCATAATTACTCCTTTTTACGCTTCGCTAGATCCTTCGACTCGGCTTCGCCTCGCTCAGGATGACGTAACACTTATTTGTCACTTGTCGTTTGTCACTTGTCACTCAAAGAGGCTGTCCATATCAAAGTCTTCTTCATCTGCGGTGTCGTTATCAGCGCCGAGTTTCAATTCCTCGCCAAAGTCAAGTTCGACTTCTTCCATTTCGGTTTCTTCTGGTTTCAATAGTGGTTCGGCAACGTCTGCATCCATTGTTGATATTTTACCGATTTCGACTTCTTTCTTGTCACTTGTATAGATACCGATATCCAATCCAAGACCTTGCAATTCACGAATCATGACTTTTGTTGATTCTGGTACGCCTGGTTCTGGCATTGGTTGTCCGTTAACGATAGAAAGGTATGTTTTTGTTCGACCCTGAACGTCGTCCGATTTTACGGTTAGCATTTCCTGAAGAATATGTGCAGCACCGTATGCTTCCAACGCCCAGACCTCCATCTCACCCATTCTTTGTCCACCGAATTGTGCCTTACCACCAAGCGGCTGTTGAGTAACAAGAGAATAATGACCAGTAGAACGTGCGTGGATTTTTGTGTCAACCATGTGGTGAAGTTTCAACATGTACATGTAACCAACCGTTGTCTTGTTTTCGAACGCGTCCCCTGTACGACCATCGTATAGTTGCATTTTTCCATCTTCGGAAAGACCTGTTTTCTTTAACAATTCACGAATATCAGCCTCGTTCGCACCGTTAAACACAGGAGTAGCAACGTGCCACCCAAGCATTTTGGCAATATGTCCAAGGTGAACCTCGAGCAACTGACCAATGTTAAGACGTGATGGAACACCAAGCGGGTTCAATACTATATCGACTGGTGTTCCGTCTGCCATAAATGGCATGTCTTCTATAGGAAGAACTTTTGACACGATACCCTTGTTACCGTGACGGGCAGTCATCTTGTCCCCGACTTTTATATTACGTTTTTGTGCGATTGTTACTTTTACTACTGTGTTAACGCCGACTTCCATTTCGTCTTTGTTCTTACGGCTGAAAACCTCTACTCCAACAACTACTCCGTCTTTTCCGTTTTCAACACGAAGTGAACTGTCACGAACGTCACGAGACTTGTCGCCGAAAATTGCACGAAGCAATCTTTCTTCTGGTGACAATTCTGTTTCACCCTTTGGGGTTACCTTTCCAACAAGAATATCACCAGGACGTACGAACGAACCAACACGGATAATACCGTTTTCATCAAGGTTTTTCAACGCATCATCACCAAGGTTTGGAATGTCACGAGTAATTTCTTCGTCACCCAATTTGGTTGTACGTGCTTTACATTCTTTAAGGTGAAGTGCAATAGATGTGAACTTGTCTTCTTTTACTACACGTTCTGATATCAAAATCGCATCCTCGAAGTTATAACCTTCCCAGTTCATGTATGCAACACACATGTTCTTACCAATCGCAAGTTCACCGTTAGATGTCGCGTAACCATCGGCAAGTATGTCACCCGCCTTTACCTTGTCACCTTTTTTTACACATGGTTTTTGGTTAACACACGCTTCTTCGTTAAATCGTGAGAATTTTGTTAATTTATAGAAATCTTTATCGCCATTTGCTTTTTTAATTACAACGCGTTCCGCAGTCACAGAATCTACTACTCCGTCATTGTCGGCAACCACCATTACTTTACTGTCAAGTGCGGCACGGTGTTCAAGACCTGTTGCAACGATTGGAACTTCGGTTTTGATTAATGGAACAGCCTGACGTTGCATATTCGCACCAAGCAAAGCACGACCCGTGTCATCATTTTCAAGGAACGGAATCAATGCAGTTGCCAAAGATATAAATTGTCGAGGGCTGGCATCAACATAATCAACACGGTCACGTGTTACTTCCATAACTACGTCACGGTGACGGACAAGAACATATTCTTTTACAAATGTGCCATCTTCGTTAAGAGGCTCGACAGCTTGGGCGATATAGAAATTGTCTTCCTCGTCCGCGGTTAACCTGTCGACGATTTCGGTTACTTTTCCTGTTTTCTTGTCTACTCTACGAAGAGGGGCTGTTATAAATCCGTATTCGTTAATCTTTGCAAACATAGCAAGCGAATTAACAAGACCGATAGATTGACCCTCGGGTGTTTCTATCGCACAAAGACGACCATTGTGGGTATAGTGCAAGTCTCGAACTTCACTTGTTGCACGTTCTTTTGTAATACCGCCTGGACCGACCGATGTAATCTTACGTTTTTGTGTAATTTCGGTAAGCGGGTTATTTGTATCCATAACGTGTGACAATTGCGAAATTGCACAGAAATCTTTCAATGCACGTGATATTGCCTTGGCATTAATAATGTTAATTGGGTTAATTGCTTTTGAATTCAATTCCATGGTCTGCATATTGTCACGCATTGTCTGACGCAATTTCAACATACCTTCTTTGAAATGACGTGTCATCAATTCGCCCGCGGTATTAAGACGACGATTTCCAAGGTGGTCAATGTTATCGCTTGAACCAATGCCATCGTTAAGGTTTAACAAGAAACTTACTGTTGCAATTACATCGTCGTGGAAAAGATGTCTGCCGACGATTCTCTTGATGATTTCTTTTCTTTTACGGTTTCTTTCTTTTTCGTTTTTCTCGGACTTTGCGGTAATGAAATCAATTTGTTTTTGTGTTTCCTTTACGCCTGCCTCTTCGAATAATTGAAGAAGAGTTGGAAGGTGAACAAGTTCACTAATCCCAGTAACGTCTGCCTTTGTTCCAAGATATTCATTAATGTCAACACGGTTATTACCAACGACAAGGACTTCTTTCCCATCTTCGTTCAATATAATAACACGGTTAATTCCTGCGTTTTGGATTTCAAGTGATGCATCACGTGAAATTTCTTCTTCTTTTTTAACGACGACTTTGCCATTTACTTTGATGTCGGCTGCCGCGATTTGTTTTACGATACGGCTTGCTATACAAAGTTTTTTGTTAAATTTGTAACGACCAACATTTGCAAGATCATAATTTGGGAATGTAAAGAACATTGTGTTTAATGAATTCTCCATAGCCTCGGCATTTGGAATTTCACTTGGACGCATTTTCTTTGACAATTCAATTAATGATTCTTCTTTTGTAAGTGGAACCATCTCTTTACTCTTGACGCCACCTTGAGTTACTTCGATTTCTTTTTTATCCATGTCAAGGACGTCTTTAATTACATTGTGTCCGCCAAAGATTTTAAGAATTTCCTCATCCTCGCCAATACCAATTGCCTTCAAGAAAATACCAAGAGAAACACGGTTCCCGCGGTTTGGGTAAACATATACAAGTTCTTTAATTTCTTTCTGTTTCTTTGCGTCTTTTGCTTTTGTTCCTGGTTCTTCTTTTACCGATACTTCTTTAAAAGTCTTGGTCATTTCGATGTAAGAACCATGCGTTGGAGTAATAACACAGTCAACTGTCTTTCTACCTGTTTTCTTGTCGATGTCGTCGCTGAAATACACGTTTGGACTTTTGATAATTTGGTTAACAATAACACGAGCAACACCGTTAATAATAAAGTATCCGCTCTCGGTCATCATTGGAACATCACCAAGGAAAACCTCTTGTTCGATAATTTCTTTTTCAACAAGTTTTTTACCACTCTCGTCAAAGTCCTTGAAAATAACACGGACTTTTACTTTAAGGTGTTTCACAAACATCTGCCCACGGCGCAGACATTCTTCTTCGGAATATTTTCCATCGTCAGAAATATAGTAATCATCAAAGTAGACTTCTACCTTTCCAGAGTAATCTGTAATTGGATTGAATTCATCCAAGATATCGCGGATACCTTGTGTCAAAAAACGCTTGAAACTTTCAAGTTGCACATCCAAAAGATAAGGAACTTCGATCAATTCGGGAACTCTGCGGAATGTTTGACGCTTTGTTTTTCCAAATGTCTCCTCGTGAATTCCAATTTTCGCAAGATCTTTCATTTTACACCTCTTCTATTTTAGTTGCCATGTTAACCGAATTTTGATAAGATAAATAATAAACACGAAAAGTGTGACCTCGTTTGATATCTCTTTGAACACAAACGAAACCACACTTTGTTATGACATTACTCTCCTCCAAAAAAAGAACGCATATAGTAACATCCATTTTAACATAATCCAAAATGCCGTGTCAAGCGGTTTTTTAGATATTTTTGTCATTTAGGAATAGGTTATATCGCATCACACAAAAGCCCCTATTTACTTTACACCAATCCAAAATTTTGACATAATTATGTTGTACAAATACCTCTATATATAGAAGGAGAGACTACACATGAGCGAACACATTATTAAAAACATCGAGTGGGCGGGAAATCGTGCCGATTTGATTGCTTATAAATTTCCGATGGATTCACGTAGTGAAATTATGACGGGTGCCCCATTATTTGTTCCCGAAGGTGCTATTGCAATTTTTACAAAGGACAAACAAATTGCGGACACTTTTACTCATGGTAAATATCAACTTGACGCAAAGACCTTGCCAAGACTCTCTACAATGACCGATATTGGTGTGTCTTTTAAATGTGACATTTGGTTTATAAACACATCGGTTGTACTTGGTCAAAAATGGGCGACCGCGGTGCCATTTATTATGCAAGACAGCGAATTTGGTGAAATTCGCATCCGTGCTTATGGAACTTTTAACTTTAGCATTACCAATTCAACATTGCTGGTTGAAAAGCTTCTTGATCCGTCTACTGGATTTACTGTGCAAAACATCAAAGATAAATTGCGTTATTTAATTACGACAAATCTTGGGTTAATTATTCGCGACAGCAATTATTCTGCAATAGACCTTGCAACCAAGTTACGTGAATTTTCTGGAATTGCCCGTGAAGCACTACAAGAATGTTTTAATTTAAAAGGGTTTGAACTTGTACAGATTATTATTGAAAGTTTCTCGTTCCCCGAGGAAGTTGAACATGCTATTAATGACCGAATAACTTCGGGGATTTTATCAAAGGTCGAATCCACAATTCTGCAACCACCTGCCTCCCCCAAAGTTACTGTACAAGATATTTTAATTCAAACAAGCCCATCAACACAAATACAGCAAATCAAGGATTCAAAGCCAAACGCATGCATCACCGAAAGAACAAAGTCTTGTTTGAAATGTAATACACAAATCCCATATCTTACAAAATTTTGTGCTGATTGCGGCGGCAAGCAAGCCGAGCTTAAAATTTGTCCAGAATGTCGCGTTAAAATTAGAAAAGGACAAAAGTTTTGTTCCGAATGTGGCGAGAGACTTCAATAGTTTGACTAATGATTTCTATAATGATATATTTTAAAAAACGGAGGTAAATATGCAAGATCTTGGAAAACACTTTGAACACATTCTTGATGATGGTGAAGAAATCGTAAAAACCTTTAAACCCAACAGAAGAGCCACAGCCAATTCATTTTTCTTTTTCTTTTGGGCAATACCACTTCTTTGGCCTATTCTGATAATTTCGTTTCCTATTATGTATCCAATATATCGTGCCTATTACAACAAGCGTGTTTATGCATATACGAACAAAAGAATACTTGTCCGCGGTGGCATAATTGGTACAGATTACAAAAGCCTGGACTTGCCAAGCGTAAACGCAACATTGGTTCATGTTGGATTCATTGACAAGATTTCCAAGAAAAATACTGGGACACTTGAATTTGGCTCTCCCGCTAATCCTATTGGTATGACAAATTCAAATGGCATGAAAGTTAACCCATTCATCTTTAACCACATTGAAAATCCATACGACGAGCACAAGATTGTTAAACAATACATCGCTAGCGTAAAAGACAAATAAAAAAAGAGCATTGCTCTTTTTTTCTTTAGGTTGTTGCGGTGATTATTCGCAAGATTGCTGAATTTTCATAATCGAATAAAACATCAACATTTTGTCCAACACGCGGCAGGTTAGCATCAAGAATGATTTGTTGATTTTTACTTTCATGACGTTTAGAACCCACAAGGTCAGGCACCAACCCAGTCGCTTTTCGCAAGCGTCCATATTCGTCAACAAATGAATATTGAACTTTGTAATACCATCCTGTGTCCATCACCATACTATATCTTCCGTCACGAGTTCCAAGTGTACTTCCCAATATGATATAACGATGACGAACTGTTTTTATTGTGCCTCGTGTTACTTTTCCATCTTTTTCAAGTTCACGAACACGAGAGTTAAAGCTTCGCCCATCCAAAACATTACCAAGACCAAGAAAAGTCATAGCCACACCAATTATCAAAGTAACCCACATTCCAATTAAAAAGAATTGTTGTGCATCGCCAACCCTTCTAAAATATAAATTCCAAAGTACTACCGCAAGAACCAAAGCCACAACACCAATTATCAAAAAACGTACACCTGCACGCAAAATCATGCGGTAACTTTCCAGTACTCCGCCATGTGTTGCTGGGTTAAATGGTTCAATTGACATACTTTATTATATATTGAAATTATCAAAAAGTCAATACAGCCCCCCGACAAACCTATTTTGTCCATTCGCCGCTTGCTTGTTTTTGACGTGACTCTATCATAAATTCTTCAAGATGTCTTTGGCTTTTGATTCCACCATTATCCGCTCTTGACATTAATTGCATCGCGCTTGCGGCACAGCCTCTTTCAGCAGATTCAGCCAAAGATAAACCACGCAACAATCCATCAATTGTTCCTGCGGCACAAGCATCGCCCGCACCGACTTTGTCTATTACGTATGGAACTCCGAAGCTATTTACTATTTCTCTGTTACTTTCGCTAATCGCATACGCTCCATCCATTCCACCACGCTTTAATACAATATTTTTTGCACCACCATAAAGGTAAAAGTTCGCTATATCATCTTCATCGTGTAATCCTGTTAATGTTCTTGCTTCTTTCAATCCTGGCATAAATACATCCGACATAAATGCAAGTTCATTAGTTTTTCTTATCATCTCCTCGGTGCTTCTATATATAAGAGGGTTGCCATCTCCGCCAAGTCGCAAATTCGAATCAAAGGTTGTTAACAATCTATAAAAATTCGCCTTATTCATCAGATGTTTTGTAGCCTCGTATGTATCATCACTTAACGATGGAAAAATGCCCGTTAAATGTAACGCATCATATTGTTCCAAATTTATATCGTCGACATAGTTTGGATCTATGGTCGACGCGGCAGAACCTTTTCTGAAATACTTTATACCCATTCCGCCTTTTGCATTTTCCGCCTTTGTCATATACCCTGTTGGATGTGTCGAAATTGTTTGTACATATTGAATTCCAATGTTGTTATTTAACAAGAATTCCCATATTGCATCATTATTTTCGTCGTTACCAAGTTTTGTCACATACTCGGCATGATTGCCAAGATCAACAAGATTTTTTGCAACATTTAATTCGGCACCACCGATTACTTGCAACGAGCCTGGATTTACCACTAAAGGTTCACCAATCGTAAGTATTCTTGGAGTTATAACTTTTGATTTTTTCATGCTTAAATCTACCATGTTTTGAATTGTTTTGCAATACCAAACAAAAAGACGCTTGTTTAAAGCGTCTTTTTGTTTTGAAGTTTTTTACTTGTCTCCGAAATCTATTATAGATGCTGGGTCAATTCGCATACCATTTCTGTACACCTCTACACGAACATGAGGAGTTGTTGTAAAATCAATTCGGCTTGTCGTTCCTACTGTTCCAATCCTTTCACCTTTTTCAACGCGGTCACCTTGGGTTACGCGAATGTCTGGATCAAGTGATTTGAATACAGTCTGGTAACCGCCTACATGGTCAATTGTTACTTGCCTGCCATAGACGGTGTTAAGTACGCTTGATACTGTTCCCCCTTGAGTTGCCAGAACATGAGTCCCCTGGTCCGCCGAGATTGAAACCGCCCTGTGTGCTCGCCAATCTCCCAGAGTCTGGTTCCATTGGAGTTGTGTGTCCGAAAATCCTTTCAGAATCTCGAACTCACCAGCCACAGGTAATCCAAAGACAATAGCCCCTCCGCCTACTTCCTCGTCTCGGTTGTTATTACCTGAAAGGCTGAGCGCCGTAAATGTTATTGCTATTGTAAGCATTAACATAATCAGAAGAGCAGAAATCCCAATCGCCCGACCTCTATCTCGGTCTTGACGACTCCTTTTCGCTCTTGCTATATCCTTGTTGTTTGCTGTTGCTGTTGTCATTACTCTGACCTCCTTGTCATGATTGTTGACAAGGTGGCTCATTCTTATACATTCAAGACTTCAAACTAGGTATCTCCTGTCATCATTGTGAACAGAATCCACAAACTGTCATCAACAAAAAAAGAGCATCTCTGCTCTTTTTCATAATTTTTTATTGTGGTGTCAACTTGGTGATCCCGTGCATGTATTTGTGGAGAACAGGTGGAATGTCGACAGAACCGTCTTCGTTTTGGAATTGTTCGACTATTGCTGGGATTAATCGGCTTGTTGCAAGACCACTTGCGTTAAGTGTATGGGCATAATCGGTTTTAACCACTTTTCGACATACACCATCGCTGCATTCGTGTTGGGCAATTTTTGTACGTACATTTGCACGGCGCGCTTGGTAACAAATTGCATTTGATATAGAACTTACTTCTTTGTATCCAAGGCTTGGTATCCATACCTCGGTGTCACATGTTTTTGACATAGCCGCACTCATATCGCCTGCTGCCAATGCTACCGTATTAAAGTGCAACCCAAGTCCACTTATTAGTTCCTCGGCATTTTTTACAAGTTCGTCAAAGAACATAGTACTCTCATCTGGGTTACAGAATATAAACATCTCGACCTTGTTAAATTGGTGCCCACGAATTGTACCACGTTCACTTGCACCATATCCGCCTGGCTCGCCGCGATAACATGGACTGTAACCAAAATATTTAATTGGCATTTGGTCGCCTGGGATGGTTTCACCGCGGTGCATATTTATAAGTGCAGTTTCACTTGTCGGTGCCAAGAACTTTGCAGCCTTTGGGTCAAATTTTGTTCCCTGTCCACGTTGAACAAAAAACACATCGTCCATAAATCGAGGGAATTGACCTGCTGCGTATCCGCTCTCGTAATTTAACAAGTGTGGAGGCATAACGAACTTGTATCCATTTTTTGTATGAAAATCAACAAAGTAATTAAGCAATGCCCATTCAAGCATAGCCCCGCTCCCAATATAAACCCAATGCCCAGAACCGCTCATGCGTGTGCCGCGTTCATAATCGATTAACCCAAGGCTTGTACACAATTCAACATGGTCTTTTGGTTTAAATGTGAATTCTGGTTTTTTACCAAATGAACCAACCACTTTGTTTGCTTCTTTGTATCCCATTACTACACCGCTTGACGGAACATTTGGGAATTTTGCAAGCATGTCAAAGATTTGGTTTTCAAGCTTTGCAATTTTTCTGTCGCCCAATTCAATTTTTGCACCGACAACTTTCATATCAAGTACAAGTTTGCTTGCACGAATTTTATCAGTTTTCATGAGCTCGGCAATTTTTGCAGTTCCAACATTACGTTCGCTTCGAAGATTCTCATTCTTTTGTCTTTCTTTTCTTAAATTGTCATCAAGTTCTAAAACCTTGGTGACATCAAGGTCGGGCGCACGTTCCAATAATCTCGCACGAAATTGTTCGTTGTTTTTTAATTGATTAATGTCTATCATTTTTATTTCCTCCTTTTGCAGCGTGACGCTGCACCCAGTACGTAATTGTTTTCATCTTTTTAAAGACATTCGCACTCGGTTATATACTTTTTAACTCACCTCTTCCCCCGATGGGGATGGAAGGCTCAAGTTTTCTTTTGCATTTTCAAGTGCCTCTACTCCGCGTAACTTTCTTTGTATCGTTCTTGTTTTCATTGTTGCCGATTCTATCGTATTGGATACCGCACCGATTTGTTTTTGTGTTCGTTCAAGTAATTCACAGAAACGTGCAAACTCGGTTTTAAATGTGGACAGAACTTGCCAAACCTCGGCACTACGTTTTTCTATCGCAAGCGTGCGGAAACCCATTTGCAATGAATTTATCATTGCACCCAACGTCGTTGGTCCGCAAATTGTTACCTTGAACTTTTGTTGGATAACACTTGCAACATTTCCTCGACGAAGTACTTCTGCATACAATCCTTCGATTGGCAAATACATAATCGCAAAGTCGGTTGTAGTAGGTGGATTTATATATTTTTCAGAAATTTTCTTTGCTTCAAGTAATATGTTGTTTTCAAGACGCTTGCTTGCTTCCTCGATTAATCCTACATTACCACTCTCGGATGCTTCCACGATTCGCATGTAATCTTCTATCGGAAATTTTGCATCAATCGGAAGCCATACGCTGTCACCGCTTTTTCCTGGCATTACTATTGCAAACTCTACTCGTTCCGAACTTCCCACTTTTGTGGAAACTTCTTTTAAATATTGCTGAGGTGATAACATCTGGGATAACAAAGCCTCTAATTGAACTTCGCCCCATGTTCCACGTGTTTTAACATTTCCAAGAAGCTTTTTCAAGTCATCAACACCACCAGCAAGCGAGTTCATTTCTCCAAGACCTTTTTGCAGCGTATCAAGACGTTCATTCATTTGGATGAAACTACGATTGAGTCGAGTTTCAAGAGTACTTGATAATTTTTCATCAACAACTTCTTTCATTTCAAATAACCGCTTGTCTACTGTGTTTATCACCTCGACAAATCGGCGATTTAATTCTTCGATTTGAGCGCGTTGCGTAATTATATTATCCGAGATATTCCTTTGAATTTGATCACCAAGTTTATTGTTCCATTCGATTGTTTTTTCAATTTCGCACTTAAGTGAATTGGCATCAGAATCGGTTTTTTTTCGAAACAAAAAGAAAATAAATACAGAGTTTAAAAGGACGCCTGCTATAATAATTGCCAGCAATATATATTCCATTTTTACCTCATTTTTTGCGGCTTCGCCTTGACCCCTTAGGTTACGCTTTGTCCACTTCGGGGCAACCTATCCAAGCTCTTTAATACGTTGTGCAAGTACATTCTTGCTTGGTCCCTTGACCTTTAATGCATATTCAAGCAAGAACATTTGTTGTTTTCTGTTTAACGATGGTACACGTAAACCAGATTTTTTACAGGAGGCTTCGAATACATCGTCGAGTATTGCACGCATACGCTCGGCAAAGTCTGTACTCTTGTTTGTGACGATGAATTTCATAATCTCGCCTGCATCATCAAGCTTTGATGCAACAACAAGCGACGTAAGGTATGCAAGATTGCCTGCGGTTGCAGATGTTGCACTTTGGTTATAAATTAATTTTAATAATGGCATGCTTTCGCCCAACAATTGCTTTGTTCTTGATTCACTACGCACCATCATTGAATTAAATATTTCACGTTCAAGATTCAACGCAAATTGTTCACGTGATAATTTGTCCGCATGCAATGACATAACATATTCCCACATTTCAAATGCCGTTTGAAAATCGTTGCCCGATAATTCAGCAAACAATGCCACCATTTGTGGACTTGATGGATCTGTGTTTCCTATTTGGATTACAAGGTTATACTTTTTTAGTTCTTTCGCGTTCATAGAAATATGATACCAAAACCCTCCAAATTTGTCAAAGGTAACATACCAAATACATTGACATTAACATCATTTTTCGAGTATATTATATGATATGGCACCGCCTGCTAAGTGAGTATTCGCTTTGCTCGTGCCACATTAAGGCAAAGCTATTTAAAATAGCACTTGCCTTCATTATATTTCGGCACCGTTGCTAAGTGGTAAAGCGCTGGTCTGCAAAACCGGTATGCGTCAGTTCGATTCTGACCGGTGCCTCCAATAAAAGCCCGTAAGGGTTTTTTGTTTGGGGCAGCGTCAGAAGCGAACGTAGTTCGATGGTCCGTGCGACGAAGGAGCACATTTGGATTTATTATCCTTAATACCCACGGAGCGAAGCGAAGTATTCTGACCGGTGCCTCCAAAAAGCGAAACGCAGTAGAGCGTTTGGAGAAGTGTATGTTTCCTTAATTCGGCATGAGACGAAGTCGAATACCGGTGCCTCCAATAAAAGCCCGCAAGGAATTTTTGTTTGGGTTTGTGAACAGTTCTTATTTTTTCGTTTTTTTAGTTATATAATTTTATAAAAAATGCTATACTCAAATTATGAAGAAATTAATCGAAAAATTTTGGGAAGACATGTACGTGGCAATAACTACACAAAATACATCCACAATATTACAACATTTCGCAGAAGACGGTATTTACAAATTCCGTCCTGTTGATGGTATGATTGAGATACCTCTCGAGAAAATGGCGGCAAGTTGCTTGGAGTATAAAGATATTTTGAATGGCAAATATTCCATCGAACGAATAGACGAACTGGCAAATGGGTCATGGGTTTCTATAATAACCGCATCTGTTGATAACAAGCCCTACTTTACTACATCTTTTTTCAAGTTTAAAGATGAAAAAATTACTGAACTGATCGAATACTATGGTGACTTTTAATACTCACCCTACATTTTTGCATACAAAGAAAAAGCCAACATTTCTGCTGGCTTTTTTATTATAATTAATTTACCTGCCTGCCCACTCTGCCGTGGAAATAAGCGTAAATAAATCTGGTGTTATCGGTACCTCTCCAATATATTGTATAACCACCAAGACCGACAGGGCTGTTGGTCATACTGAAGGCACCTTCGTTATGACCGATAATTGTACCAATGCGAACTTGACTTTGAACAGTATTCCTTGCCTCTACCATTCCAAATTGAAGATTATGAGTAATAACTCCACCTCTTGAATTCCATCCTACAATTCCACCAACACTTCTTGGTTGTCCAGCCCGATAATGATAAGACACAAGTCCGTGATTGTTATTACTTTCTAGTCTTCCTGTTGAGTTATTGCCACCTGCAATTCCACCCAGGGCTCCCACGCCTCTAACAGTTACCCAGTTATTATTATTTCTTACCGTACCAAAGTTGCTGCCTACTATACCTCCAACATTTGAATGCATTCTATCAATGTCAATCCATCCACTTGCACCAGAATTAAGAATTTGTGCACCAGAATCAACAACACCCGCGAAACTTCCTACTTGCACATGTGATCCACCATGTCTGAAACCCGCTGTAGTTATATTCACATTTGGTAAGTGAAGGTTATTAATCATTGCACCAGCAATCAGTCTTTCAAAGAGCCCAAAACGATGTTCCGTTGCGAAGTTTGTATTAGGGATAGATATTGTCATGTTATAGATGCGGCTGCCGTGCCCATATAGTCTTGCACCAAATTCTGGTATTGGTGTCCAATATCCACTAAGAATTATTGGCTGTGGGTTTCTCATATGGAATGCCCCTTCATTATTTCTTGGATCTTGTCTAATTGCACTTAACTGGGCTTGCGTTCTTATAAACCTGCGGGTTAATGTTTGTTCCCTTGATTCCACATGATTGTGCTCAAAGGTCAGACCATTGTAATGTTGTATATAGAAAACTCTGACACGATGATATCTTTGTGTTGTGTTCACATCATCAAAGACCATGTTCTGACCATTAATGTGAAAATCAAATCTGTCTACAATCTGCCAATTCGGAAAGAACATTGAGCCTGTGTTAACTAGTACTGGGCGAGGAATTGCCTCGAATCTTAGGCTATGTCTATATCCAGGATCTCTGAACCTGTGACTCAGACTGACTGTAGTATCTTCTATAAATCTTGCATCAACATTACCTTCTCTGAAATTAATCGTAAAGCTAGGAGCAATTCTTCTAAATACACGTATTGTGAATTCTTGGTCGAACTGGTCTTTCCCGTCTTCGTAAACTATTCTGAATCTGAATATATCGCCGTCTCTTGCGTCTGGATTGATACGTATCCTGTTACCGTCAATGATACTTCCGATTGACACATCACTTCCAGCGGTAACTCTTAAACTTGCCCCATTCGTTATCCCAGCACCAAAGCCCCTGTTACCAAATATGACTTCCACAGAGTTCCCAGCCATAAGGTCGTTAATAACACGTGTACTTGGATTTAAGTCGTTAAAGGTGCGATTGTTTTGGTCACTTATTTGATAGTTCACAAAATTGATGCCGTGCTGGGTGTTCAAAGGATTGATTACAAGCACAAACCAGAATACTACTTGATTATTGTCAGGGTTTATAAGGTTGACGGTAAACCTAGTCCCTGCCGTGTATACATCCATAAAGTTAATTACAAGCGGTTTGTTATTTCCAGTTTGTATATAAGTTGACTCTGGAGCAGACCTTAGTTCTTTATTTGCCCTTATATCATCAACAGACAATAATGGATGGGACGAATATCTTCCGCCATTTGTTTGGAAATTGAATATAAATTGGTTATAAACATATTTATTTTCGTTTGAGCACCATCTCATCCTGTCTACATTAAATTCTCTATATCCATTCATCTGTCCAGCGGTTGTGTACGTCAAGACTGGAATGCTTATTGGCACAAAAACTCTTATTGTTATTTCGTGGACAAGGGTAATTTCTCTTCCTTGGAAGAGTTCAACTCTTATAACAAAGCTGTTGTTACTTGGACTCATCAAGTGGTGGAATTGTGACAAAGGTCGTATTTGAATATTACCATTAACGACAGCAGAGTTAGTGAAATCATTTGGCAGTACAGACAACCTGTAGTTATCTGTCCAAAAATATCCGAATGTTGAGTTCGTTGTATCCGTATTTATTGCACTTACACTCAACGTTTCTCCTGGGCGAGCCATCGCCATATTACCCAGAGCGTACGGAAACTCGGTCCTTGTATCAATCGGAGTGGTACCGTTACGCACGATTGTCACATCTTGGATCGCAGTTGCATAAATTGGCTTAATTATAAACTCGACAATTCTTGGTGGAAAATCAAATGCTGTAATTTCAATACGAATTCTGCCATAAGGGTCAGCCGTTCTTAGAACATCAAACACGAAATAATGACGAGTATATTCATCCGTGCCCCATGAAGTTCTTCTTGTTGCATTATTGTTGTCTAGTATTCTGAAATGCAATTGTCTAAAAGTTGCATCCTCGTTGACCCATGCACTAAATGTGTGTTCGGTTGTACCTGGGTTTACGGTTGAATTGCCAATATGGGTTGGATATATATTAGTTACTGGTCTTGGTATAAGTTTTATCGTGAATTTATCACTTCCGACTCCTCCTGCGAATGCTCGGATATGAAAGACTTGGTTAACAATTGCTCTATTGTTTGTTACTTGGATACGACCTGTGCCTTGGTTAATTGTCAGTCCAGATAATGGTGAATATCCAAGCTCTCCTCCATCTGCACCAACAAACATGAACTCCATTGTTTTGCTTGTTGCGTAGTCTGGATTTACTTGTGCAAAAATGTATATATATTCACCAAGCATTAACTGGTTTATTGTATTTGGTAATATCACCACACTTTGAACTGGTACATAAATATTTAATCTTATTATATTACTCCATACTCCTTGAGTATAGGCTCTTACACGTATAAATGCATCTGACGTTTGGATATTTTTATTTATGGTTAATCTGTTTCCATCAATGGTAGCAAATTCCATACCTTCGATAATGTAGAATGTTACAAATCCTCCAAGTTCCTCAAAAGTATTAAAGTAAGGATTTATTGTCTCATCCAGATCAATTGTGAATCCTGGTCTTATTTCGAATGTAGTTTCCATATCTATACTTGGTCTTTCTGGTAAGTCAACTGGTGGATTTAAAACAATGTTATCAATAGGAATATATACATAGAAGCTTATTGAACTTGTACGACCATCAACAGAAACTTGTACTGTTATCATTGTCATTCCATGCCTGAAATAATTTGTTGGTCTTATTGTCAACCATCCATTTGAAGTAATAGTTGCAGAATCGATTCCAGCAACCAAAGTAAATACCAGGCTTTGAAACGAAGCATTAATTGGCTCGATACGAGTTGTAAATTGCAAAGTTGATCCTGGAGTTACACGTTGCAAGTTATTGGTCGTTTCAATTTCAACACTTGTCACAAAGACGCGGGTAACTGTGACTGTTATATAATCTTCACTTTCTATACCGTCAGCGACTGCTATAATTCGAATGATGCTGCCAACAGGTGCATTTGCGAAAATTCGAACATAGTTGCCATCTATCCAGCCAAATTCTTCGCCTTCTATAATTTCAAACCTTACGTCTCTAAAGGTTGCGTTGTCTGGTCGTGCATTTGCTATTAACTTGTATGATGAACCATACTCAAGATAAAGGTCTCCTGTTACTAATTCGACAAAGATAACCGGTACGGGTAATAATTCAATTCTATAAATTTGGCTCGGCACACCATCAACAACAGCTATAATACCTACTCGTGCACCAATAGTTACGTTACGATTTTCTACAACCAATCTGCCGTTAAATACAAATGCGTATTCTGGGTTTTCAACTACTTCAAATATAACTTCCTGATTAGTTGCGAACCTTGGATAAATATCCACGAAAAGGGCAACCGAATTTCCTACACGTGTTCTTCCATTTTCTGATTCAGATGACAAAGTGACATTACTTACAGGAACATTGATGTTGATAGTTACACGGTTACTATAAACACTTTGGTTTCTTGCCCTTATTACAATTTGAGCGTTGCGGATATCCACACAATTTTTAATTGTTAAGATTCCTTCACGTGTTATTATCGCAAACTGGTTGCCTGAGTATATAAAGAATTCTATCGGACTTATCGTGTTTGGTGATGGATTGAATTGATAATCAATTCGCATTGATTCGCCAGTACTTAGAGAATTACGTGTACTGCCTATTGTTATTCCTCTTAAAGGTATCGTCACAGTAATGATGTTAGATTCCACTCCATCAGCAACTCCACGAACGGTAATCAACGCACCAAGTGGAGCATCGTTTCTTATTACAAGGAAATTGCCGTGATGAATGTATGCCCATTCCGAACCTTGTATTACTTCGAATTGAACTTGTCTAAATGTTGCAGAAGCTGGTAATACGTCTGATGAAAGAGCAAACATATCTCCAGGCGCAGCCTCGGCAACTGGTGATGATATCGTTACATATTCAACTGGGATAGCTATGACTGTGAATGTATAGTTCTTGCTTGCTATATGACCATATAATGCAGTTACTGTGAATGTAAAACCGACTGGTGCATTTGGTCTGATTCTAAGCTCGCCGCTTTGTGTTATATAAACAAACTCGTTTGTTACATTTGTTAGGAAGTTAATTCTTGTCTGTAATGTTGCATCAATTGGGTCAAGGATTGGGACAAGTCTTAGTGTTTCTCCTTGATTGACTTGGGTATTGGCTCCTAATTCTTCGCCTGTGTCTGCATTATTAATTGTCAAGCCTGCAAGGTGTATTTCTCTTATATGCAGATGGAAAATCCTTTCGATGATATTGCCGTTATCATTAACAATTATTTTTATTCCAATCTGTCGCCCGAGCATATTAGCATCATTTGTAATCGTTAATGTGAACCTGTTACCAGAAATTCTTTCAATTCTTCCCAGAGACTCATCAAGTATCGTTACTTGAGCATGAGTTCCAGTTATAGCAAACGTCGAACCGTTAGGGTCTGTTATGACATCGAACGGCAGAACCTGACCAAGAGTTGCACTTGTTACATTGTTTTGTGTTACAAGATGAACTTGATCAACTGGAGTTCGCACGACATCAAACGTGAATGTATTACTTCGCACTCCATCAAACTCGGTTGTAGCGACAATATTTATTGTATCTCCTGGATTAAGGTTGTTTAGAGCTGTTACTTCAGCAAGAGTCCCACTTCCATGCAATCTGACATAGTTCATAGTTGCCGCACCTCTTACAACGCGACCTCCTGTTATGACACTTTCAACTTCAAAATTTGCATTTGGAAACGAAGCATTAAGTGGGAATATCTGTGTTACCAGATGGCGAGTTTGACCTACACGAATTTCGTTGGTTCCGCTCGATACATGCAGGTTTATAGTTTCAACAGGAATTGGTTCACGTTGGACACGTAGCAGGTTCGAGAATTGGGTTCTTCTTCCATTAGTATCCACGACATAAACCACCAAAAGTTCATCAATAGAGAATTGTCTTAAATTTTTAGGATAAAGTAATCCACCATCAGTCATGCCAACATAATCATTTGTTTCTATCCGAGTACGGCTTGGTTGGACTCGTTCATACGTTACTGTTCTGTTACCCTTGTCTATACTTCTGATATATAAATATGGAATTTGGTGCGAATATCCATTATCTTCGTTAAATTGTACTGTGTTGTGTTTTGCAGTATCTTTTTCTTCATATGTCATAACATATGACCTTCCGAATTCAAGTGTTGTATTCCCCACAGGATTGTTTCTTGTTACCAGGTCTTGGATAACATATGGGTCTTCACCATTAAAAGTAATTGGCCAACGTCTTTCAAAAATTGGAATTGTGTGTGATATATCAATTCTGACGAATAGTATTCTGAACCTTACACCTACTGTTATAGTTGCGGAAAAGAAACCACCTGCCTCGAAACTGCCTGTACCTGCCCAATGTCTGGATAACTGTCCTCTCTCGGAACAAACTCCAAATAGTGCATTTTGGTTTCCTTCAAAGAAATTTGAATCACCGTTACCCCAATGAGCCGCAATGGCACCATGGAAATTTAAATATCCTCCACCTGTAGCAGTTACAGAAACATAGAATATCTTGGCAATAGTCAATCTAAGTTCTATTCCAGCACCAATGCGTATTTCAAGACGACCATAAAGCATCAATGAAACAGAATGTGTTGTAGTCGTATTTTGGTAATCAATCGTTCCATGCTCCGTTGTGATTTGCCCATTTGTTTCGACCTGGGTGAAAGTATATTCGGCTTTGAACCCCGCTTGCAGGTCAATATCAAATACCAATCCAGCAGTAATCATAAAAGTCACACCAGCAAAAACTGGTATCGGCAGTATAAAGAGTGGAACAATCCCTGCGCCTATTCCCTGTTGTTGATTTCTGTACTCATCGGCAAGTGCATCAAGTACACGTAATTGATTTTGTACATTCCCTTCATGAACTTCCATTCTGTCATTATGCCAATCTCTTAAATCATCAAAACTTTGCAGCTCATCGCGAGTATTACGAATTTCCGCCAAGTTATCAGGACTCATCATATTATTAGGGGCTGCGAATGCATATGCCCTATCCATCATTCTTCGTGCTCTTGCAGAGCTGTCTAGCAATGCCTGACCAAGAGCACCTGTGAAATATGCGTCCACAGAAACACTAACAGTAGTTGTTGTGATTGTTCCGCTGCTGTACCTGTCGCTGTCTGCTGATACATTTATATAGTTTTCGACTTGGATACTGAATGAAAGCGTTACCGCAACATGCATGTTATAATTGGAAGCTCCAAAATCATTTGTTCGTCCGATTGGAAATCTCCAACCAACGCGCAGGCTTCCTCGCGCTTGGAACGGTACAAATCTAACACCACTAATGCTGAGACTCACAGAGCTTGGCATTCCTCTTGGTCTGCTTGAATTAATCGGAGAAATTTGCTCATTACTCATTTGCGCAACTGCAAAAGAAATGGCCTGAATGGATTCATGTTCCAAGAGGCTTTGTTTTATTTCTTCCTCCGAGAAAAAATGAATGTCTTCAGACCGTGATTCAAAAGAGCCATAAATTTCAAGCTCGTCAAAAACTTCGTCCATATATGGCGTTTCGGTTCTTAATATAACATCGCCATTTGGATGAGTGATTACTTCTAAAATCCTCAAAGCCGTATCTACATATATCCCACCAAAATAAGTAGGCACCATAATAATATCACCTACGTTATAAGTGATACCATTTTCTATAATCACCAATATGCCTGTTTCTTCATCAAATGATTGTACATATTGTTCATTAACTTCTAATACTTTATCATTGAAAATGATATCTTTTCTTTCTTCACCAGAAATTGTAAACTTGACGGCATTTTGATTACGCAATCTTTCATCTCTGAATCGTGCATTTTGCAATTCAATAAAATAGGTTTCGCCTGGTAAATATAATTCTGTTGGAGGATTTACTCTGAAATAACCATTACGTTGTTCAATACTTACATCTATTGCAGACTCTCTTATATCTACAACACGCACGAAATCTCTAATATTTTCATTTGTGATGATAGCGATAGATGTGATATCAAAATAAAGATCCATCGGCATATCACGCAGCATCTGGGTTGATTCAGATGTCTGCTGGTCTAACGCTGGCTGGATTACTGGGTCGTCATCTTTGCCTCCTGGTGTGTTGGCACGTAATGTGAATATTGGAATCAATACTGCGCTACAAACCAAAACAAGCATCAGTGATATCGCCACCGATGCTTGTCTAAAGCTCCATTGTTTTTTAGAATTTGACTTTTTATTTTCCATACATATATAATACTATATATCAATCGGGTATGTCAACATTGATATGTCTGCTCTTTGGAGGAAATGTGGGTAGAGACTTTTTAAATTTTTTAAGACTTTTGTCCTTTGTTTTGTTTATCGCATCTGTGGCAGGGCTTGTTTTTTTAATAGTTGTATTAACAGCAAACGACCCAAATTACAGCGCTTATGATATGTCTATCACTATCCCACTTGCTGTATTTATTCCTTCTTTATTAACAGCAATATTTCTGACAATATGGATACCAATACGACATAAACAAATCTATGCCCTTCTTGAGAATCTTCGCAAAAATGGTCACAGAACCACAGCAGAATTTAGTGGTAACCTTATAAGAGGTGGTGGCAGCCATAGTGGACATCACGCAGTTTCAAGCGGCAGAGAATACAAAAGTCCATTTTTTGTTAAGTATACAGACGAAAAAGGCAAGCATCATAACCGTATAACACAACAGACTTTTACTTTAAATGAAAAACGACGCTATCAAAGAGCAGGCGAATTCAAGATAGCATGTCGCGGTAAATGGTTTGTAATTTTAGAAGATTAAACTATTCAATGCTTATAAGTCTCGAGCATCATTGCTACACGCGCAATGCTTGTTTTTTTGTCATAGGGTTTTAAATAGAGGCTGTAATTATAACAAGACCGCCCAGAAGAATAAGATATCCCATGTCTCAATATATCATTTGGTTTATATGTGAACAAGTATTTACTCACTTCTGGGTCTCTTGATTTATTAGTTGAACATTGCTTCGTCTCCAAATAAACAAGGTCGCCGCATGTATCACATATACTAAAAGGATAATAGCCATTCCGATCGCTAGTGCGGTTTGAGTGGTGCCTGTTGCTGCTACAATTAATAAAAGGCAACATGACAATACTCTTCCGAATAAAAATGCCGATTCATAAAAAAGATGGCTTTCTATCATAAATTGTTCTCCGCCTATGTGACGGAAAGCATTTATCCTTGCATTGTTTTCCTCTACATTTACAATATTTTGTGGCAAGACCAAAGCGGCGTTAAAAATAATAACGGTAAGTGGTCCCACATAAAAGAACAAACCTATTGACGCGACAAGCGGCAAAATACTTGAAACCCAAAACATTGGGCTTTTTATTTTGTCTTTGCTCATCCTATATAGTAATAAAGCAACTATACCGAATACGGCAAAGATCGAACCAATTATGCCTATGCTTACATTTGTACCGTACGCCATAATTATAAGAATAGTCATCATGGCGGTCAACGTATACGGAAAGCCTGCGAAAAATACCACGAACCATAAACCGAATGCAGATTTCAATTTGCCCGATTTTTTAAGTGTCCGAAAATATTCTTTTATCTGTAGCTGTCTATCTTCTTGCATCCCAGTCTTTAAAATAAAAGTAAATACCAGTTGAAGTATGCCTACCCCAAGCACAGCACCACTTGTAAGAGCCCAACTTCCAAAGTCTATCGCAAAGCCAAATGTGAACGGGAAAACAATCGTCACAACCGAGTTCATAACAAAACAAATAATAAAGAATGTCATTACCTTTTCTTTATTAAAAACCTTTGATATCAGAAAGTTCGTTGCACCCCAATATAAACCTTGAACGGCACCCCACATAAGTCCAAAGACCATGTAATGACTTTGCAGTCCATCTTGCCAAACAATTACTAAAACCAAAAAGACACAAATAAGCACAGTCGCAGCACGAACCATCCATATTGCTTTGATTTTTTTACTTGCCCATGATGCTATCCAATAAAATATGAAAATAGCAATTACTTCTATAAGAACAAATAATGCAACGGCAGCAAGATCATAATTTGTTACAAAGAAAACTTGGGCAACCAAAAAAATACTCACAAAAACCCAAAGCAACATAAACGTGCCGTTGAATCCCAACATTGCTATTAGATTGCGTTTTTCTAACTTCTTTTCATATGTTTGCACAAACCCATTATAACGCTTTGCATTTAAACACGTAATCATTTCTTTGTACTTATTTCAATATTGTCGTTATCTTTGTCATATATTGCAAGGATAATGTTCCTGAGTTCTTTCTTTGAATGAATTCCAAGACGGTCATACAACCATTTTTCATCACGTTCAAGTGTTCGAAGGCTTGAATAAATTATGTGTCCGTCATCTATTAAATAATATGGCAACTTGGATGGTTTTGGGTCAGCAATTTCCACATCCTGAGCAACCAAAGATTTGTGTTCGGTTTTTGGCATAATTGATAATGACCCGCTGTTTTCGAATACTGCGTACTCGATTTTACTTAAATCAAAATATCCTTTGTCACGTGCCTTTGCCATTAAATCATTGATATCAAGTTTACTTTTCTTCAAAGATTTGTAATTAATTTTGCCTTCGTATATAACCATTAACGGAACACCTTTGAGAAGTTTTTTTATTCTCCTTCCCTTTCTTTCAAAGAATATAATCGCAAGATTTATCACAAAGAAAAACGTCATCGCAATTAAATAATGATAAAATGGTGCATTGCCTGAATCAATCGCCCATTCGGCGGCAATCGAACTTACCGCTATGCCAAGCATATAATCAATAACGTCCAATTGTGCAAGTTGCTTTTTTCCAAGAAACTTTGACATTACAAAAAGATAAACGGCGGCAGACGCCGAGAACACCAAAATCTTTACAATGCCATCCACAACAGTAGTTTGGGCAAAATCATATTGCTACATTCTTTTTGACGTGATATAATGTTGTCA
This sequence comes from Bacillota bacterium, assembly GCA_009784375.1. Lineage (GTDB taxonomy): Bacteria > Bacillota > Clostridia > Christensenellales > UBA1242 > WRAD01. Next base: position 124,897 of record WRBV01000001.1, on the reverse strand, counting down.
CGTGCGACTTTGGCGGAATAGGCAGACGCAAGGGATTTAAAATCCCTCGGGGGCAACCCCGTCCCGGTTCAAGTCCGGGAAGTCGCACCAGGCTAACGCCTCCGACCAATCGCAAAATTTGCAGAGCAAATTTTGGTCGGACTCCCAAATCAGATTGAGCAAAGCCCAACCTGATTGGATAGGCTTAATTTAAAATCCTTTTGTGATAACCTGCTCTCATTGCGAACGCTTCATTTAATTATCCTTAATGTAAAACGCTGAAAGCGGATACGCTGGACTCGGTACGTAAGTTACTTTGGTCTAACGTCATTTTTTGTTGCTCGATAAAATATTGTTCCTATCGGAAAATTTAGCTCTTAGTATTTCTTCCAATGTTTGATTGGTTTCTTTACAAAGTTCTTTCATTACAAGCATTGATAAGTGTGCGTCATCGCAACTTTTATGTAATGTGAATTCAGTTCCATCTATTCCAAGTTCATCAATTATTTTAACAAGGCTTTTCACATGCCTTTCTTTTTTTGTTCTCATAAAAAATAATTGTGTACAAAATGACTTGTTATTAAATGGTTTTAATTTGTAACGTGTACATGCGTTTTTTAAATATCCAATATCTCCCATGATTGAATGACCGATGATTACTTTGTTGTTCAACAGTTTACGTATTGTACTATACATTTGTTTAAAACTAGGTTTATCTTGAAATTCTTCGGGTTTATAAGCAAGATGAATTTTGGAATCAAAACCAGCACGGGCAAGTTTAAACCTTTTTTCAGGATTAATAAGAATATCTTTCTTTTCAATTACGTTAAACTTTTCATCACAGATTACATATCCCACCGAACAAATGTGATTTCCGTCACAACATTCAATATCCAAAAATATATAATCTTCCGAGTTCACAGAACATGATAACACAGCGTTTTGATTCATGGTATAATATATTTATGTCTGACGATAAAATAATCCCATTCCCTATACAAACGCAAAACATAAAGAAAGAATATTTGAATCCAGAACAAAAAGTAAAGGATGATATCATTTTCAAAATGTCGACTTATTTTTGGCCTACATTGTTCATTGAAAATGAGTACCCCAATATATATTCTATACTTATGGGCGACACCAATCTTTTTAAGACAAAAATTGGAAATGAGATTAAAGAACAATATGAACCACAAAAATCCTTGGACATAACTTCACAAAGCCGTGCCGATTTTAACATCCACAGTCTTATTGTTCTTGCCGAATTTATTGATGGTTCAGGGCTTGTATGGGATATAAAAAACAAAGTTTTCCGCAGATATACACATTCAGTATTTAAAAAATATCATGAGGAAGTCGGCAATAAAAATCAAACTATATGGAATAACTTTGCCAAATGGACGGCGGCGAACGTTGATCTTGTATTATCTAATCAACGCAAGTGGCGGGATGGTGAAAAATTCGAGGCAAGCCTTGAACGACCAGCTCCAATCGGACTCGTGGTAGAAAGTTTGGAAATTATAGAAATTTAAAAAGCTACCCTATTTAAAGGCAGCTTTTTTTAATTTTCAAATAACTTAATAATTTGATTTACAAGCTTAAGTGTGGCTGTAATTAATTTAATGCATGGATTAAATCAATTAACAAAGTTTTTAAATTTTTTCATCTTAATTCTCCTCATAATACTTTAACCTTTTTTTACTTAAAATTTTTTCCTTTCACCTCCATCTTAATTTAGTAGAAAAAGTTTTTACTTTTTAATTTGACATCTTTATAATTTATTGTTAGAGTTTATGATTATGAAAATAATAAAAACCGATGGAAATAATAAAGATTTTTATGGGCTTTGCGTAAAGCTAAATGACTATTTCGGCACAAATGTTCCAGGATGGAAAGAGGCAGGCATGTCGTCGCTTTTTGGTATGGAAAATTTCAAGGATGTTTTTATTTTGTTTGATGGTGATCGTCCTATAGGCTCGGCTGGGATTTGGTATCATGACGAAGAACGTGTCGAGGTCGTACGTGTATTCGTAGACGACGATTATCGTGGTCAGGGACTTGTAAAATTGCTTTTTGATACAGTTGAGAGTTTCGTAGTAAAAAAAGGATATGAAAGCCTTTATTTACGTACATTGCGAATTACCCCATCGGCGGTACGTGCATATGAAAAACTTGGGTTTGACGAGGTTACGGCAAAAGAATACAAGTATACGGATAAATTTACAAAGGCGCTTCAATTTGCTGAATCACGTGTTTATATGAAAAAGAAATTAAATAAGTAGGTTATTAAAAAAGGCAACCGATTTTTCTTAGGTCATTAAAAAAAGAGGCTTTTCACCTCTTTTTTATTAAAGTTCAACAGTCGTCCGTGCAGTAATTTTTGGTCCAAGTCTTTTTGGTTTTGGTGGAGTTGGCTTCTCAGGTTTCTTTGATACTTTTGCTGGGTCTTCTTTAATTGGTTCTGGTTCGGGCTGTTTTACCGTTTCAATTACTGGCTCTGGTTCAATTGGTTTTGGTTCCTCGACCTTTTCAATTTCTTTTGGCTCTTCTATCTTTGGTTCTGGAATCACTTCTGGTTTTTTTTCTTGCACGGGTTCTTTCTTGTCGACTGGTTCAAAATCTTCTTTAAGCCGTTTGACTATTTTATCAACTATGTCTTCCTGACCTTCTGCTTCTTTGTTACCCGATAAAAGACGTGCAAATTCTTTTGCATTATCACCCGAGTTAAATACATATGCTGGCTTTTCGTATGGAACATCTTTGAATTTTTCAAAGATTTCATCCATCTCTGGGTTTGGTTTTGTAGTGACAGCAACAGGTTCGGGCTGTGGCTGGACTGGAACTGGTTCTTGAATTGGTTGATGTACAATAGGTGGTTGAATAGGCTCGGGTTGTTGGATGATGACTGGCTGGACTGGTTGAATAATAATTGGCTCAGGTCTTTGGATTATTACAGGCTCGGGCTGGATGTATTGTGGTTGGATATATTGCGGTTCAGGTTGTGTGACTATGTATACTGGTTGTATTGGTTCTATCATTTGGACTGGTTCTTGGATTATTGGTTGGATTAGTTCGGGTTGTTGCATCATTACTGGCTCGGGTTGAATGTATACTGGTTCTTGGATTGGCTCTGGTTGTGGCTGCGGTTGTTCAACAATTACTTCTTCTACTATTTGCACAGGCTCGGGCTCTTGGATTGGCTCTTCAATCTGGGGTTCGAGTTCTTGTACGATTGTAGCTTCTTCTAGTTCTTGTTCGCTTATTATTACATTTTCGTATTTGTCGATATAGGCTTGGCGGAATTGTCCGCCTTCTTTTACAATTGCTTTTTTTATTCTAAGTGCTTCTTTTTCTGATACACCCAAACCAATAATTGCAAGTGCAAATTCTTCGTACATTGATTCAATATCTGCAAAGAATGCTGGTGCAGTTGATTGCAAATGGTTTAGTAATTGAATTTTATAATTTCGGACAGAGATTCTGTAAAGAATTAATAACAAGATGCTTGCAATAAAGAATGCAAGTATTATTGATATGATTATGATAGAGCTTATCGTTTCTGATGTAAGTCTTCCATTTTCTGTTATCTGGTGGAATCCATTGGTTGACCAAGAAAATGATACAAGACATCCCCAAACTATGGCGATGAATACAACTATGCTGAACATAAATTGGTCTGTGTAGAGACTTCTTCGTTTGCTTGTCCTTCCTACTTTTATGTATTGGCGATATGTAAGGTATCCAAGTATGTTATTAAAATTAAAATGACTAAGGACATATTTATACATTATAAGCTTTATAACATTCGGTTCTTGTCCAAGTATTGTTACATAATTTTTTATGCGTTCCTCGGCGCTGTCGCCTTTTGTCATACCGATTGTTTGATAGCTTGCAAGATTTAATATGGTTTGTGTGTCGACCGCGCGAACTTTTGCCAAAAAGAAGACTTTCCAAAGTGCCCACAGAAATATCAGGGCACTAGGTAAAATAACCCAAAACAAAACGTTTGGATTATTACCACACCATTCAAGAGCCGTTCGTATAGCGTTTGCCATCGCAGTCCCCCAAGACCTTATGACATATTATTACACTTTTATTTTAAAAAATCTACTAAATTATTGGGTTAGTTCTTGGTTGATTTTTTGCACGTGGATATTTTTTATTTGTTGGTTTTATTTTTTTAATTATAACCAATGTTCGTATAATTTCTTTGTCAAGATTTGCCGTTTCTATTTGCACGATTTCGCCACCAAGAATTTGCAACGCATTTGTCGCCGCTTTTATTTCCTCGTCGACACTACTTCCCTTGAATGCAAACATATAACCACCAACACGTAAAAGCGGTAAACCATACTCCAAAAGAATGTTAAGCGATGCAACCGCACGTGCGGTCACTATGTCGAATCTTTCTCTGTGGGCTGTACAAAATTCCTCTATACGTGTATGAATTGCTGTTGTATTTTCAAGACCTAGTTCTGTTACAGTTTCGTTTAAAAAATCGGTTTTTTTACGAACGCTATCAACCATTGTCATCTTTATTTGCGGAAATGAAATTTTTAATGGAATCGCTGGACACCCTCCACCAGAACCCATGTCAAGAACAGATGCATTCTCTTTCATAAATGGTGCAATTACATCATTAAAAAGCATGCTGTCCATTACATTGTTTTTTAGGCTTTCTTCCAATGTCTTGTGACCAGTAAGGTTCACAACGCAATTTCGCTCAATCAACGTTTCATTATATTTAATAAGAAGTGGGTTCATTGATTGATTATAGCATTTATTTTAATTTTTCGTATTCCAGTTTTAGTTTAACCCCATGAATCTTGTATACTTCTTTTCGGACAAGTGATATTAGTTTTTCAACATCGTGGCATGTTGCCCCACCCTTGTTCACAATAAACCCAGCATGCTTTTTACTTATTTGTGCGCCACCAATTTCCTTGCCTTTTAACCCAAGCTCGTCGATAACCTTTCCTACATAGAACTCTTCATGCGGTTTTTTAAATGTACTTCCCGCACTTGGTTCAATTGGATGGTTGATACGCTTCTTTTTATATTCGCTTTCCTTCCGTTCGATTGTTTGTTTTTTTTCTTTTTTAAAATAGAAATAAGCACCCAGTATTATCCAGTTTTTATTTTTTTGAAATATGCTCTTGCGGTAATCAAATTTTAGCTGGGTTGATTCTATCGTTTTAAACTCGTCATCGATAAGTACGTCCACACAAACTATTGAATCGGATATTTGATGACCATGCGCACCCGCATTCATATATGTTGCCCCTCCAACGGTGGCTGGGATTCCTACCGTCCATTCAAGTCCTCCAAGTTCGTGGCTTCGTGCAAACGCCGTAACGCGAGACAATATTACCCCCGCATCGGCGTATACAAATTGCCCATTTTCAATAATTTCGGCAAATCCAAGTTTTATTACAACCCCATCATATCCCTTGTCACTTACAAGTAAATTTGATCCATTTCCTATTACAAAGTATTTTTCTTCTATATATTTAAGTGCACTTATTAATTTGAATAGTATTTCTTTGCTTTGCACCGCGACAAAAAACTTGGCTTTGCCCCCTATTTTAAATGTTGTTTGACCTGCAAGAGGAAAATCCTCGAACACATGTTCTGCTCCACAGATATGTTCAAGATAAGATTTTAAAATTTGCTTCATTGCAATTTATATGCAATTACCCTGTGATGCTTTTCTTATTCTTTCATTTATTGTTGCGAATTCGGATGTTTGTGGCATTGATTCTATTATTGCAACTTCGGCAACTTTCTCGGATTCTCGCAATGCTTTGTAAAGATTTTTTCCAACACATTTTCCATCATTTCCAAGCGTTATAACCTTTGCATTAAAATATAAATTTTTGTTTTGGTTGCGGCACAATATTACGGCATTTTTGTCCTTTATATAGGAGAGAGTTTTAGTATGACAATCGCTTGTAAACAAGGGTACGCTTGGTGCATAGTGCTTGTGACGGGTTCCTGGGCTTTCTTTTAAGACTTGAATGTTGTCTGCATAAGTCACATTTAACCCAGTTTTCTTTGATATATATTCGGGTGTTATACCACCGTGACGAAGAATTTTTATCTCGCCCTCTATTACTTTAATAACCGTGCTTTCAAGACCTATTTGCGTTTGTCGACCCATTATAACTGCATTAATTTTACCATCAAGATCTGCGTATACGTCTTGCCATCTTGTTGGGCTTGGACGCGTTGACGTATTAGCACTTGGTGCCGCGATTGGTGTGTTGGCACTTTGAATGAACTTTCTTGTGAATTTACACGATGGTATTCGCACGGCTATTGATCTACTCTCGGTTCCTAGCACAGCCCGTGATATCTTTGAATCATTTGGAAATGGAAGTATAATTGTCAGCGATTTTTTTATAGATGACAATATTAATTTTGTCTGTGTATCCAATGTAAAGTATTGTTCAAGATGTCCAATTGAATAAAAATGCACGATGAGCGGATTGTCCGACGGACGGCCTTTTGCCGTGAATATTTTACCAACTGCATCTGCGTTTGTTGCATCTGCACCAAGACCATATACCGTCTCAGTACGAAAGCCAACAAGCCCGCCTTCTTTTATTATGGTCGCCGCCTTGTGATAGTTGCGTTCGTAAATAAGTTGGGTTTTCATATTTAATAGTTTAGTTTAAATTAAGTGATTTGGAAAGCATATACATTGTCATGCCCAAGAAAACAAAGCGTAATCGGTTTTTGATACCAGCGTTGGTTCTCAGTATTTCTGGGTTTATTTTGCCTATTTTATTTTTGATGATTAAATTGGTTATTTACCAAATTACTGGGTTATACAGTCCGAACTTTCCTTATGTTATTCCTGCCGTTTATGTCCCAGGTGTTTTCTTTATTGTTGCAATTCTTTTTTCTATTAAAAGTTATTCTCTTGGCGGGAAAAAGAAAGTTGGATATGGAATTACAACATTTGCTCTTTCAATCGCATTCTTAGGCTTATTTATGACAGCAACATTGCTTACATTGGACAGTTATTTCACTATATTTAATCCTTATCAACCTCCACGATTTACGTGATTTAAAATTTGACTTATGCAAAGTACACATGAGATAATTTGTATAACAAATGAAAAAGATTGTGAATTTTTTATTCCCACATTTTACATGTCTTGCATGTGATGGCGAAATTAATGTTTCAAAACATTCATATATTTGTGATGTTTGCTTTGAAAAATTTATTGTTTGTAATCCTGCACGAGCAAGCGGGCAACTTGCACTTTCTAAGAAAATTGCTCCTAACTCAAAAGCGGTTAAAGTTAGTTATATCTATTCACCATTTTATTATGCCCCACCACTAAGTGACATTATTTTAAAACTTAAATATGCAAACGAAGGACTTGTTGCTAAATTATTTGCACCATTGATGGTTTCGGTTTTGGATAAATCCTATGATGTTGTCATACCCATACCCTTATCCAAGGGGCGAGAACGCGAACGTGGATTTAACCAAGCAATGATTCTTGCACGCGATGTTGGAAGTTTAATAGAAATTCCTGTTATGGAAAATATCTTGGTAAAAATCAAAAATACCGCCCCCCAAGTGAACATGTCACATGAAGAGCGGCTTGATAATCAGAAGGACAGTTATTCGGTAATTGACACCGAACAGGTAAAGGACAAAAGAATTATTCTTGTCGATGATGTTTTAACAAGCGGAGCCACCGCAAATGAATGTGCGCGTATATTAAAGCGGGCTGGTGCGAAAATGGTGAGTATTGTAACCATTGCCAGAGTTAAACCATCAAAAGATAAAGAAATTAATATTATATAAGGCTAATGCCGTTTTCTTCCAATTTTTCCAAGACTCGCAAAATTTGTTCCTCGGACGCATAATTACGCAACATGCGAGCCACACCCATTATAAGATTAATTATGTCATCATCACTTAGATGAGTGGGTGATGGAAATGTTGTAATTTTGCATGATGGTTGTTCCATTATATTTTCCTTTTAGATAATGATTTTTTAAATTATTCAAGCACGGCTTCTTTAAATTTTTTGCTTGGTTTGAATGCTGGTATAACCTTTGGAGCTATTGCCATTTGTTGTTTTGTACGTGGATTGAAACCTATTCTGCTGCTGCGTTTTTTTAATTGAAATTTACCAAGCGGCAGACCTACCTCGTCCCCTCTCTTTAACGTTTGTGTTATAAGTTCGGAAATTTCGTCGACTATCATGTTTGTTTCTTTACGTGTTTTCTTAATTTTTTTTGACAATTTTGCTACGAAATCTGCTTTTTTCATATAAGATAAATCTCCTTTTTAGGTGGACTCTTTCTCAACCTTAATTAGATTTTTACCCTTTTGAAAGATTCTTAAACAGAAAACAAATGTGGCATATGCAATGAAACCAATTATCCCGCCAATTACTATCCAGAACTTTCCACTTGGCAATAAATAGACGAGTACGATTAATATTCCAACGTGCAATACAAGGAGTGCAAATAATTTTAGTGTTCTCCATCTTAAAGAAATTTTTATCTTAAGGAATTTTATTGCAAAGATTGCATTCAAAGTAAATGCAATTGCAAAACATAAAACGTTACCTATGGATACGGCATATATTCCAAGTCCTGTTCTTATGAAAATTAAACTGAAAGCCACTTTTACTGCACCACCTATTGCAAGTGATATAAGTGGGAACTTTGCACGTCCTGCACCTTGTAACATGCTTGTGAAGACCTGGGACATACCCATAAGCAAAATCATAACCGATTCAATCTTCAGTAATCGTGTTGCAATTTGCAATTGGTCTGGGTTATCTTTGAACGCACGTTCGTATAATAATGTAATTATTTCACGTCCAAAGACTATATAAAATAACGCAAAGAAAATTGCGATAACATATATCATTTTCACAGCAAGTGCAAATTTCTCACGGACCTCGTCTGTTTTATTTTGTTTTAATAATCGTGCCGTCATGGGAACAACTGCGGTTCCAATTGCAATACCAAGGATTGCTGGCATGTTAATTAATGTATGTACCGTGCCACTTGAGATGCCATATAATTGGGTTGCAACATGTTTAGATGCTCCCCCATATTCAAGCATCTTTATTACCACCATACTATCGAAAACAAGTATCAATGGAAATATAGATGCCATTGCTGTAATTGGTAAAGATTTTTTTAAAATCTCCCACATAAGTGGGAAAGAGATTCCGTTTTTTAGTTTATTTGTTTTGGTTTTTTCTGGCTTGTTCTGTTTTCTTTTATGAAAAATGAAAATTGTTATAAGAGTCAAGAGTCCAACAATCTCACTTAAAGTAATTGCGGCAATGGCACCAAAAACCGCCCATTCAACTCCGCGCGGATATAATAAAATTGCAAGTGTAATTGCAATTCCAACCTTGACCGTTTGTTCGACGATTTGTGAAACTGCGGTTGGGATCATATTACCAAGACCTTGGAAATATCCACGGAACGCACTTATAAGACATACAAGAAATACGGCGGGTGCAATTACAAGATATATTTTTCCAACATCTGGATTGCCTTGCAGAGATGCTATTTGTCTTGCAAAAATTAAAAATGCAGTTGAAATTATAAACCCAATAAATCCAAGTAATATTATTGCATTCAGAAGTATTTTCTTTGGTTCATATGCTTTACCCTTGTCTTCTGTATCTGTATTCGTACGTGCCACCATTTTTGATATAGCAATAGGAATCCCAGCACTTGATAAAATCAATAAAAGCGCATATAACGGAAAAACCATCTGGTACAGACCCATACCATAATTTCCAACAATGTTTGCAAACGGAATTCGAAAGCCTATGCCAATGATACGACAAAGAATGCCTGCCGCAGCCAATGTAAGTGCGCCTGTTACAAATCCTTGTTTTTTAACTTTGCCGAATGCTTTTTTAATCACTTCGTACTAGTGTTTGCAGATGATTTGTTTTTATAAGTTCATTCTACATTTTGAATCATGGCACCCTCTATTTCAAATCGAAGATTTTTAACTTTTTTACCTTGGATAATCGAGAATATATTTTCGTCTTGCAAATAATTATTAAGCAAGATTTCAAACTTTCCAAAATATTTTTCCAGACCTTGTTCATCAATATTAAATGCAAGCATAGAACGTGCTTTGCTATATTCACCATTTTGAAGATATTGCAAGAATACAAACGGTATTGGCGTACCCGATTTAAAATAACGTCTGTGCCATGTAACGGTGTTACTCGATGGATCAAATGCAAATGATAAAAGTTCGTCCTTTATAACAATTTTATTATTTTCAAGGACAACATTTGGGTTATTAATCTTTACACCAAGGTCAACCGCGAATCGATTTTCCTTGTTTGTATATATTGTGAAAAAGCTTGTATCATTGCCTTGCCCAATTTCAACAATATACCGCTTTGGAAAAATAAAGTGTGTACTTGCATGTGTAACCTGTAGTATACGTTCGGCTGCCTTTTTTTCGATACGTATAACATAATGATTTGGGTTAATTTCAAATATGCGACATGTGTCATTTGGTAATGTACTTTGTGTATTAAATACAAATCGTTCTTGCAAAGTATCTACAACCAAATCGGCACCATCAAACCAATTCATTGAATATGGAAATTCGGTAACGGTCACTTCGTTATTTATTACAAGAGTTCCTGTGTGTTCAAAAATTAATTTAATAAATTCCATATTCTATTAAATGAGAAGTAATAGTTGGAAAATGAAAGTTATTGTATAATTGAACTATGACAGAACAAGAAAAACGCGAATACGCGAACAAAAACCCATTGGCACTTGCAAGTTTGGGTGATGCCGTAATGACATTGTTTATGCGTGATAATATTGTGAAGAATCACGACATAAAAGTCGACCGCATTCATAAAGAAGTTGCAAAGGTTGTTAATGCAAAACAACAGAGTATCTTTTATGATTTAATATACGATTGCCTTGACGAGGTCGAAGCCGACATAGCTCGCAGAGCAATTAATAAAAAGGTCAATACTATTCCAAAAAGTGCAACGCTTGCCGAATATAAAAAGGCAACCGCGCTGGAGGCTATTATCGGATATTTGTACCTTGTAAAAAATCTTGAACGCATCCAAGAATTAATTCAACAAGCAATGATTAGGGGGATGACATTATAATGTTAATTGAAGGCAAAAATGCAATAGCAGAAGTACTTGGTAACCCGAGTATAACAATCGAAAAAATATTAATCGCAAAAAACACAACGGACAATGCGTTTATTTCAAAAATTAAAAATTCTGGACACAAATATCAATTTGTTGAAAAAGCGGCATTAGATAAACTTTCCCAAACGCGAAATCACCAAGGTTTTATCGCTTTTACAAGTGATTATAAATACCACGACCTTGATCAAATTTTTTCATTACTCAAGAACAAAGAAAATGGAACTATCCTTATACTTGATGGTGTAGAAGATCCACATAACTTGGGTAACATTGTACGCACAGCCGAATGTATGGGTGTGGACGCAATAATCATTCCAAAAAATCGTAGTGCCCAGGTCAATGAAACGGTAACACGTGTATCTATGGGTGCTATTTCCCACATGCGTGTTTGTAAAGTAACAAATATAAACCAAACAATCGAAACACTAAAACAAAATAATTTTTGGATATATGCATCGGACATGAACGGCAAGAATGTATCCAAAATTAATTTAAAAGGACGGGTGGGAATTGTCATGGGTGGCGAGGACACAGGGGTATCCCAGCTTACCAAAAAAATCTCTGACGAAGTTATAACCATTCCTATGCACGGCAAAACAAACAGCCTTAATGTTGCAAATGCTACCGCGATGATTTTATATGAAATTCAAAGACAACGAAGTTTCTAAGACAATCTTTTCATTACTTCATTCTCTCCCAAAATTTGCATGATTTGATACATGTCAGGAGTATTATCACGTCCAGTAATTGCACGTCTTATAACTTGTGTAAAATCACCTATGCTTCCCTGATATGCATCAGGATTTGTTTTAAAATCTTTCATATTCGCGGCGTATCCGAGTTTGGTACAAAGTTCCTTTATTCGTTCAAACCATTGTTCACGCGAATCTTGGTGAGTGTATACTTTTGCATATCCCTCAGCCACTTGTTTTTCTTTTTCATCGGTTAATTTTTTTGGTGCTTTGAACAGGTATTCGAATACTTCATATATCTCGCCATATTTAACGATATCTTTTCTTGGTTTTGGCGTTTCACGTTCAAGGGCAAGAATTTGTCTTATTTTATCTAGGTTTGTGAAAATGGTTTTGCTTTGCTCATCTTCTCTGGACTTAAAGTATTGTTCAATTTCTTTATTAATTTGAGAACACGTTTTCTTTGCAATTATTTCTCGTGATATATGATTCAGCTTGTTCTCATCAAAAAGCGGCGAGTTTGTACCGATTTTCTCAAATCGGAAATTAAAAGACGATATTGGCTCGGACAGATTAGCAATTCGCCACATTTCAAAATCGGTGTTATATAATGAAAGCAAGTATTCAATTACGGCATCACGTGGATACCCTTCGCCCAATATATTTTCGGCAAGTGCAAATTTGTCTTTTCTTTTTGATAATTTACGTTTTTTTCCGTCTTCCTCCATGCATATAACAGGAGGATGTGAATATGTCCATGGTGTTTGTTCGCCAAGGTTCAATGCACGCCATATTTGGATATGTTCGGCGGTTGATGGAAACCATTCTTCACCACGGACGACATGTGATGTACGCATTAAAAGATCATCTACCACATGGGCAAAGTTATATGGTGGAATGCCGTCTGATTTTATTATTACTGGATTATTTACGATTGCTGGAAGAGAACATTTTCCCCTTATATTATCTATCCATTCTATTCTCTCGTTACCATTTGTTTTTGGGTTTAAGCGCAAAACCCATGGCATTTTTTTACTTATTTTCTTTTCTATATCATTTAAACTCAGCTTAGAGCATTTTACATACTTGCCGTAATAACCTGGGTTTTCTTTTTTTGATGTTTGGGTCTCTCTTATTTCGGTTAATTCTTCGCTTGTACAAAAACATGGATACGCTTGCCCATGTTCGACAAGCCTTTTTGCAAATGCATGATAAATATCCACCCTTTCACTTTGTCGATATGGGGCGTACTTGCCAAAATGTTTCTTGCCGTCAAATCCCTCTTCGAAATTAATTCCAAATCCAGCAAGTCCCTCTACAAGTTTTTCAGTTGCACCTTCTACCTCACGTTTTTGGTCGGTATCTTCTATTCGCAAAAATACAATGCCTTTCATAGAATTTGCAAGCATTCGATTAACAAGTGATGTTCCCACCCCACCAATATGCAAAAATCCAGTCGGAGACGGCGCATAACGAAATGCTGGTGTTTTTCGTGGTGGATATATTTCAAGGTAATCTTCGACCGATTTACTAATTGTCGGATACAACAAGTCTGCAAGTTGTTTATTCATTTTTTATCCTTTATTCAAAGTGGAAGTGTTTCATCGCGTAATTTTGTTACTTGTGACAAAGCCTCGTTTATTGCAGCAATTACAAGGTCTTCCATCATTTCGACATCGTCTGGATCTACCGCTTCGGGTTTAATTTTTATATTAAGTAATTCATATGCTCCGCTCATTTCTACCGTGACCATTCCGCCACCGCTTGATGATTCTATTAATGTTTCGGCAAGGTCTTCTTTTGCACGATCAAGCTGTTTTTTCATTTCCTCGGCTTGGCGCATCATTTGTTGCATTTGGGCGTTCCCGCCAAAGTTTTTTCCTTTCATCTATGTTTCTCCTTTTTCTACTTGTAGTGTAGCATTTATTTTCGTAATTTAAAAGTAAGAATGCAGGACCATATGCAATGCATACAATTTTTTGCTTTATGCATACTAAGATAATGGTTAATCTTGTAAAGAATATACTGTTGTACATTAGTGCTTTTGTGCCTATGTATTTTTTGATTCTTGTAAAAATTTTATCCGATCTTATTTTTAATGATGGTGAATTTACACGTTTTGTAAAGTTTGAGATTTTGTTCTTTGTTATATTGGTTGGATTGGGGATTATCGGGCTTGTTTGGAATGTAAAATGGTCAAACATCAAGACAAGTAAAGTTTATATAAAAGATTGCAGAAACGTTACCGACCATCATTTCCTTGGCTATATTTCGATTTTTATTCTATTCAGTCTCGGATTTGATTTGAGCAAAGCAAGTATGCTTGCAATTTTCATTTTTACCTTTATCTTTATTGGGATTGTTTATGTAAATAACAAGTTATTTTATATAAATCCGTTTTTAAACATCCTTGGTTTTAATTTCTTTGAAATAACATATACAAAGGACGGCAGCACCGAAGAGCACACAGCAAAAGTTTTTTTCAAAGGCAAATTGGAAGCATGCGAGAAAAGTCGCACAGTAAAAATAAAAAATGACCATTTTGCATTTGTAGATAAAGGACTTAAATAATTTTTAACATGTCTCCAAATATTTCTTTTAGTTTTTGTGTTTTTTTATTTTCTCGCCTTTTGCCAAAATGAATTCGGACAAGATCAGCATTACCAGTTATATCGTCAAATTTTGGTTTATATTTTAATAAAAAAGTGTGCATGCTTTCACTTGAAACCATTAATATTATTTCTTCTTGTCCGAATTCAACCTTTACTTGTTCGGTACACACAGCATACAGCCCAATATCACCGCCCGAGCGAATTTTTTGCAATATGTTTCCCCATATTTCGGACATGTCGGGGGTCAATGAAACTATGTCAAATTCTTCGTTCATTACTACCCCGCGATTGCTATTAAACATGCACCCTCGAACATGGTTTTTGGGTCTACAGATGTTTTAAGATTCATTTCAATGTCTGCAAATATTTTATATATTTTTACAAGTTCATTGTTTTTGGTTTTTATAAATTCAGATTTTATTTCACGCAGTACGTCTTGTAATATTGAAATAACGTTGTTTCCTCCCGAAAGAATCTGTTCTGTTGTTTTCATTGTTTGGTCTATGTTCTTTTCAAGAACTGATTTTATAAGTGCTTGTATTGTCCCGCTGTTAACTTTTCCGAGTACTTGTTCAACGTTAACCTGTGTAACCTTTTTATCGAACGCAAGTACGGACTCGGCAAGGCTCAAGCTATCTCTTACACTACCTCGTCCTTCGTTTATAATCATTTTTATTGCGCTATCTTCGTACTCGATGCCTTCTTTTTTCAATATTCCAGCAAGATGTTTTTCAAGTTCAATATTAGAAATTGGACGAAAATCAAACCGCAGAACTCGGCTTAAAATTGTTTGCGGTAATTTATGTGGCTCGGTTGTACAAAGAATAAAAATTATGTGTGATGGTGGTTCTTCTAGTGTTTTCAAGAATGCATTAAATGCTGCTCCTGAGAACATGTGGACCTCGTCAATTATATAAACCTTGTACTTTGAAAATGACGGTGGATATTTTGTTTTCTCTATTATTTCACGGACATTGTCGACGCTGTTATAACTTGCCGCATCCAATTCAAAAATATCGGTTGGCTCGGCAAGCGAACGCGCCAATATTTTTGCAATTGTTGTTTTTCCTGTACCACGCGTTCCATAAAATAAATAAGCATGATTAACAGAATCATTCTTTATTTGATTTTGTAATGTTTTAACAATATGCTGTTGCCCTACGATTTCAGAAAACTTTGTTGGTCGGTATTTACGATAAAGTGAGTTAATGCTTTGGTTCATATTGGCATTATACTTCGCTTCGCTCCGTATTGCAAATGGTTAGACTAGCTATACTTTCGCTTTGCGAAACGTGCAATCACGTAAAGTTAACTTTGAAAAAGATTAATATACTAAAAATTACAAATGTAACCGCTATATCATATAAAAATCGAAGTCGTTTCTTTTCAAGCTTTAGATATGTTTTAAAACAATAAGTACAAAGTACAATACAAAACACAAGAGCCAAAAATTTCAACAATTGTAACAGCACAAAATTCATTTCCTATGTATATGGCATTATCTAGCGAAATATATTTTTGAAGCTCCATCTTTTATTTATACTTGTTACGTATCTTATAGAAGTAATTGACCCGACAATATCAAGATTGCCTTCTTTGACCGACAAGTTCTCGATTGAAAGATTATT
The DNA here is from genome assembly GCA_009784375.1 of Bacillota bacterium. Taxonomy (GTDB): domain Bacteria; phylum Bacillota; class Clostridia; order Christensenellales; family UBA1242; genus WRAD01. Next base: position 108,779 of record WRBV01000001.1, on the reverse strand, counting down.
ACCATTTACTACAATAGTACAATTATCTAAATCGGCGACAACTTGTGCTGGTTCTGTTGTACGTATTTTTTTAATTCCTGTTATCGACAATGATTGTCTGTTTTCAAGTGTCAAGTTTGACTTAGTTGAATTTTCAACATTTTTGCTCATGCAGTTATTTATGCTTTGCTGTTACTATTTTGTGAATTTGTTCTAGACACTTTTCAAGGTCATCGTTTGGCACAACATGGTCATAGTATTTTATTGTTTGATATTCTTTGTCGTAATTCCCCAATCTAAAGTCTATGAATTCTTGTGTTGTTCCAGGACGTTCACGCATTCTTTTTTCAAGTTCGGTTTTTGATACATCAAGAAAAATCGCAGTTACACAGTCTTTATATTTTTTCTTTAAAGTTTTTACTCCAATATAGTCACAATCGTTTAAAAGAACTTTTCCCGATTTACCATATTCGTCTATTATCTTTCCACTCATTCCTCTGTACGAACCATGCATCGTTGTATATTCCATAACATCACCGAATTTAATCATTCTTTCAAATTCTTTTTCTGATACAAAAATATATGGGTCACCTTGTGTTTCGTTTGGACGCATTTCACGACTTGCCACACTTGGGAATTTAAGGTATACATCTGGATATTTTTCTACGAGTCCCTTTACGACGGTGTTTTTGCCAGCCCCACCGACAGCACCTATTACTACTATTTTTCTTTTTTTCATTATAATCAAGTTTATAATATGACTGTTCATAAGTCAAATACCCAAACATGTATTTGGAATATTTATTTTCTATTCTTCTTGTCATTTTTATATTTGACTATTTATTCAATTTCAAGTAATGTGTCCGCACTTACATTAAGTTTTGTGCAAATCATTCGTATAGAATAATAACCAGGAAGGCTTTTCCCGTTTAACCAATTACTTACTTGTGATTGACGCACCCCAAGAAGAGCCGCCAATTGGAGTTGATTAATTTTATTTTGCTCCATTAATTTTGCTAAGATTTTGTTAAAGTTAATTTTCATACTCCTATTTTGTGTATTATGTAGAAAAATATTTACTAAATTTATATTAGATTTCCACATGGTCTGTGTTATAGAATACACAATATATTGTATGTTTTTTGTTTTATAAGAAGATAAATACGCAAGTTTTTATAAGATATCCACATATCCCCGATGCTTAATAATAAGATTAATATTTAATAACTTCTTTATACTGTTTATTTGGTTGGGATTTATGCGTAATAAGCATATTCATTTAGAATTAAAAAGGTATATATCAATTGCTCTTGTTGTTGATATATGGTAATATTTTTATTATATAAGGAGAATTTAAATATGGCAGTAGCAAATGAAAAGCCAGCAAAAGAAAGTGAAAAGGAAAAAGCACTTAATGCCGCACTTGCAATGATTGAAAAGGTATATGGTAAAGGCGCAATTATGAGAATGAGTGATGGTCCAGTTATTAGAAATGTTAACGTAATACCAACAGGATGTCTTGTATTGGATCACGCACTTGGAATAGGCGGAATTCCCCGCGGACGTATTACCGAGATATATGGGCCCGAGAGTAGTGGTAAAACAACAGTTTCTCTTCACATAGTCGCAGAAGCCCAGAAAATGGGTCTTAAATGCGCGTTTATTGATGCCGAGCATGCTCTTGACCCAATATACGCAGAAAAGCTTGGAGTGCGCTTGCAAGACCTTATAGTGTCACAACCAGACTCTGGAGATCAGGGTCTTGACATAGTTGAAAAATTAATATCAAGTGGCGTAATTGACCTTGTTGTAGTTGACTCGGTTGCCGCACTTACTCCACGTCAAGAAATCGAAGGTGACATTGGAGACACACATGTTGGATTACAAGCACGTCTTATGAGCCAAGCACTTCGTAAATTAACCCCTATTGCCGCGAAAACTGATTGTGCAATAATGTTTATTAACCAACTTCGTGAAAAGATTGGAAATTTGATGCCAGGGCAAAGTCCAGAGACCACAACAGGTGGAAAGGCATTGAAATTCTATGCATCGGTACGTCTTGACATACGTCGTATTGGTTCTATTGATGCGACAACAGATGGGACGAAAAACTTTATTGGAAATAAAACAAAGGTAAAAGTTGTTAAAAACAAACTTGCCCCTCCTTTCAAAGTTGTGGAATTTGAAATCATGTTTGGAAAAGGAATTTCTCAGGAAGGATGTATATTAGACCTTGCACTAAATTATGGATTGGTGGAAAAGAGCGGAGCATGGTTCAGCTATAACGGCGACAAGATTGGACAGGGTCGTGAAAAAGTAAAAGAAAACCTTGAAACCAATCTTTCATTACGTGAAGAGCTTTTAACAAAAGTTCGTGCGAAAATGGAAGGAAAGAAAGAAGAAGAGCCAAAACAAGAAAAGCCAGAAATAAAGAAAGAAGTTCCAGGGGACGAGGTCTTTTAATGGATTATAAAGAAGAATTCAAGCAAATGTTAGATGAATGGGGCGAGGATGCCCAGATTGAAGTATGTATCGAAGAAATGGCAGAATTAACCCAAGCATTAATAAAGTACAAGAGAATGAAAAGAAAACCAGAATATCATGTTGGACGAGAACAAGAGTATTTGGAACACATAAAGGAAGAAGTCGCTGATGTATTAAATTGTGTACACCAAATGGCACATATATTTGGTGAAGAAGAAATATGTAAAATATGTGATGAAAAAATTAAACGTACAATAAACAGATTAAAGGACAAGAAATAAGGAATTTTTATGGAAATTAAAACATTTGAAGAATATCAATATGAATGTGCCAAGACTATGGGTGACCATTGGGATGATATGAAACTTGGACTTTCATACGGGACACTTGGCATGGTTGGCGAAGCGGGCGAAGTTGCCGAAAAGGTCAAGAAATGGCTTAACAATAGTAAAGAGCTTGATGTAGATGGTATCAAGAAAGAACTTGGTGACGTTATGTGGTATATTGCTGCCCTTTGTGAAAAGCTTGGATTCTCAATGCAAGAAGCGGCAGAGATTAATATAAAAAAGCTGCGAAAACGTCATGGCGAGTCATATTCGGGATTTGGTGATAGGTCGTCCGAAGAAGCAAAATAAAAAGAGGCATCTGCCTCTTTTATATTGTCTAGTAATTTCTTGATGATGGTGTTGACTTGAATGTTGTTGCGTAGAAGAAGTCTTCGGTAATATCGTGACTAAGCGGTGCGCTTGACGCCGAGACTGCGTCTGGGTTAACACCAAGGTAAAAGAAGCTGAGCCAGTCAAGGAATGGCATACCCGCTCTTGAGAGGTTAACCGATGCGGCAACAAGTGATGATGTTACGGCTTCGTCTTGAGAAACAATAGCTTTTGAAATCTCGAAGTTTGTTGTGTTGAATGGAACACGCATTGGTGCAGGCACGGCTGGGTTTCCTGATGCAACCATTTGCCAGAACAATGTTGGGTTGTGGTTTGTTGTGTTTGCATATAAAGCATCCTCGAAAATAAGTTGGTTCATTGGACGCATGTGGTGCTCGGTAGGACCATAGTTAGCCGCCATCATAATTCCAAAGTTAAACTCGGATGCGGCAAGATGCTCAGGAGCAGCGGTAGGCATATTACGAAGCATCAACGTTGCATTTGTTCCAAGCGTTGCAAAGACAGTTGTTTTAACCTGGGTCGGCAACATAGCCATAGCAGCATTACCAAGTTGAATAAACGGGTTATTACCAGCATGCCAGTTATCAAGCAAGAATGTTCCTTCAATTCGGACAGGGTTACCGTTAAGTTCAGGCAATGGTCCGAATGCAGGATTATTATTGTTATTTATGCCATCCCATATTGGTCGGTCAAGTGTGAATTCCTCGCCATTTGGTGTGACGCTGTCGACAAGAAGGCTGCTGTGTGCTGGGTTAATAAAGATTGCGGCATGTCCAAGATTTCTCCATGTTGTGTTTCGGATAGTTACCGCAGTAACACGGTGAAGGTACATACCGTAACCTGAACAATTATGTACTGTTACATTGTCAAGGAGTGCTTCGAATGCTCTTTGAAGAACACGGATACCAAATTGCATACCAGAAATGTCAACATTGTTCAATTCAAAGTTACTTGTAGCAGGAGCAATTCCATTAATACCACGGAAGCCAAGGAAGTCTCCCCCGTCCATGTGCCAGTTCTCGGTATTTCCAACAAGTACAAGGTTGTTGATTACTTGTCTGTTATTTGCGGCTTGTGTATAGAATTCAAGCATACGTGCGCGTTGTTCTTCCATAAAGTTTGCTGGGTGATATTGGTTGACGTTTGGGTCATCACTCCAGTTCCAATGTCCGCCGCCTGGTCTGCCGAATGGTGCTGGACCATTTGCATAAAGACCGAATTGGAATATAGCAGGAGCAGTATTTGTGTGTCTGTCACGGTCATGCCATGTACCATCCCAGTTTTGTACTTGGTTGTCTGCATGACGTAGTGGAACGTTACGGGCAGAAATTTCGTGGTGGTTACCATTAAGAACAAAGCCTTGTGTACCTCTTCTGTATATTGCGTCAAAACCAACACGGTGGTGACCAGATGCGTCTGGACAAATTGCGTCTTGGTGCATTGCACGCATATAGCTTCCACGCATAAGATGTGCTGGAAGGACTGCTTCGATGTTGTTTGTGATGTTGATAAGGTCTTGTTTGTAATCGCTGAATTCATTGAATAATTCGACTAATTGTTCATGGTTATTTGCGTTGTAACCATTGTTAATTGTGAAGATGTATTGTGTTCCAATTGTGCTGTCAAGCGCTGATTCAACACGTAGTGTTACAACTTGACCAGATGTAAGGAACTGTACCTGTCTATACTCCATTTCAAATTCAAGAATATCTGAAACTGTGAATGTACCATCATAATATGTTGCGGTTGTAAATTCTTCTGTGGTACCAACTCTTGCAAGGACGCGGATATTTGGGTTTGTGATTATGAAAGGACCGCTGAATGCTGTGAAATTGAATACGAACTCGTTACCTGTTCCGACAAGATATTCGTCAACTTGTCCAAGTGCCGCCAACTGTGGTGGAAGTGTTACAAGTGTAATACTGTGAACCGCGTTGAATATAAGTACAGTTGTTGTGCCATTTTGTGTGATTTCGAGTTCAAAGATACCAGGCTCTCTTGGAGTAAAGGTGTTTCCATATAAATCATATTCAAGGTCATCGTATGATGAAACGCTGATTGATATTGGGGTACCAGCAGCCAGAAATTGATAGAACGTATTAACGTTTCCTTCGATGGTTGTATAACCTTCGATAGTAAAGTTAGGGTTGGTTTGTGCTTGGTCAAGTTCAAGGTTGGTATTTAATGTGATACCAACTGGTGTTTCCGAGAAAGTATGAATGTTAATAAGATCAGAACGAACAACCGAGTGAATGTTTGTAACAACAGTAGAAATTCGAAGTGTTATATCAAGGTTTCTCATTCCTCCAAGATCTTCAAAAGCGGTAATTAAACCAGTTTCAGATACAGAGATATTTGCACGTGGTGTGCCCACTACCTCGAATACAACGGATGGCGCAGGACGGACGTTATTTGGTCCGAATGTCCATTCCAGCTGATACGTAACAGGTTCAGCAACCGTTGCCCCAGTCACATCCAAATTAACATAGTCTGATGTGAACGAAACACTTGCAACAGGAATGTCAACGTCCCTTTGTGTTAATGCGGCATACAATATTCCGATTACCAGAATAATTGCAAGCGGCACCACAATAAGAAAAGCAAGTAACTTCTTGTTCATTTTTTCTCCTTTGTCTTGTGTTTATCTAGTCTCTACATTTTTTCCATGTAGTATTCTATTCTACCGTAAAGTCTTGACGCCCTCCAAGCAAAAAATGATACTGCGATAATTGATAGATAAACGAATGCCATGGTCAGACTTGTAACAAGATAAAATTTAAATGCAAGCCCACCGAAAACAAGCCCAACAAGTGCACCCGTTGTTAAAGAATATTCTATGTTGCGGCTCTTTCTTATTTCACTCTCATCGTACCAATCTGTGTCGGCTTTTCGAAGGTCACGTTCAAGACTCATGATAATATGTCCAAGGTTAAGGATTGAAACATAGGTGAATATAGCAAGAGTGCTTATGAAACTTAGTTCGGTTGTAAACAGAATAATTAAACTGGTAAATATAAGGAAGAATGTTGAAAATGCAAAGTTTGTGACTATTTTAGCAAAGCTGTATTTTTTAAACGAGACTGGTGAAGTTTTTACCAAGTAAAGGTTTCTGCCTTCTCTTGAAATTGCGGTTGCAGAATAATTATTACCGATAAGTGTGAAAAGACTTATCATAGCGACGTTAATTCCTATCAAAAGGGCGCCGCCTTCTGCACGTAGTTCAAGGATTCCAAACAATCGATTAACAAGCAAGACAATAAAAGGCATAGCAACCAATACTGTAAAGTTATTAAAAAACGATGCTGGATGATTCATAAGCATTTGTATGTCACGGTTAATGATACTTAAGAGTGGACGTTTGCTGCGGATTGGGCGTTTGTTTTCTCGGTCTCTTGCTTGTTTCTTTCTGGATTCACCACCACCTACGGCAATGCGTAAATAATTAGGTCTTATAAGGAAATATATAGGGAGAACAACAATTACTGATGCGCCAATAATAATAAGAGCGGCAAGGAACATAAACGGTGAATTCATGCTGTTTGCAAGGTGAAAGAATAAAAATGACCCATTAGAAATATTGCCAACGAACACAGTAATATGATGTGCAAGAAGAACAAGTTCGCTGAAGAAATTGATGCTGTTCATAACTGCGGTTACAAGGAAATTAAATACAAATATAAAGAGTGCAAAGATAAGTACAAATGAAATGATTACAAGTATTTTTCTTCTCTTGATAAAATCAACAAGCATTTTGACTGGTAGTGAAACAAGTACGCCAAGCAGAGTAATAAACAAAGGTAACAAGAAAGAGAAAAGTATGGCACCAATCCAAAAGTATACGTTTATTTCCATTGTAAGGTTCTGAAAGAATGCCCCATTTGCACCGAATGCAAATCCTAAAAGCAATGGGGTGAATATTATTATACCGCTTATGACTTGTTGAAATATTAAAAGGACAAGTTTTGAAAAGAAAACTTCACCAGGTTGAACAGGAAGAGATAAAAGAAATTGGTTATCCTTTGCCCCGTAAAATGTATTAAGAGAACCAAAGAGTGCGGCGAAAAAGGTAATAGTACAAAAAGCAATAAGGAAAAATGAAAGTAAATGGACGCTTATATTAAATGCGGTAATAGAATTTGCATAACGAAGAAGAAAAGTAAGACCAACAGCAACTGCGGTAACAATTGCCAATTTTATAACCAATGACAGGATTAGTGATTTAATACTGGAAAAATTAAGGATTTTTACCTTTTCAATGCGTTGTAAATATATAAGTTTTTTTATTCGGGTAAACGCACTCATTTTTCACCACCTTGGTCTGTGGTTTTTTCACTCTTTGTACGATTAAAAGGATTAAATGATTTCTTATTAGGTTTATCAGCAGAAGGCTTTTCTTCTTTTGCAATTTTTTGTTTTTTAACTTTTTTCTCAGGCACACTTGTATTTAGAACCGAGTTTTCAAGGAATACTTTTTCAAGTGATTGTCCTGTTTTTGCGAATTCTTTCATATCATAAACACCTACAAGCTTTCCACCCGAGATAATTGCAACACGGTCACAAATTTTTTCTACGACATCGATTATATGCGAGCTGAAGAAAACTGTGTTTCCCGATCTTGCATGTTCTTGCATATATTCTTTTACTTCGAATGCACTTTGTGGGTCAAGACCAGTTAATGGCTCGTCCAACACCCAAAGCTTTGGACAATGTACAAGTGCGGCGATAATAGTAATCTTCTGCTTCATACCATGGCTATAAGTTTTTATAAGGTTATCAAAACTTGCCTCGAGTTTAAATTTCTCAAGAATTTCTACTACGCGTTTATCCCTGTCTTCTTGGCTTACACCATATATATCGGCAATAAAATTTACATATTGACGACCAGTTAACTTCTCATATACCGCGTGATTGTCTGGGACATAACCGATGAGTTTTTTTGCTTCTAACGGTTGGCGGCTTATATCAAAGCCGTTAACTTCTATTGTTCCTTCGGTGAATGGAAGGATACCCACCACACTTTTAATAGTCGTACTCTTCCCCGCACCGTTAAGACCAAGGAACCCAAAAACCTCACCTTCTTTTACTTCGAGATTAAAGTTTTCAACTGCAGGCTTTTTTGCGCTTGCATATGTTTTTGAGAAGTTAGTGATTTTTAACATGATTCCTCCTATTTTGTTTACTGGTTCTGTTATTTCGCGTCCGTTCATATCCTCAAGTAATCTTGTGCGGTCAAGTCTTTTTTGAATTTTGTTGTTTTTTATTTGCTCGGCTTCGTCTCCGTATATGTAACTTCGCAGATAAATAAAATACGCAATCGACATGAAACCTATGAAAGCGGCGAATACAATCAAATAGAACAATATATAGAAGTCAAGAGTTATACCACCAATTGGTATAGATATGACAACTTGCTGGGCATGATAAAGGAAGAATATCCGACTTGACAAGAAATCTCCGTTCAAGAAAAAGAATTGAACCGTATTATCAAAATTTGTAATTATAACGTTACCAAACACAACTACGACAAAGTATATGGCGAAACCAACGAACGCAACTTTGAGATCTCGGAACTTTTGACGAGGAAATAACCCAAGTGATACAAATAAAATCGGCAAGATAAAAGCCATGGTATGTGCATGTGCAAATCGCATTGTTTGAACAGATAAAAGTGGATTAGATAGGTCAGGAATGAATATTGCAATTAAAGCCCCAGTTACGTTTGCAAAATAAAGGAACGGAAAAAGAAAGCGATTCCGCGTAAGCAATGTAATAGGCATTAAAACGGTAGCAAGGTTACAAAGGTGAAGCGGCCAACGTGCTGGTGTCAATGAATCCAAATGATAAAAAGAAAAATAATTTATGAACGTAGCCATACAGATAAACATCAACACATAGAACTTGTAATGCATTGATTTATTTCTCAAAAAGAAATATAACCCTATCCAAATAGCTATTGTCAATCCAACCCATATATGGTGACCAATTGTTGCGAAACTTACTGTGATGTCTGTTCTTCCGAATAATTGTTGTGGAAGCCAAATTGGAATAGCACAAAGTAAAATTCCACCAATACTTGCAAGCAATGCAAGAATAGTTTTTTTTGTTTCAATTAATAGTCCAGTCTTGTGTCCGATAATTACTACTATATATAATGCAATGATAATTGTAAGAGCTTGTTCAAAGATAAAACCAAGCATTGCAATTGAAAAGCCCGAATGGTTTGCTCCTATCATTGCTGTTGTATTCGCACCAATAAAAATCAAGTTAAGAACTGCAACAGGAAGTGCGAAAAACAAAATTAAATTACGTTGGTTTCTTGATTTAGAAAATGTAGAGATTATAACTATAAGTGCGGCGGCATAGGTCACCCATCGCAACAATGACATGAATATGGCTTGTACGGTTGAAAAGTCTGGACTTATACCACGTATTACTTCGTTGAAAGAATCGGCAACCAAGGTGATACGAACCACGTAAATAATTAAAAAAATAACGGCAAGTGCGCGCAGAATAAATGTCTTTGGATTAATTTTGAACCTAGAGTTCATTGGTATTCCTTTTGTGACAACATCATGACAACGAACGATGCGAACATCGTACCAGAAGATGTATATAGCATACACAAATTGTTAGTTATTAACAAATGTTTTTAAATAAATGTGGTTAATAACCTATAAATTTACAATCTGCGATACTTTCATATCAACTCTGCCACAGGGTAAAAATTTTACATTTTCGCTTATCAATCGTGCTTTACGCATATCTGCCCATTGTCCGTCAGCAACAGAACCATCCGCCATAACTACCCTATGCCAAGGCAAGCCTTCGGGACAATGATTCATAGCCCAACCCACCATTCGGGCACCGCGTGGATTACCCAACCACCCCGCAATTTGACCATATGACATAACCTTGCCATATGGGATGCTTGCGACGATATCGTACACTTGTTCGTAAAAGGATTTCATAATACATACCAGCTTTTTATTTGAGAAGCTTTTGGCTAGAAAGATTTGTGTATTCACTCTCAACTCTATTCGTTGAGAAGTGTGGCTTTATACCATGTACATCATTTGCGATACTACTTTTATTAATATCAAGTCCGTTACGCTTGTAAAAAATATAAACGTAAATGATAGTAGCAATAAGCTCAAGTTCAGAGGCTGTTTTATTTGCAAAGTCGTTAATAACCTGGTCTATTGAAGAACTGTAATTATCAGCAAATGTAAAATCTAAGTCATCAATCCTTTCTCCATTGTTGAAGGTCCTTTTCACATAGTCTCCAGTTGATTCATATTTATAAGAGATAAAGTTACCTATAATAGAGAGATCAACGTCTGATGTGACCTGTGAACTATAAGGTCCATAAGTATAAATTGTATAGTCATAGCCAAGTGGGACTTCAAAAACTTCTTGCAATAAATAAACACACTTCATCAACGCAGTAGTGCCAATAGCAGGCTGCTTTCTTACAAGTGATGCAATTATTGAAAGTCTATCAACTTGTGTAGCGATATTAAGTGTTGCCATTTGTAATTCTCCCTCTTGTTCTTTCTATAAGTATAAAATCTATGAGACCAGTATGTCAAACGATGTTTTGTTAATCTTTATTGTGTTCTGGATTCAAGAATATTCGTGTTGAATATGTCTTCTTTGAAAGAGCATCTATCAAGTTTGATTTTTCATGTAATTCCTTGCAAAGTTTTTTATCTTTATCGTAAACTAGAATTGTTTTTGCTCCTCCATACCATGGTTTCGAATAAGTATCTATATGTATGTTTTCTTCACCATATTTTTCTTTTAGTTTCGATATTTCTTCATTAGAGTTTGGATTATCATCTGACGAGTATTTTTGTTTCCAATGATTTCTGTTTAAAATTATTTCCCCGTGATAACCCCCATATTCTCTAAACCGAGATTCCATATAAATATCGTCCAAAAGTAGATATTGGTCAAGTTTAGTCGGAGGTGGAAACACACCTTTAAATATTCCTTTGTTAACATGTAATAGAATCTCTCTACACGCTTTTTCAAGGTGAAAATTATAGGCACAACGAACTTTATGACGATATACTTGCATGAACATTTGATATCTTGCAATAAGTAAACTTTCTACGGCATGTATGCCTGACTTGTCAATAACAATATGGTGAGATTCAGTTCCTTCAATATGATCAGTCTGTTTCGCAATTCGAAGCGAGTTAACAAGAATTTTATGATCATATACGCCATATTTGACACCTGCATGATAAGAGTCTCTAAGTAAATAATCTGCTCTATCTGCATCAATTTGTCCAGAGATTATTTGGGCAAGTAAACCAGAAGTATAATTTTTTCTTAATACAAATTTATCATCAATAAGTGCAATGACTTCTTCTACTTTTATTTTTCCATATTGAGGATTCTCTATTGAACCTTTAAATCTTTCCTGAATTATCGAAACACTATATGCTTCGTGTTTATAATGTTTTGGAGGATTACTTTTTGGAAGTGGTGGTAGAAGATCCTCACCTGCATGTGAGAATGGTGGGTGACCTATATCATGTAAAAGTGCTGCTAGACGAACAACTTTTCTATAGTGTTTTTGTTGTTGTTCTTCGTGTAGACCGCATGCTTCAAGTGTTTCTGTGTCTGTATTATCAAGAATACGGTCATACATATCTGAAGCCATTTGCATGACCCCGAGAGAATGTTCAAAACGTGTGTGCATTGCTCCAGGGTAGACCATGTTTGTTAAGGCGAGTTGTTTAATTCTTCTTAAGCGTTGGAATTCTGGGCGGTTAATAATTTCACACTCTTGTTTATCAAGATGAATGAATCCATAAATAACGTCACGTAATCTTTTGCTTGTATTCATATAAGCATATTATAATATTGATGTGAAAATGTCTACCTGTATTACGGCAATAAAAAATTAAAAGATGAAAAATAGTTGACAAATAGTAATTATTATCATATGATAATACGTATCAATATAAAAGGAGTTTGAGAGTGAAGCGAAATACGATGCAACGTCAGATAATACTCGATTCGGTTAAAGAGCTTGGTAATCATCCAACGGCTGAGCAAGTTTATTTTTATGTATCGAAAAAACATCCGACAATAAGTAAAGCTACCGTTTATCGAAATCTTGCCCAAGCGGCGAGTAGTGGAGAAGTTTCAACGGTGGGAGTTATAAATGGCTCGATGCGTTTTGACCATAATACAAGTGACCATTTTCATTTTGTATGTCAGCGATGTTACGGTCTTGTTGATGTACCGCATTTTGGACTTCCCGACCAATACCCTTTTAATGAATTGAATATTAAAAAGGTCGAATTAACGCTGCACGGTATTTGTGACCAATGTAGATGATTAATCGCCAAAATTTATCCCAGTACGAATGTTTGTATAAAACGAAATCTAAATACGTACTTGGCGCAGCGTCCAAACGCTGAAAGGAGAAAAAATGAAAACAAACACAGCAAGATCAATAATGACAGTAGACTTTCAATACGCACATCGTTTTATGAATTGGGAACGTGAGGCAAAGCATCTTCACGGACATTCTGGGCTTTTGACAATAGAGTTAGAAAACACAGTCGACTCAAAAACAGGTTTTGCATTCCCATGTAAAGAGGCGCAAAAAATAGCATGGAAAGAAGCAGTAGACAATTTTCATCACGCAACATTGTTCCAAGAAGGAGACCCACTTCTTGAAACAATGATAGAAACTTATAAGAAACATGGAATTATTAATGACCCAAAACATTGTGTTCCGTTGAAGAAGCTTGACTACCCACTTGTTTGGTCATATCCTGAATACCGAATAGTTGTGACCAAAAAAGTCTCCACTTGTGAAAATATGTGCGAAATCTTTTATGAACTTCTTAAAGACAAAATGCCGATAAAAAAGATCACTTTCCGTTCATCAGCAATGAACGCAGCATCAATGGAATTTTGATAGGAGGCTTTATGAAAGAGGTTAATTTTAACAAATGTCAAATGTGTGGAAATATTGTGTACTTTGTTGTCCAGGCTGGACCATCTATAATCTGTTGCGGAAAACAAATGGAGCAACTTATGCCTGGCATAGTAGATGCAAGCTTCGAGAAACATGTCCCACATATTGAACATGAGGGTAATAAGATAAAGGTACAAGTGGGTTCAATAATACATCCGATGACGACCGAGCATTATATTGCATTCATCTTTGTGCAAACGGAAATGGGTGGGCAAATACAGTATTTGACTGTTGGAGATGAACCGATTGCTGAATTTACTTTTATAAATGACAAGCCGATTGCGGTATATGAATATTGTAATTTGCACGGACTTTGGAAGACAGAGATTTAAAAAAAAGCCCATATAGGGCTTTTTTTTTAATCTTATGCTTTCTTGTTGTTCCGACGTCTGAGAATAAAAATTAGAAGAGCAATCAATAACAATACACCAGCAATAGACCCAATTAAAATCCATATAAAGTTATTTGGGTTTGCTTCGAAGACTGGGACAAAAATCATCCCAGGTTCAAATTCAAAGTTTGCTGAAAGAATTGGTCCACCAGCACCTAGTCTCCAGCCACGGAAAGTATAACCGCTTCTTTGTGCTGGGTTTGAAAGGTGTGAAATTTGGTAAACGGTATCGGTTATGAGTATTTGTTCTCCGTTAACGGTAATGTATCCGAAGAATATAGGAGTGAATTCTTGACCTGGTAAAAGTTCAAAATCATCGTTCAAGATATTGGTTGTACCATACAATGCCCAACCCATGAAAATATGATATTGCGGTGGTGTTGGCGCTTCAAGATGTCCGACTTCGTATTTATCTTGAGTTATATCTTGTGATTCACCGTCTACTATTACATATGCTTGGAAATGAGCGGTAATGGTTGCGTTGGTTGCTGGAATAGTAAAGTTAGTGGTTGCATTTTGATAATTTGCTATGGTAACGCCAACTGATGCTGTCCAATGTGTGAATCTCCAACCTGTGCTTGGTGATGCAGTTAATTGACGTGTAGAATTCATTGGCAAGTTATCAAGATTAGTATACGTGCCAGTAGCAGATACGGAACCTGGATTTCTATTTGACGGATTAACGGCGGTTGTTATTTCGAATGTTGGAAAACGTATCTCGATATCCAAGTTGTGACCGACAAGCGTCAAATCAAGAGTTACTGTCGTCTGGAATACATTATCAACAATAAATTCACCGCGTTCCCATCTGGCAGAATTATTGGTTAGTGTTCCTGTCAGACTGGTCAAGCTTTGACCGTTTATTAAAATCTCGCTTATACCGTTTGGGTTTGTAATTGTTAATAAAGCATTCTCTGCCCAATTTATTGTTTGATCAGAAATTTGTGTTCCACCAGTATTGGTAACGGTGATTGTAGGGGTTGGCACAGCATTCCAAATAACTGGGCTGTTGTGTGGGTTCCAATTTGCTGCCCATGTTGCTGCTGGAGGTTCTTGGAATTGTGAAAATATTGTTAAATTTGGATTGCCTGCGAATGCGTTTCCACCCATTGACGTTACACTTGATGGGATGACGGCAGTAATCATATTATTGCCGTTAAATGCATTGGCGCCTATAGAGTCTACGCTGCTTGGAATTACAAGGTTGTTAATATTATTGTTGTGAAATGCAATTGCGCCGATAGATGTTACTGTGTTTGGAATAACAACAGATTCAAGTTGATTGTTTTGAAATGCATTTGGACCAATTATTGTTACCGTGTCTGGGATAACAACGCTTGTAAGTACGCCAGAACGTGCTGCCGTTTGTGCGAACGAATGGCTGTTGATTACTGTGAAATATTGATTGTTTGGCAAGACGACACTTGCAAGAGGATTATTATAAAAAGCCGCAGCACCAATGATCCTTATGTTATCTGGGATTGTTATTGATGATATGCGATTAAAGCTGAATGCATTTGACGGTATGTTATGGAAATCTGGATTACTTGGTAATGTAAGGTTTTCTATCATGTTGTTTTGAAATGCGTTATTACTTATTGATACAACAGAGTCTGGGATTACAACAGTTCCGCTTATCATGTTGTTTAAAAAGGCAGTTATTTCGATGCTTGTAATAGTATTAGGAAGAGTAAGTCCAATTATGTTTCCTTGGTTATCATTATCTGGTCTATTGGCAAAGGCGTCCGCGACTATTACGGTTACAGGAATGTCATCAATGTGAGATGGGATGTTGACGTTGATTACAACATCTTGCGTGTCGCGAATAGTTGGATCAAGACCGATAACTCTCCTATGTGTAGCAGGTCCAAATCCAGCAACAGTAGTTATAAAATGCTCGGGCAAGTATGCGTGGACTATGCTAGGACCATTATCAGCCATTATGCCAGATACTTGGTGGCTGGGCTTCATTAGTATAATTCCACCAACAAGCAAAACCAATGCAAAGATGGATGCTAAAAATACTTTTTTCATATCTAAATATAATCATTTTTCATCAAAAATGTCAAATCTTTCACCAGGCTTGGAAAAATATTGAAAAACACTTGATTTAATGATACGATAAATCATGCCCACAAATGAATTTATAATCTATTATGACAGTTTAAGCGAATGTATTTGGTTTCAAGGCTTGCATCCATCTTTTGCAAATGCCCAGAGACGACTTATAGGAACACGTACAAACAACCCACCCTTTATTAATAGTTTACTTTTATATGATAAGCCAGACATAATCCTTACATGTAATGATGAACCCGTGTTGGTTATAGAAAAAACTTCCGAGGTTCCCACAGGACATAATGTTGGACAGCGATTTGCTCGTCTTGTTCGTGCAGTAGAGCTTGGTGTGACAACAATTTGCTTTTTCCCATTCGACAGTCGAAAACATGGTCTTTATTCAAGCATATGTAACCTTAATATCCGCTTTATCAAAGCCGCACAGAAAATGTATCAAATACATAATACCCCGCTGCTTGCAGTAAATTGGCAGGCGGACAACCGCGGAGAACTTGTAAATGATGGAAGTGAAGATGACCGTCTTAAAGAAATACTGGGTAATTTTGTTTCCTCGGGATTTAACAAGAATTGTAATGAAATTATTAACCAACTTGAATATATGAGCAATGAATATGCACGCAGATTATTGGCAAAACCATCTTATGCGCGTTTCCCAAATTCTGTTTTAATCCAGTCAACAGATAGTTTTTTATCACAGTATAGAATTGCAAATGCACCAATGTCGATTGTTAATCGTCCAAATACCCTAGTTTACAAAATCGAAATGACACCAGACAGCTGCAAGCGTCAAGACCCATACACAGGTATGCAATTCATATACGATTATATATCCTGTCGTACAGGAACAGTACCATCCGACAAACATAATAATTTGGTTCTACACTTCCCTCATCTTACGCAAAGCTTGTGGAATTCGAAAAATCCAAATAACTTGGCAACCAAGAGCAGTAATTGGTATTTAACCGCCAATATATTGCTTTTTGCAGACGGATATTGTATAAACATACCATGACAGAAGAAGAGATATATCTTGGTACAAAAATAGGACTTTTAAAGCGTGGCTTTAAAATAATGGCGGGACAACCACCACGAGGCACAGACTCATTGCCTGTTATAGAAATTAAAAGCGGCGAACATACCAATAAAGGAAGTTACCGTTCCTATAAGCCCGATCTGGTTTGTTATGATGGAATAAACATCTATATCATAGAATGCAAGCCAAATTATAATTATCCCGATGTATGCAAGTTGTTGTCGGTAAAAAACTCTCCCCTTCGCATTTCAATGTTTTATAACGAGCTTGAAAAACGTGGATTATTTGAAAAATTTAATATCCCCGCTGCACCCAACACATTTGCCGATTTGCTAAAATTTTGTATAGCCTACTCTGGAACAAAAGTAGAAAATCCCGACGTAGACCACATCATTGTAAGCGACATGCAAGGGGATATTGCGATTGGATAGTACACCTCAACTGACATAATAAAGTGTGTGGCGGAAAGGACAGGATTTGAACCTGCGATACGTTGCCGTATACTCGCTTTCCAAGCGAGCGCATTCGACCACTCTGCCACCTTTCCAGACTGGTGTAAGGTTATCATTTTTTTGACTCTTTGTCCATGACCTGTTTGCGGAGCGAACGCTTCAGATAATTTTTTCTTAATTCAAACATCAGAGGTAGGTATATGCTTTATAGCGGTCAGCTTGAACCAATTATCCTTTGATCGACGACGAAGGTAAAAGAAACCAATTATGGTAATCACAAGTGCCGCCGCCGTATGGACGATTATATCCCACATAGTATCCACAAGTCCGCTTTCATATGGGGCGGTGTCTGTGTTCTTGTCTTGCCACCTTTGCATGTTTTCGCTTGTGAGTGAATCAATGCTGAATTCAAAAATTTCCCAAATTACACCAACAGCAAGCGAAAAACAAAATGCAAATATGGTTATAAATAAAATTCTTTCTTTTGGTACATTGTTGCTCATAAAAAGAAATCCGAGCGAAAATCCAATCATGGTCAACAACGCCCCGCTCGAGCCGTGTAGTACTTTATTAAACCATGGGAAATCATCAAAGAAGGTAAAGATCTGTCCCAAAATTACACAAAGGGTAATTAATAAAAAAACATATATATGAATGTATGCAGGGATTTTAATTTTGAAAATTAATCCTACAAGCAAAGTAATGTTCAAAGCCAAAAGCCCACCGACGCAAGCACCAAGATTTATCCACATCTGTTTTCCCGAATCTGTGATTGCAACATATATCCCCACACCAATAAAGGCAAGTGCGCAAAGCAAATATATCCAAAAAGTCACACTTGTTACCAGTCGTTTAAACTTGTTCATATCGGGTTCTAGTCTATGCAAAGATGTTATCTTTAGTCGGTTTAAATCTCAAAAATTCTCTTGAAATTTTTCAAAATATGGTATATAATAGAATATTGGAAATATTTCCAATATTTATCGAGAAGGTAGCGAAAGTGGTACTCGCTTCGCTCGTGGACATTAGGATAAGTAATCCAAAGTGTTCGCGTTGCGAACAAGGTCATCATACTCGCACTTCCTAAAGATAATCGCGGAGGAGTAGCGAAAGTGGTCATACTCGCCCGGTCTTGAAAACCGGTAGCCTGAAAGGGCACGGGGGTTCGAATCCCTCCTCCTCCGCCAAAAAATCCTTACGGACTTTTTTTATGACCTGGGAAAAATATCCACCTTCGGTGTTTGACACTAAGGCTAAATTATTAGAAGTGTTCGCTTTGCGAACAGGTCATCGTTAGATATTTCATAAATCAATTCATTAATGTCCAAAAAAAGGCATAGAAGGCATTCAAAGAATGCGACGAAGTCGCCTTTTTTATTAACTTTCCTTAATTCCGAAAATCTAAGACAAATCTGGTCAGAGTTCGTTATGGTGCGAGTCAATAAATGTGATATAATATGTTATATAGGAGATATTCAATGGAAGATGAAAAAAGCAATGCGAATTCATTATATTGGGAGAACCAGAAGCTGTTGAAAATGTTAGATATGGTTGATGAATGTCAGTCCATGTTAGATGAAGAGAAAAAAGCAAGGAATACATTAGTTAAAAAGTGCCTACTTGTTGGTGGTACGGCGGCTGGGCTTGGCATGCTTTCAACTGTGGCTCCACAATAGTTGGAACAATTTCTTCAAGGGACTGCGGCTGCCTTGGCAGGGGTTGGTATTGTAGGCGGAGGGGTTGTTGCTCACGGTACATACTGCATAAACAAGGCTGAGGGTCATCTAGATGAAATGAAAAATTCTGCATTAACTGTATACAACGCATTGAAAGGAAATGATGGATTGCTGGAGTTAACCGAGAATTACATTAACCAACTGTGTAATTTGATTAAAGAAAAACAGGCTTTTAAAGAAATAGAAGAATCGTTAAAGTCGAATAATTTATTAGATATTAATCAAAATGAAAGAGGTATCTAGTTTGTATTATTTGGATAAGCAGCCAGAAAAGGCTGCTTTTTTCAAAACTGGGGTCTAGACAAAAGTATTGTTTTATGGTATACTTATTATAAGATTTTAGGGGGTGTGACCGATGGAAAGAGTCGATTTGCGACAGCATATTAGACCAACCGTTATTGGTAATACAAACGGAGATTGTAAAGAAGGAACAAAGTCTTTTAATACCGAAGATTTGATCTATATCCCAAGTTTAAGAGAAATTGTGGATCCTAGTGAAGTAAGAGCGGCTTCGGCGGTTGATACTGCCCTTATGGATGGCGCAAGGCAAGGTTATTATCACGCACGCGATGGTCGTCGTGCATCATATTATTTATTACGTACGGGTGGTAGTATAAATTATGTTCACAGAATTGACACATTTGGCGATGCGGAAGGCGGACGATGTGCTGATTTACACCCAGGTATTCGTCCAGCCATGTCATTATATATTCCATCCGAAATGACAGAACCAAATGCTTTTGCCGAGTTTCTTTTGAAACTTGGTATCGATGTAAGTCTTGATCATCCGAGAGAGTTGCCTGTTATTGATTATAATATCCAACCAGGCGGCAGACAACAATCATATTTTACATTGGAATTTGGTGAAAAAGACCAGACATTTGTTGGTATCAAATTACAAAAAGTTTTAGAAGGGCTTTATAATGGTGGAAAATTACAAGAAGGTTTGGAATGTACTGGTCGACTTTGGACATCGTCTGGGCAAGAAAACTATACACAAAGTGGATTTGTAACCAAGAAAAACCCAGAATTCGAATACCAAGGGCAAAAATATGTTCGCCGAACAGCAACCAAAGTACAACAAGGTTACTATAGCGATGAAACACTATTATTAGACGAAGAACCTGGACAACCAAGATGGGTAAAGGTCGAGCCAATTAAATGGGAAATAAGGAATTGGAATGATTTACCAAAATCATTAAACCCAAATGGGAGCGGAAAGGCAAAGAAAATAGACCTTTTGTCCGAGCAAATCATTGCCACGAATATTCCCTTTTATCCTAATTCAAGCGACCATATGCGATCATTTTGGCAGAATTCAACAGTCCGTGGATGGTTAAATGGAATTAATGTAAATAATATAACCGAGAATGGTAATTTAAGATATACCGCACCAAATGGTGGTGATTTTTCACAACAAGGAAGTTTTTTGGAAGAATCATTTGATCTTACGCGCGGACCAACGTTGGAATACACAATACCTCGCGGAGAAAAAGAAATTTGCAAGCAAGCATTCGAAGGATGCGTGGGTCTACAAAAAATAACAATTCCATCAAGCGTGCAAAAGATTGGTGAGAATGCTTTTGCAGGCACCAGTTTTAAATATGCATATAAACACAACGAGAGTGGTGATATCGTACTTGCAAATAATTTACCACAAAACAAAAATGAAATAAGCAATGTTGTTGACCTGACAAATGTAACAAGGGGCTTTAGTAATTTTGACCTTGGACATATGTTGTTGGCTGGGAACAATTTGGGCAAGGTTGCTGAACTTGGTGACAAAATTTCAAAAGACCGAGCACAACTTCCTTTCAGCTATATAAAAGCATTAATAGAAAACGGAGCTATTTCAAATTTTCTTGAAAACACAAATTTTTCTTTTGCAAATAGAAAAAGTGAGATAGGTAAAGTTATTGAAGGTCTTGACCCATTAAGTGAAGAAGCTGATAGTTTTTTAAACTTTGCTCAAGCACTTGGATGTTTCAGCGACCAAAAAATGAAAGACAAAAATGGGCAAGAAACCATGAGTACATTGGCACAAAAAGCATGTGGCTTTGTTGAAAGTATGTTTCGTAGTGAACAAATGCATCTTGGGAACTTTCAAAGAATTTTCGAATCTCTGCCCGCGGGAATTAAACCAGACCAAGGATTGGTAAAGTTTTTATCATCACAAGTAGATATGAGCAGCGCAAGTGATAGATTTAAGAGCTATATAGAAGGTAACCGAATAACAAGAAGTGTTAACAATATGGATTTGCTTTTACACCTTGAATTAAATTACTCTTCTGGAATTGCAACAAAGGTTTTCACGGACTTTAAAAAGGCAAGTGGATTTCGCAAAGGTCTTGACGATGAAGGATTGCCAAAAACCTTTTCATGGGAGGAAGCACTTCGTAATTTTAACAAACAAGTACAATTTGTAGGTGTTGCCGATCAGAATCGTGACCTTGCAGATTTATTCCAAGGCAAAAGTGGAACCACTCAAAATGTATTTGAAGAAGCATCCAAATTAAGACAAATGGCAATCGCAAGAAATACACCAAACCATATTCTTGGTAAATCATTGGACGAGAGAACTTTGCTTGACCAAATTAATGAAATAAGCGAGAATACCAAATCCGAACTTCAAAAATCTACACGATTCGTATACGAGATGCTTGATAAATATGATCCAATCAACCCTATTATCGGTGTTCTTGTTGATTGTTGTGCTACCCTTACCGAAAACCATTATGGAAGAACCATCGCATCTGCGACAATGACGGCACCAGATGTTCAAAACCTTGTAGTACGCGATACAAATACAGACAATGATGATATCATAGCCAAAGGAACAATGTATGTTAACAGGGAAAAAGGTTATGGTGTAATTAATGAATTTGATGTTCAATCCAATTATCGCTACAACGGAACAAGAGGAGAAATCTTTAAAGCGCTTCAACGTGGGGCTCGTGCATTTGCAAAAGAATACGATAGCCAAAACCCAGAAAATCTAATGACAAGAATTACGGTTGGTATGGGTGGTAATAAACTTGATACGGAAACAGCAAAGCTTGGAAAAGCGTTCAAATCTTTGGATGTGCCGAATGATTATGCATTTTTAGATGCCCAAGGAAGCCAATATATCTTATACGACCGTGGTATTGTACAAGGACTTGTTGACAAGGTTATTTAATAAAGATGGAGGAAACGTATATGGAATCACATGAAGGACAACTTGCCGCACTTGCAAGAGAATTGACGGAAAAAACCAAAGAATATCACCAGCTTTGTCAAGAATTAAATGACGTTAAATCGATTGGCATAGATCCAAATGATAAACGCCTTGTGGATTTGCTTTTTAGATTTCAATGTAACAATGCCGAGATAAAAGATATTAATACAAGGATGAGAAAGCTAGAGGAGAACAAGTAATGGAAAACACCAAAGACAATGACGTAGCGGTTCTCAAACAATTTTTGTCATGCGACCTTACTTCGGCGGATGAGGTGTTTTCAATATTCCAACAAATTCCAGGTATGAAATTATATCAAGGCGACTTTGAGAAAGATAGATTCTTATTCAAACAAGGAACACGTGAGGACAGAGTAACATTGGTGGCTCATGCAGATACGGTATTCACAGGCGGACGCAGTCTTTATGGTTATGGTCAAAGCTATGGTTACAGCAGTTATGACTATGATTTTTTTGATTTCATTGCCGATGGTTTTGGTTTTGGAGGATACGAGCCTGTTGGGAAATCTGGACGACTTGCACCAGTAATAAAGCCGAAGAAAACAAACACCAAACAAACCATCCGTTCAATGGTTATAAATGGACAAGAAATGATATTCGGAGAAAACCCAGAAGTAGGAATTGGTGCAGACGACCGAGCAGGTTGTGCGATTTTGTGGTTAATGCAACAAAGTGGACACAATATACTTGTGACCGATGGCGAGGAAATAGGATGCAAGGGCGCAAGCTATCTTATGCAATATCATCCAGATATAAGAAACGAAATTAATAGCTCGAGATATATAATGGAGTTCGATAGACAAGGCGAAAAGGATTACAAGTGTTATACAATTCCTGTTTCGGATGAATTTAAAAGATATATTGAAGAAAAGACTGGGTTTGTTGATGCTGGAATAACGGCATTGTCCGATGTTGCCGTTCTTAGCAGAAATGTATGTGGTGTTAATATGAGTGTAGGATACTATCGCGAACACAGCAGCAAAGAATGTATAAACGTCAACGAATGGTTAAATACATTAAACCTTACAAGACAAATGTTATCCGAAAAAATACCCGAGTTCAGCCTTGATGAAAGTGTACGTGAACGTCTTCGTTTTCAAAATAGAATGCTTGGAAGACAGACAAGTATGAAAACGTATGGACAAACAAATGGCAAATCATATACCCTCCAAGACTACCCTAACATTGTGAGAAATTACAATACAGACAAGGCAAAGGACGATAATAAATAACAACAATAAAAAAGCGACAAAGTCGCTTTTTTTTATTAGTTTAATTTTACGCCCTTGCCGCAATGCATATCTATTGCCGATTTTAATTCTTTGTCATCTACATTTTTAATTGGGTAATAACCATGTTCGTTCATATATTGGAATATTTCGAATTGATGTTTTTCTGTACGCGCACTTGTTTTCATTACCATATCACGGGTATTGGGACAGCTTGAATGTTGGATTGTCATACCACTTTGTGTCATAAGATCACGCAGATGAGCAAGTACGTCCGTTAACATAAGTTTGTCATTTAATGATTTCATTGTGGAGAACCTCCTCTTATTGGTTTCAAATCCTTTCCAACGTGGCTTTTCAGATATTGGAGTATTTCCTCGTGATTTTTTTTACTTGTGTCTATTATTTTCTTAAGCATCGATGTGATTTTCTTGTCGGTCACCATGTCTGTGTAATGTGCTGCAATTGCTTGCAACAGTTCTTCTTGGATAAGAATTTCATTCAGATTTTGAAGATTTTTTACCGCAATCATGTATTGATCAGTACCTCCCTTTTTGTCTAAGGAGTTTATATCCAAGTAAAAAGGGTTTAATACAAAAGTCTTGTTAATTTATACCAAGAATTTGTTTTGCTTCATCAAAAGATTTTGAAATCGCAATTTTTAATTTAAGGTCGCGCGAGTTTTCAAGATGGTTACAATAATAAAGTAATTGTTTTTTAATCTCGGGAAAGGTCTCGGCACCGTGACATTCGATATGCATATCCATGTGATATTTAATAACATCAAGAACGTCTGGGGTAGGATTTGTTGGATTAATTTTCCAAGGCGCACCCAAGGTCGCGCGTGCCATCATAAGGTTATTTGCCCCAGTCGTTTCAAGGCATTTTCTTGCTGATGTTTCGTCTATAATATCGCCATTTGCGACAACAGGAATTTTAACCGAGTCTACTACCCTCTTTATTGTATTCCAATCTGCAACCCCGCTATAGCCTTGGCTTGCAAATCGCCCGTGGACAATTATTTTACTTGCTCCCGCTTGTTCACACATTTTAGCAAATTCGATTGCGGTTATATATGGTTCGGTGAACCCGAGTCTGAATTTTGCCGTTACTGGTTTATTTGTTGAATGTACACAAGCTTTGATGATTTCTCGCGCCAATTCGGGACTCTTCATAAGGGCACAACCTTCACCGTTCTTTGTAATCTTGGGGGCTGGACAGCCCATATTAATATTAATTTCATCAAATGAATCAAGGTGTCCGCTTTTAATTGCAAATTCAAAATGTTCGGGTGTCTTGCCAAATAGTTGGACAACATTTTTAATACCATCGACCTTATCATGTGCAAGAAGTTCAAGGGTTTTCTTATTCCCATAAAACATGGCGGTTGCCGAAACCATTTCGGTATATACCGTTTTTGCGCCGTATTTGATTAATACTCGGCGGAATGCTTGATTTGTGAAACCTGCAATAGGTGCAGATTCGATATTACTCAAATTCATAAATAGAAGATAACACAAGTTAAGGAAGAAAAAAAGTCCTTGCGGACTTTTTGATTAGTTTTCTGCTTCGTATTGTTTAAGTGGAGTTTTGTTAAGTAGTAATCGTATGCCTTTTACAAGTGGGAATAAACCGAAACCAATTAATTGTGCGAATAATGGGAATGTTGCAAATCGGTTGTTTGTAATGTCCATGATTTCAATGATTGTACAAGTGATAAAAAATCCAACAAGGAGTCCAGTTGCAATCAATATCCATGCACGTACACACTTACAAATGCTGAACATTGTGCAAACATAATATGTAAGCATACCAAGGAAGAACACAGCAAGTCCAATTGACGCCGCCATTTGCATAAAGGATGGGGTGACGTATTCGTTGCCTAGCGTAAAAATATATATAAGCATAAGAACAAGACCAACAAGGAACATTGCCGAGAAAGCAATTCTTGTCCAATTATTTTTACAAAAATCCATGGGATTTCTCCTCTTGATAAAAGTTATTTTATATCATCCATTATATGCGAAAAATTGCCGAGTTCAAAACAAATTTAACCAATTTACATATAAACCGCAAAATTATGCGTCATTATAGTGTTGTTCCATTAATTTTTTAAGGCTTGATTTGATTTCTTCTTCTTTTGCATCGAATTTTTCTCGAAGTGAGACTGGCTTATAACGGACTGTCCAATCAGGTGTAACTACGAATTCATCAAGTCGAATCTGGGAAATGAACCCAGCCATACGAAGTGCTGGTGATATAAGCTTTTTTTGACGATCGGTCAAGTTGCCGATATATTCATCCGTGAACTTGAAAGATTTGAATTCGCCTTGGTCACTTGCGTTACGGAATGTCATGTTCACGAATGCGTCGAATAATTCTGTGTAGATTGCTTCCTTTACCGTAAGAAATTTTGTTACTTCGGAATCGGTTGGAAGGAGTGAAATCGCCCTGCTCTCTTCTGCAAGAATTTCCTTTATAAAGGCATCAAGCGAATCATCGCCAATGGCACGCCTTACACGTGCAGACAATTCCATAAGTATCTTGGATGGGTCTTCATAATGAATTTCCATGCGGATTTCATCCATGATTTTGCGAATCATCTTGTCAAGTTTTTGCATTTCACGTATGACTTCATCATAAAAGAACAGGCTTGCATAAATATAACCTTTTTCAAGTGGGTTGGTAATTATTGCACGGGTCTTTGCATCTGCCGTGATAGTTAAAAATGGCTCGAATTTTGCATCAAGCGAAAATGTCTCGTGAATTCGTTTACAGGATTTAAAGTTCATAGTTAAATACTAGCAAAAAAAAAGGATGATGGCAAAACCTTTCATCCTCTTTAAAATATAATTAGTTTGTTTGTGGTTGTTGTCTTTTGCCAAGTTGACCAAGAACGATTGCAGTAATAAAGCCACCAAGTGCAAACGCACCGATTATTCCAAACACAAAGTAAATGGTTGGAATTGTGGATTCGGTTGAACCACCACCGCCGCCACCCGCACCGCTGTCAGCGATTAGGTCTGGTGCTGTTGAAATCATAACAATACCTACAACGGCAATCATAAGAAAGACAGCATAGTTAAGTCCAAACACCAGGTATTTAGTCCAACGAAGTGAATCACTTTCTATGCCAGGGTCTTTTCTTTCTGGTGCTGTGTCACCATATTTTTCAAAGAAATCTTGTGCTGCTTTACTTTTATATCTTGGTTGTTTTTTAGCCATAACTTTCCTCCTCTGTAGATATTATCTCTAATTGTATATAATAATATCAAAAAGAGATTACTTGTGTCAATCAATCTTTATCAACGTGATGAAGATTTTTCGAAACCTGTTTAATAGCTTGGTGGCATCCTGTTGCACCAAGTCCACTTATTGCACCAAAAATGATTGCTGTGCCAATGTCTGGCATAAGGACTATGTTTGGTATGAAAAAGTAAAGCATTGTTCCAATAAGTGCCCCTAAGAACATAGAGTTTAAAGGGATAAGTGCGCGGAGCTTTGGTCGATTACCGACAATGGATTTATAGAATTCCATAAATGAATATACAAGCACCGAAACCATAGGCATAAAAATCATTTCCATATACAAGACAATGCAATATTGGTCGACAAAATGACCTTGTCAATATTTTTGTCATTTTTTGCATCTTAGGATTAATATCAATAGTCAAATGGAGGTACTATGAAGCTTTTCAAATTCCGCAAAAGAGAAAAAGTTCGGGAAGCAAAACCAAGAAGTAAAAAGCGTAAAATCATTGCATTGTCTGCTGTTGTTGCGGTCATAGGTGTTTTTGTGTTGGTTGTAACATTATCAACAGGTACAAGAAGTCTTTACCAAGTTGCCCTTGATAATCTTGCAGAAGCTCGATTTTTTATGAAGCAAGCGGACAGCGACAATGTGCGTGTCCAATTTTTCTCAGGCTTGCGTGAAGAAAATTACCAAATGGATGGGGTCGCAGGCAGAACAATTCCATTTGCATTGTTAAATATTGAACCAAAAAATGCAAATCATTTGAATGACGTAGAATTACGTGGAACATTGCAACTTGGTGAGGATACTCCGATTGATGTGACACTTGAAAGAAACCAGTTCGGTCGAAACTTTGCAACAGATATAGGTCGTTCGGTGAATGCAAATACAACCATAACATTTACACTTATACTTGAAAATGATTACAGAGTGGTTTTTGAACTTAAAAATTCTATGCCAGAAGACGCAATTGGCTGGGAAGATGCGTTAAAGATTGCGGTTGAACATCTTGAATCTGATATCAAATCGGCACAAAGATTCGAAACGTATGTAAAGATTATCACAGACCAAGCGAATATATCGGCATTTTGGTTTGTTCAATTTGTAACCAACACGGGTGAATTGTTCTTTGTGGTGATTGGTGCAGACGGAAGTGTTATTGGAAACCAGAGATAGTTAATTACCATATGTTAGATAAAAAGAGCCATGTGGCTCTTTTTTTAAGCTTTTGTTAAATTGTGACTTAAATTATTATTCTATGACAGAAATCATCCAATCAACACCGAATTTATCTTTACAATTACCAAAACACTTACTCCAAAATGTTTCACCAATATCTTGGACAATTTTTCCACCTTGGGATAGTTCTTTGAATATTTGCTTTGCTTTTTCAACGGTATCGAATGCCAATGATATACCAAATGAATCGTTAAATGCTGGTGCGTCTGGCATGTCTGCAAAGTGGAGTTCTTGGTTCTCGTTAAACTTGATTTCTGCGTGCATTATATAGTTTGCGTATTTTGGATTGTCAAAGCCTCCAGGCATTCCATCGGATGTTGGTGCATCTTTGTAGCGACCTGCTATTTCTGCTTTTACATCGAATACTTTTTCATAGAATGCAAGTGCATCGGCACAATTTCCATTAAATACCAAAGATGTATTAAGTTTTGTTTTCATAATTATTTTTCTCCTATTTTTTCCATGCTGGCAATGTTGCCATATGGCTTTCGAGTGCCTTTCGCAACTCGGTTTCAGTTGGTTGTGTTTCAAATCCCATTAACGTAAAATTTTCCATACCCCAAGCCATAGATCCTTCCAAGACTTCCGCGTATGTCTTCATTGTTCCATCTTGCTTGGCGCAATGAAAGCAATAATTTTTACTTGTGTCGCCTCCAGCAAAGTCCTCGACTTTTTCCATTGGCATGCTGCATGCGATACAGTCTCTTTTGTTCATTTTGAATTCTCCTTTTGATTGATTATCTCTCCATCGTTTGAGCGAGGCAAGCTGCTGGCGAAATTTTTCTTTACCCTCGGGTGTTGGATTATCAAAGTATTCTTCATACCCATCCATCATCTCGTCAAACGTTACTGGTAACAAGTTACCATCTACAAAGCAATACTTGCAATAGTCTATATTTACCGATTTGTCTTTGTTTAATCCAAGATTATCAAGTTCACAAAGTTCGGCTGTACAACTTTGACAAATTGTTCCAAGCAAGTCGCAAGTGTCAACTTTGAATATGTCCACCATCTTTTTAAGTGTGTCAATAGTTGGTGTGGTTTCTCCGCTTTCCCATCGTGTTACCGCTTGACGTGTAACGAAGAGCTTTTCTGCAAATTCTTTTTGTGTCAAGCCATTCTTTTTTCGTATTGTTTGAATTTTGTTTGCTATTTCCATAACTCTTTGAATTATATTTTAATCACTCAAATTAAGCAAGTCAAAATATGCAACAGTTTGTTGCCTTGGTTTTACAGTAAACAAAATCTTTACGGGGAGCTTGTTGATAGAATGTAGGCACAGGGAGTATAAATCATGCTTTAAATTAATCTATGTTTTTAATTACTATTCTTTTTATATTAGTTCGTTTCTTGAATATTTCTTTTGATTATAGAAAGAAGTTCTTCGGGATTTGGTGGATATATAATCATGTCTTCAATTAAGCTACCAAATATCCAAAGTGAGTTAATGACACCAATAAAACCCTTGAATCTAAGTTTGATCATTTTACCTGATAGACCATGCACTATCCGTGCACCTTTAAGCTTGTTGTACATATGCACTACGTTTATCTCTGGATGGATTTGCAATATAATTCTTTTATTTGAAATTATGTAATACGGGCATGGATTAAAAATCCATGCCAAAGAAACTCTTCATCATCTAGTAAATCAAAATTACTATACTGTGACATAGTGTCATGTTACATTAAAATTCTCAACACAACAAGCGAACAATATTATATACAATGCTTATGCACCAATAAAAAAATCATCAGATGATGATTTTATGGTTGGTGGAGTAAAGGTGGTACGTGCCGAACTGGTGACAAATACCGACAACCACTCTATGAATCCAAATGATTATACCACGATACACACCGTATTTGTCAATGGGAAAACTGGAATTACCTTTACAAGACCAAAGCAGGTCAAAGTAGACCAAGAGCGTCCTCGTGACGAGCGTGGGTGGTTTGTGCCGAAGTGATAATACTGTGGCAGTAGGCACCACAACGCTTGACTGAAATTAGTTGTTTGGCTTAATTGATATGATTTCTGCTATTCCATTATTATATTTTGAAAAGAAGTCACCTTTTAGAGATAACAACTCTGCAACTTGCCTCAAACTCATTGCGACGCCGTTTGCGGATAGTTCCTGCTCCAGGGTGTCAGGTGTTAGTTTTTTTCTTTCCAAAAGCAGTTCCAAAGACTGGTTAAATAACCCTGGTCTAATGACTTCAATTTCACTATCTAACCATTCCCCACCTTTTTTTGAATTGAAGTTAAAACTATAATTTCGCATGAATCGTGTGTATTGGTGAAAATCAAAAATCCCAAGCGAATTTGCTCTTACTATCATCGCCTTAATCGATACGCACCAATCAACTTTAATTGGAATAAAGTCGCGCATATTTCTAACCCTTGACAAAATTTTTATGAATTCTTGCTTTGGCATAAGAAAGGCAGAAGCAAAATTATTTGCCTCTTTTTCCATTTCCATTTCTTTTTCAAGTGTTACCTCGGCACGGTCAATACCACTATGCAAAACAATATGCCCTAGTTCATGTGCTAAATTAAAATTACGCCTAGCCATTAGTTGATAGTGACTATCTAAGATAATGCAATGTTGATTACTATTTTTATAACTCTGGGTAAAGGCATCGATTTTTCCCTCACCTGAAACCTCAGAAATGACGAATCCCTTACTTTCCAGCAAGCCAACCATGTTACGTACAGGTCTAACTCCAATATCCCAAAAATTTCGCAGATGCATGGCAATGGCATCAAAATCCCTTTGTTCAACGACTTTATGGAAGTCATCGTCTTGCGGTAAATCAACTTGTGGCAACGATAAATATTTCATCAAAATTGCATTGTAAAGGATATATACCAACCTTGCTTTTTCTTCCCATGTTGACTTATTCAATGCGCTTGCAGACTTAAAAGAACGAAAGAAATTATTACGCACTTCCGCCTTGTAAGTAATATCTTTCGTAAAGAAATCTAGTGGGTATTTAAGCACGCTAACAATTTTGAACAAAGTATCCATTTTGGGTTGTGTAGACCCTTGCTCTAATTGCAATATAGTTTGCTTTGTTACCCCAATTTGATTTGCCAATTCTTGCATCGACATATTATTCAAAACCCTTGCTTGCCTGAGTTTTTCGGCTATTATTTTCATGTCGCCCCCTTTTGTTATCTAAGATTAAACTATATCTTCTTTGACATCAATTTTAAGGGATACTTCATCAACAGGGTTTAATCTTGTACTTTTCACTTTTGCTCTTGGTCTTGGTTCGCCAGCATCGTAACCATAGTCGTATGTTATCAGTTTTGACAAATCAACAGATGAACACGTAGACATATTAGGGGACCACAACGTTGCTTTCAGGTTTCTTAGTTTTCCAACTGCGTGTAATATATCATACTCGATAATAACATAACCTTTAATTTCGTCGGCAGTAATTCCTTGCAGTTTATTTTGCTTTTTACACGCACGAGCATTTTGAACAACTGGGTCAAGTCCCAGTTCGTCAAGAAAACTTAACTCCTCAATATCAGGTTGAGCATCTTGATTTAATCCGAGCATTGCCAAGATATGGTGTGCTGGACTCATTTTGTCCAATCGCAAGTTATTTACAAGATTTTTGCTTGCTAATTCAAGAATGTATCCTGACTCCCTATCAAACATGATGACCAAATTCCAGTTAACTATTTTCTTGGGCATTACAATAAAACTGTCACTATCGTATTTCAATAACTCCTCTCTTATCTCATCAAGATTGTTTAATGCCATTGCGTTGCGAGTAGTCACCATGTCTGCATTATGTATCAAGAGCGAATATTCCAACGCCTTTGGAATTTGTGATAAAGCAACACATGCTTCGTCTGATAGATTGATTTTTTCGATTTGCATTTTACCTCCAATATGGTTTATATGCCATATTAGCGTATATTATTCGGACTGTCAAGTGTTTTTGGAAAATTTATCCAAAAGTCAAGTAGGATGTTATTTTCCAAACACAAAAATATATTCATGAGCCAGCAACAAGAAATTAAACTTTTGGCTGTTGGTTTTCCAGAAGCCAGTTGCTTTGCAGTTATGCTGTTCTTTGATTATGATTTCCTTGATTTTGAAACCTGCTGATAGATAGCGTTGCATGACTTCAAAGCCGAGTGGTTGTACCATTCCATTTTTACGTGTATCACCCATAACTATGACACAATACTTGCCCTTGCGGAGAACACGATATGACTCTTTTGCTACTTGTTCTATCTTTTCAAGAAATGGTGCTATTGGCAAGTGTGATAAGTCACCCTCAATATCTTCACTATATCGAATTATATTGGCATATGGTGGGTGCGAACAGATAAGGTCAATGCTTTCATCATCAAGAGCGAAGCACGTTGCATCGCCGTTGTAGACTTTTATATCAGGACAGCAATCGCATTTGAAGTCAAGTTTGCGTTTAGTCAGTTCCACAGCATTTGGGTTTATATCAATGCCGATTGCGTTGCGATTATTCAGTTTACATTCAACCAAAGTTGTTCCACCGCCGACAAATTGGTCAAGAACGGTGTCACCATCTTTTGAGTAGCGTAGAATTATATTCTTTGCAACGAATGGCGAAAAATTCCCTCTGTATTTCGCATCGTGGGTTGCCCATTTACCACGATCAGGAAAACTCCATACGGTGTTAGTTTCAAGTTCAAAACCTTTGTCAGGCACTCGGCTCTCCATGTGGCACGGGCAAGCCAAGTTTTACAAGTGGAATATATTCAAAGTAATAATGACAATGAACACTATGGATATAATCACGGACGTCCTTGTATCGGTCAGCACGAAACCAGTCACTCAGCAAGTAAACGTACTCAACATCGATATTTGCAGGTGCAAGAAGTTTTTGATACTGTTTACGTTTGAAATCGCAAGTTTGCAATTTTTCGTCGGTAGAGCCAGAAACCTCTTGATGCTTCTGCTCAATAATGAATAGGGTGTTATTCAACAAAACAAAAATACAGCTATCAGGGAGTAACTGTGCCGATATGTGATCTTTCCAATCTATGCCAAGTTCTTTCATAAACACATTGTAGAAAGCGTGCTTTTTGAAAACTCGTGCAACAAGTTCTTTGTCAAACAAAACTTTATCGCCACTCACCGAATAGCCAGTTTGTGTCGCAAGAAAAATAATCAGATCCGTCTTGCCCTCAAAAGCAAGTCCAGTTTTGGTATTTGCACCACCTTTTCCACCTTTAATCATTTGCACCTCCATTTTCATAGTTGCGAACAACTATCTCTGTTATGTCACCACGTTTATCCGCTTGGCAATTTATCATTCGCCTTGCTTTGATTCGAACTATGTCAAATCCATTATATAAGTCATCAAAGAAATTGTCAGTTGGGTCAGCATTCTTAGGGTCAGAGTTTGAAAGCATAACCTTGCACCCCTGCTTGTCTAGACCCTTTATCAAGTTGGCTAGTTGCCTTTGGTCATCATCATTGAAACCATTTTGCGAATAACCAACGAATGATGCCGAAGTTGTCAATGGACGATATGGTGGGTCGAAATACAAGAATGAATCATCACCAATATATTCAAGACATTGCTTGTAATCGCCATACAAGATTTCAACTTTTTGCAACAACTTTGAAATTAGAATCAAGTTATCTCGGTCGTATATACAAGGGTTTTTGTGTTTGCCAAATGGAACGTTAAATTCACCTTTGCTGTTTACACGATACAAACCATTGAAACAGGTCTTGTTCAAGAAAATGAAATCGACTGCTTTTTCAAAGTCATAGTTCCCATTAAGTTTGATTTCGTTATAGCGTTTGCGAATTTCTAAATAAAACTTTGCTCGATAATCTAACGACAATGAAAGAAATCTTGATTTAACTTGTTCAAGTTGTTTCATAATCTCGTCAACGTTCTCTTTAATACAGCGATAGCAGTTTATGAGTTCTTTATTCAAATCAATGATAACTGCACGTTCGATGTCAAATCTTTGCAAAACGTCAAAAAGAACTGCACCGCCACCAACAAATGGCTCAATATAGTTTTTGAAATCAGCAGGATATAGACTGCCGAATTTATCGAGTAATTGACCTTTACCACCTGCCCATTTCAAGAATGGCTTTGCAACACCCTTGCACATATAAGCAGTATATAGCATCTTGTGGCACTTGACAATTGAACTCATCCACAAGTTAAAGATAGAATGCAGGGTGTAAAGGTAACACTAATACTTTACACCCTCACGGATCAGGCGAGCAGGCACGTGGGTGGACAAGCCACCCCACTTTTTGCCTGCCTTCGCCTCGCTAAACCGCTTTTGCTATTGGCATGACATAAAGTTGGGGAATTGGCATTTGTCCAAATCCCAAATGCCTTTGCTCTTGGCAGTTGTTCCCCTTACCTTACCGACAAGATGAGTACTAAACGCAACCCCTCACTATACGGACAAAAAGTAGGGGTCAGTCAAGCCCCCACTTGACTAGTGTACGATTCCTGTCCGTATAATGAACTGGCAATAAAATTCCTTTCCCTCAATATACGGACAAATACAATGGGTTTGTCAGGTCGCTACCTGACAAGTGCATGATTCATATCCGTATGGTGAGGACGCAATTACGATAGCATCAAAATTGTTGCCTTATCTGTCTTACCATTTTTGTAACAAAACCCAAAACCGCCGTCAAGGGGTAAAACGCACAACGAAAAGCAATGGACTGGTCAAATTTTGATTGGTCTATTTTTCAGGAGTTCGTTGCCCTTGACTGCAATTTTGGGTTTTGCTTTTGGCTGGGTAAGACCGATAAGGCAATATGCCAGTCAGTCAAAAAAATTAAATAAGGAGAAACAGAACATGAACAACAACGCAGTCATCTACGCAAGATTTTCATCTGTTGGACAAAACGAACAAAGCATCGACGGACAAATCAGGGTGTGTAAAGAACACGCCGAAAAGATGGGTTACAAGATTGTAAAGGTTTACAACGACAAAGCAAGGACAGGAACGAATGACCGCCGTCCTGAATTTCAAAACATGGTTGACGAGGCAGGGTTAAAAATATTTCAAGTCATCCTTGTATACAAGTTTGACCGCTTTGCACGTAACCGCCACGATAGTATGTTGTACAAAGCACAATTACGCAGGGATCACGGTGTTCGTGTTGTAAGTGCCACAGAGCCAGTCAGCGATGACGAAGGTGGCGAAATATACGAAATGTTTTTGGAATGGAATGACGAAAAGTACAGTCAACGATTATCAAAGCGAGTTCGTGACGGCATGATAACCGCACTTGAAAACGGCACATATTTAGGCACAAAAATCTTGTATGGTTTCAAGTTGACGGACACCGACAAAGTTGGCAAGAAAGGCACGATCCACAAGGTCGGTATTTGTGAAACGGAATCCGAAATTATAAAAGAGTGCTTCCAACGATACGCAGACGGAACACCAAAGAAAGCCATTGTTGACGATTTGAATGCTCGGAACATTACATACAGGGGAAAGAAATTTGATTACAAGTTGTTTGATAACTGGTTTAGGAATCCCAAATACATTGGCGAGTTTGAAAGGTTTGGCAGAGTTTGGACGAACATATATCCTGCTATCATTGATAAAAAGTTGTGGGATAAAGTCCAAGAAATGTTGGATGCAAACAAAATTTACACACGCAAGGACTCAATCAAACAAACGTATTATTTAACTGGAAAATGCTTTTGTGGTCTTTGTGGTGGCAACATGGTCGCAGACGGTGGCAATAAACCTGACAAGGTGTACCGCTATTACAGTTGCCGATCCTCACGCAAGAGAAAGCACAACAACAAATCATGCCAAAAGCGATTGGAACAAAAAGAAAAACTGGAATTGTTTATAATTTCAGTCATTTTGGAATACTTGAAAGACCCAAAGAAAGTCAGCAGAATTGCCGATAGTGTGATTGAATATTACAAAGACCGCACAGGCGAAAAGCAAATCAAATCACTTGAAACCCAAATAGGCATCGCACACAAGCAAATCGAGAACACGACCCAAGCGTTCATTGAAGCCGTTGCCATGAAAAGCGACACTCTCAAAAAGTCTTGCCAAGTCAAAATTGACGAGTTGACTATTCTTATAAACGACCTGACCGAGCAAAAAATTCAAATCACATTTGAAAACGGAATCCAAGCAACCGCCCAAGATATTATCAATTTCATAAACGACTATATAACACCACAGGAATTGGAATCCGACCTTGACTTTCAAAAGCGATTGTATGATGACCTTGTAAGTGCCTGCTATATTTACGATGACCGTATTGTTGTTTGGTTATCCATTGACGGAAACGGTGGTGGAAACAAAATCACCATCGACAAGGAAACCACCGATAATGCTATTAACAGTATAGGCAACGAAAAAGGTACGCTCGCCGTCCTTGACGGTTTGGCACGTACCTTGTTTGGTGGGAACTGAGGGGCTCGAACCCCCGACCGTTCGAATGTAAGCCGAATGCTCTACCAGCTGAGCTAAGTTCCCAACAAGATAACCAAAGTTTAACATATGCTTTAAGATTTTGCAAGGATTATTTTGGTGTCGCTTTGTTCCCACCAAGAAAAAAGGATAGTTCGCTATCCTTTTTTGTTTAATCTAGGCAAAGGTGTTAAACACGAAGTCGTGCTTTGAAACAAATAGTTTTTATTGTTTTTGCATTAAGATCCAATTCATATGATATTGTTTGACCGCTTGTTAAAGGTGTTGTTTCAACTCCGTCGACGGTAAAGCTTCCTGTTACATATACAAGTCTTGAATTAAGGGTGTCGCGGAATAAAGTGTCAACAAGGTCTATATCGCTCTGGTTACTCAGAGTTACACAGTATGAAATGACACCACCCTTCAATACCCATGAGCAACTTGCTGTTTTTGTTATTTCTACATCAACGACTTCAACTGTTGTTGTGTTACTTGACATGGTGGTGGTTATGCCATCGCAATCGGTTACATCCCATTGGGCAAAGTTCGGCACAGTTGACGACCCAGGATCCGCAAGTGGATTCATAGCAGCACCGTACGGAATATAAGTGCCAATATCAACTGTTCCCAAATTTTGTCCAGTTATTATGCCATTTGAAAATTCAAAAGTAAAAAATAATTTTCCATACCCAGTTACTATATAAATAGTATCATTCGAATCTATTGTCATAGCAAAAATAGCATCAAGTGATGGAATAGTCCATGGTCCACCAGAAGCCTGTCCAGCAATACCCGTTGTTGGGTCAATAGAAATAAATCCGAAAGTTGTAATTTGCGTACTTGTATTATAAGACGAGTAAACTTGATACAATAATCCATCAGATGCTCTGACCCATGTTGTTCTGCTGCCGCCAACAGGAATAGGGGGCATGGAAACAAATGGAGTTCCATAATTGCCTGTCTGTTCTTGAAATCCATTGGTTGGGTCAACTAACTTGAAAAAAGTCGGTGAACCTGGACGCATGTCTATTACATAAAAACTTGTTGCACCATTGGTTGAAAGAAACCAAAAACCATCTTTATCGATATAGCTTGCATAGTAATAGGTACCAGCAGTAGTAACTGGTAATCCGTCTGGCAGCCCAAGCGAAGTTGTATTTAAATCGCTGTCCAAGCGAACAATGTCAACAAGCTTTCCTGTATCAGGGGGTTCCGAATTATATACACACGTATATACAAAGTCATCCTGGGCGTTAAAAGCCAAGGCAACAGTTTGCCCTGTGAAGGGTAAGTTGTTTTGTAGTGTAGCGTTTACAGTCGTAACATCAAGATTAAATAGATTAATTGTCGGACCTGCTGAAAACGTAAAAAGTAACATGTCGTTACTCTGTGGAAAAGGTGTGTCTGCCATTTATAAAATTCTCCTTACATAATTGCGATCCCAAATGACCGAATTATGTAAGCATGTTTTATTTCATACTATTCAAATAATTTAATTGATGTGTTTATGTTGCAAAAATAAAAACCACCGCATTCGGTGGTTTGGTTGATTACATTTCAAGTCCAGGTTCGGATGATTTTGTTTTTTCAATACCAAGAAGTGTAGATAGAAAGTTTTGCATTCCTTCTGGGAATTTCGTAAAGTTGTCAAGTAGAGATGATTCTACCATTTTGCCATTAGTATCATTGAAAGTAATTTCGGTTCCGTTAAACTTTGAACCAGTTTTACTTTCGTCAAGAATTGTCGAGTCTGTGAATGTTCGCATAGGTAATACCTCCTTGTCCCCGAATGTTAATGTTAATATTATATCATAAAAGTTATTTTTGTCTAACATTAATTTCTTATTATTGGTATAGATAAAGTTCAAAAATTGGGGATAAATGATTAGACAAATGTGCAGGAGTATCATAAAATAGAACATATAGGGGAACAAAATGCCAAAGTTTACATATCCAATAGTCTTCATATTGAACGAGGAAACGGGAGCGTATAACGGATTTATGCCCGACCTTTTAATTTATGCAATAGGTGAAACGCTAGAAGACGTTTACGCCGAGGCTGAATACAAGATGCATGTATATTTTAAAATAGCATTACGTGAAGAAATCGATTTTCCCGAGCCTACATCACTCGAAGATGTATCGGCAAAATGGAAAGGATACAAGGTAAGTTTGTTGACCGCTAATTTGCCAGATTGAGTTTTATTTAAATTACAGAAAGAGAGCGTAGAGCTCTTTTTTTTCAGAGTGACATGCACTACAATGTCCTAGAGTGTATAGTAGATTTGCGAACACTAGCACAATGACCGAGTTTGTGACCTCTAAAAAAGAACCCGTCTCCGAGTTCTTTTATTGTAATAAGTATTAGATGACCTGGTTAACCTTGACACCCACACCCATAGTGCTTGTGACTACGACGTTTTTAAGGTATACACCTTTTGCCGCAGATGGCTTTGCCTTGATAATTGCACCAATAAGTGCGTTGTAGTTTTCTACAAGTTTCTTATCTCCGAATGAAGCTTTTCCAATTAAACAATGTACGTTGTTGCCCTTGTCAAGACGGTATTCAACTTTTCCACCCTTTGCGTCGGCAACCGCTTTTTTAATGTCGGTTGTTACCGTACCGCTCTTTGGGTTTGGCATAAGACCCTTTGGTCCAAGAATTTTTGCAACACGACCAATTACACCCATCATGTCTGGAGTTGTGATACATACATCAAAGTCCAACCAGTTTTGTGATGTGATTTTTGTGATGATATCTTCGGCACCTACGTGGTCGGCACCTGCTGCTTTTGCTTCGTCTTGTTTGTCTGGTTTACAGATTACAAGAACGCGCAATGTTTTACCTGTACCGTGTGGAAGAACTACTGTTCCACGTACTTGTTGGTCAGCTTGACGACCGTCAACACCAAGACGTACGTGCAATTCAATAGATTCGTCAAACTTTGCTGTCGCATTTTCGACGACAAGTTTCATTGCTTCGTCGATATTGTATTGTTTTGATGCATCAACTTTTGCTACTTTTTCGTTATACTTTTTTGCCATATTATGCACCCCCCTCTACTGTTACACCCATACTGCGGGCTGTGCCACGAACCATGCTCTCGGCAGATGCCAAATCCGTACAGTTCAAGTCAACCATTTTTTGTTTTGCAATTTGGGTGACCTGGGCACGTGAAAGCATTCCAACCTTGTCCATGTTTGGCTTTTTTGAACCGCTTGGGATACCAAGAATTTGCTTGATAAGAACGGCGGTCGGTGGGGTTTTAAGGACGAAATCAAACGAACGGTCGGTGTAGATTGTTACAACGACTGGGATGATTAATCCAGCGTCCTTTGCTGTTTGGTCGTTAAATGATTTAACGAACAGCGGGATGTTAATCCCATGAGGTCCAAGTGTTGATCCAACTGGTGGCGCAGGTGTAGCCTTGCCAGCCGCAATTTGGAGTTTCACTTGAGTTTTAATAGCTTTAGACATTTTGTCTATACTCCTTTAGTGGTTCAATCGACCAATCGTAGTGCAAAAAATTTACAAAAGATCTCCCACAGAAGATATAATATCATTATTAATTAAATTTGTAAATAACTTATTCTGAATTCTAATACAGGGCTTGTCCCGTATTGATTTCATTCGTGTGGTTATGTTCATGCAGGCATGACCACAACCGCACTCATTCATCAATCAAAATCAATATTTTCAAGGTTAAACACTTTGTCGTTAAAGAACTCGTCCAATGTCATATTAAATACAGTACAAATTTTTGCAATAGTAGAAAGTCTTACATCTTTTTTTGCATCACTCATAATATAGCGCATAGCAGAGTGTGTAAGTCCAGAATCTACAACAAGACGGTATTGTGTTATCCCATGTTTCTCGAGTAACCCAGCAACTCGTCTCGCAACAGCGGCATTCAAGGTCATA
The DNA here is from genome assembly GCA_009784375.1 of Bacillota bacterium. Taxonomy (GTDB): domain Bacteria; phylum Bacillota; class Clostridia; order Christensenellales; family UBA1242; genus WRAD01. The sequence continues at coordinate 68,626 of WRBV01000001.1, read as the reverse complement.
GTAACCTCCTTAGTTTTATATCTACTATTATACTTGATATACGATTACATTCATATATATATCTTTATATGAAAGTGTCTTAAAATATATATATTTGCCGAAATATGTGGATGGATAATAAAGCCAAAGAAAAAACCCATGGATTGCACATAGGTTTTGTTTGTAAGTTATGTAATTATTCTTCTGTGTCTGGAGAATAGTCTTTCCCAAAACAGAATTTCCCAAAGTTAAGCTTTTCGGGGATATCTTGCGTTTTCATTTTTTCATCAAATTTCTTTCGGTTAAATTTTATATTCACACGGTATATATCAAGGTTAGGTTCGTCCCCAATTGCTCGGTTAACGTCAAAGTAAGTATAGAATGTTGTATCACCCTTTACACAGCCGCTTGAACCGTTACACACATAACTTTTGCCATGTTCATCGATGATTATTTTTCTTGAGTGAATGTGACCAAAGAACACAATGTCTGCGTTCTTGTCACCGAATAATTTGTGAAGTTGTGCCTCGGTAAATTCTTCGTAGTCATCACGCACAACACCTTGTTCATTAAGGCTGTAATGTGTGAATAAAACGTTAAAGCCTTTGTAGTTTATCTTAATCTCGTTTGGCATGCTTTTAATAAAGCGTAGATCATCGTTATCAAGGCTGTGGAATATGTATTCCATGTGCTTGATGCCCGCATATGTCATTGTTGCAACACTTGAATCATAACGTACCATCCTTTGTTCATGGTTTCCTGTGACGCAATGTACAAATTTGTATTTTGACAAAAGCTTTAGACAAGCGGACGAGTCTGGTCCAAATGTAATAGCATCACCCAAAAAATAGACTTGTTTAATTTTACGGTTCTTTTTTATGTGTTTTAGAATGGCTTCCAAAGCCTCCAGATTTCCGTGGATATCCCCAAATACTGCAATTGCCATATTACCCTCCTATGTTAAGAAGTTATATATTATTATAAATCATTAATAGAAAATAACAAATTATTTAATCTCACTTTGCTTGTTGCAAATGTCTAATTAATTTATTTGCTCGTTCTTGCTTATCTATATTGCTATCTATGTCTTCAGTAAATAAGGAAAATTTCAGACCAACTGCTCTAGCAATATGGACTAACTCTTTAAAATGTAAACTGAACAAGACGATGTCTTTTGTTATTATTTTTTTGGCGGAGAGTACTGGATTCGAACCAGTGGCCAGCTTGTGACCGGCGCCTTCTTAGCAGGAAGGTGGTTTCGACCAACTCACCCAACTCTCCATAAATTTATTATACACAAGTATGGTTATTTTGTAAATCTTTTTCTTTTCAGAAATATAGAACGAGCCCATTCGGCTCGTTTGTTGGGAATTATTTAACAATATTTTAAAATCCAAGAAATGCATTAAACTCAGAGCAACGCGACAAAGTCGGCTTTCTTTTTATTCAGATTCTTTTTGCAGGTGTTCTTTGTCCTTTATTCTGATATATTTTCTTCTTTTTTTACGAATACAATCTTTTCCAAGTTCGCCCGTTCTTTTTTGTTCTTCAAGTTGGTAAGATGCTTCTTTTATCTCATGAATTCGTATAAACACATTTGCAGCCGCTACAGTTATTAATAACAAGAGTGCTGAAAAGATAATAATCATAAGGGGCGAGCCAACTCTTACTGGTTCCCCAGCAATTTTTTCGATAACAGTCCATACAGAACTTAACATAGTTACAGCCGATATAATCGTACCGAATAGAAGAACATATACACCGATTTTCTTTCGTTCCAGTTCTTTTTTCTCTCTTTGGTATTCATTGCTTTTTGCTGTGTACGTATCGGACAGGGAAATAATACTGTTTAAATCTTCGTTAAAACTTTGGTAAATTTTTTCAATTTCAAAAGTATGTGTTACAAGATCATAATAGCGGTTAACATGTTCAATGTTGGATGGGACATTAAAAAATGCACGGAATTTAAGAGATGCCGATTGGGCCTGGTATTCCCTTGCCTGGCATGCTTGTTGTTGCATGATTTCATAGTCTTTAACAACCTTGTCAAGGTGGCTCATTTTTGTCGTGAGAAGTCGGGTTGCATATTTTTGGTGCAAGACACTTAGGAAAAGATGAAAATAACTGTTATTAAGTTTATATACAAAATTATTGTGAAAGAATTCATCAGTTTGCCTGTCGCCGACAAGAAAGCTTATATTGGTTGTCCCGTATTGGCTTGTCCCCCAATATGAGTTGTCGAATGTTTGATAAACTTGAGGGTTGCCTTCGATAATAAAGTCGGATGCTGGTGGTTTATAGCTTGCTTTATAATTCTTTCGAGCATAATAGATTATTTGTTCCAAATTTGTGGGCTTCTTATCAAGCAGCAGGTAAGAATAAATAATGGGTTTTTTCTCGTTGAATTCTTTTCCGACATTGTCAAAAAATCGAATGTCGTCGCCGACATAGTAAAGTACATTTTTGATTAAGTCTTCCATAGTGAATGTTGAAACGAATTTTTCGGTTGCCGATATTCTTCTTTGCATTGTGAAAGTATTTTTTTCTGATTTGATTTCGCTTATAAAGTAATTACAGTCAATGTAATCTTCAATGTTTTGTGTTTGGTATTCACATTCCACTTCGATAAAACCAACTTCGGATTCAAATAAATAAACACGGACATTGGGAATGCTGATATTTACTGTGTCTTTTCTTCCACGCATTGTGAATGTTATATTGTCTGTTGCCTTGGGAGGCAGCCCAATTGCTTCACGGCATTTGTTATGTATGCCAAGTTGAAAACAGTCGGCGATACGTTCACGAGTTTCATGGAATGAATATAGATTGGCGATTTCTTCGTGAAGATCTTGACCATCTATTCCAAAACAATCCCAGATACGAATGGGGTTACCCTTTGAACTTTGTATCTCCTCGAATATACGACAGGTTGTATCAGGTTTATGGTATTTAAATGGATAAATAAACTTTGTAAATTGTTTTACGATTTTACCGTCCACAAAGCCTCCTATGTTATGTTTTCGCGCCATCTTGCTGCACGTGTTATTACTTGGTCGCGCAGAGCATGGCGATTCGTATGTTTTGTTCCACGAGAAATAAGAATATTTTCACATTTTATTCCAAGTTCACGAGCAAGTGTTGCGGATACATCTTTGCTGTCGATAAAGCTGCATGAAAAAATATCTGCGAAAAGACTCTTGTTTTCGATGTCATAATGGATTGCAATATGGCTCTCGGCTATCATTGTTATACCGCTTATGTACTTTGGATTTTTTACTTTGTTGGTAATAACAACTGGGCGCATAATAGGGGTCATATTTACTTGGGGCGGCAAGCGGTCAAGAACATCGTATATCTTGTTTATATCAAGATCAATCTTTTCATTGCTTTTAATCATATAATGAGGTCCAAAGTCTTTTGCTTCGTCAATGCGCATATCTTTGTTTTGGTCTTGAATACAAAAACGACGGTCTACCGATGCGACGCTTGACGATGTAGCAGGTAATTCTTTTAACATAACATCGCGGAATTTATCTTCGCTTATGAAGCCATCATACATCATATCCACGAAATAACATTGTCTGGATGGAAATGTATGAATTGTAAAGTGACCACCTTTTAATAATACAAATGCACTTATACCGTCGTCATCTGCGGTTGTACCATAATAATAAGGAACAAGTACAGGCGGCATGATTGTCTTTGCCCCCATAATATCGACGACTTTTGTTATTGTTTCATATACACCACGCAAATCGGCGGTCTTTGTGTCTGTGCAATCATATGCATCAAGCATAATGTGAAGCATTACTCTTCCTCCTCGGGTGTTTTCTTTTTAAAACATGAGTGTACAAGCTGGTCGTATTTACGACAACTTATAAGGAACGGTTCAATCCACCATCGTGAATTCGATGTTGTTTGGTTAGGTATACAATAATATTTTTCATTGATTTCATAGTCGCGTTCGGACAAGATTTTAATCTCGCTTGACATTGATTCTTCGGATGGAAAAACGATAAAGCTGTTGACGCTGTAGCCGTCGCGGTTTTCGCTCTTGGTTCTATAGCAAACTACATATGGATAGATTGGATCAAAAGAAATCTGTTGACCAAGCATCATCTCGCGTTGGTAGTCCTCGTTATATATAAGGAAGTATAACAATTCCTTGACCTTGATAAGGAATTTATTAAACAAGACGATGTTTGCGTAAACGGTACCATAACCCTTGTCATGTTTTTCATTATTGATAAATGAAACGATGTCTGTTGGGATTTTTGCGTCTGATAAATCCATGCTTTCATCTGGTTTAATTTCAAGAACTTTATTGAAACATTCAACGGCACATATATAATCACGACCGATTGCGCTTTTTAACATGCGTCCGTTTGGTGACAATTCGACTTTGCGTCCTTTTGATGTGGAAATAGAATTACAAAGCGTTCTGAATTCGCTCACCAATTCGCCAAGTGATTTTGTGTTAAGTAATTTGATTGATGATTCGGCTGCTTCGAAAAATTTCTTTTCACATTTCAAGAAAATTGTGTTTTTGTCAACCTTGTCAAGTGCGAAGTTCTTTGTTTCGATTTCGGAAAACAAATCTTCCTTTTCTTGTTGATATGCGATTACTCCATAATAAAATGGAATTACATATCGGAAAGTCTTTTCAAGTACTTTGTTAATTTTTAATGTTTTGCTACGGTTAGTGTCGTTAGACATAATAATTTTGTCTACGTTTTTAATACGTACGGCAAGACTTTCGACGAATAATGCTTTACTTGTTCTGTGGTTATTTTCAAGAGATGCAAGTCCATTGATAATACCCTTTGCCATTAGTGTCTTGTTGATGTTGCTTATATTCTTGATGATCGAGCTGTTATCGTCTATATAGCTTTTTAATACGGCAAGTTCTTGAGCTTGGGTTTTTTCATAATCTAGTTTTACCATTTGTGTAAAGCCAGGTTCGTGGTAACGCTTTTCCAAGTTGTCAAGAATCATATCAAAATAAAAGCCATCCGAGTCAAGTATGAATTCTAGTAATTCACTTGGACCTTCTTCTATTATAAGGATAGTAATAATGTTATCCCAGTTAAGCTCGTCGGGTTTTTTGAATCCAAGTTCGAATACATCGCTGTATTTTTGTGAAAAATGTTCATATAATTTTTGCATTGTTTGGCGCTTTACCGTATCAGATAATGCAAGAGACAAGTTCTTTATATATTTAAAACTGAGTGAGAAAAGTGACTTAGCCATAATATTTCGTGGGGCTTGGTTTTGGTTGCGAATTGCCGCCTCGCGTGAAAATATTTTGGTCAAGATGACTTCCTGGTATAATTCGACTCCATCGAATGTTGAATAGGTAAGTCGTGACAAATTGTCTTGTAAAATTGAATAAGATTGCAGATAAAAATTACCAAACTCGTTACGAGCCATAATCATATACGGTTTTAGGACTTTTCCTTGACGCAATTCTATTTCAATTAATTCGAATGGTAGTTCTTCATGTTTTACAAAGCTGACCTTGGAATTTTTAAGGAAAGGAAATGCGTTGTATAAACCAACCAATTTGCCAAGTAATATTTCTTGATTTTTTTCGGCACGTTTTACACTTTGGAACCATGTTTTAATCAAGTTACGAAGTGCAGGAATTTGTACCGTGTCTTCTGCCCCGCTTATGATATCGGAAAAATAGGATTGTTTACCTATGCCATATTCATCAAGTTGCATTTCAGTCATTGTGTAAATTATCAAATCAAGTTCGATGTTTTCACCGTTATATACGCTTTTGAATGCGTCGAATACACGTCGTGAATTGGGAGAAAGATGGATTTTGTTACCATCGATAATGCAATTTTTCCATTTGGTAAATGCAACCATAAAACCGAATGTTAACATTCGGTTGATTGTACCAATACCTTTTAAATCCTCGGCTTCGACATCGGGCATTCCAAACAAAAGCTCGCGAAGATTAGGGCATTTGATTTCTTTGTTAATCTTTTTTGCAAATTCGTTGTAACTAGTCATAATCGCCCTCCACAAGTTTTTCGGCAAGTTTTTTATAACGCGATACGGCTATTTTTTCGTCTTCGGCAAGTTTTTGGTCTTTGCAGATTTTGTACAACACACCTTCACGCCATTTGAAACGCTCGACTTCGTTAATTCCAAGTTCTTCTTCTTCGACAAAATCAAGCTTTACATTTTTAAGCCCGAAAGTTTCAATTTTTTTCTTTATATCTTCGACGGTGGTTTTTCTTTGTGGCATGTCGTCGATTATCTTTTCACCATTTGGAACAACGGTTGGAAGAACAATGATTTTTTTGTCAGGCTGTTCGACAAGTAATCGGTCAAGATAATTAAATGTTCCTGTTCTGAATTGTGTAGTTGCACGCATGCAGCTTACAACTATTGTTGCGGCTCCTATTGCAAGTTCTGCTGAAAACTGTGTCCCAGCCGAGCTGTCCATTACAACTGCGCTTATTTTATTCTTGCGGCAAAACCTTCGGAACTTTGCAAAAATTTCTTCTTTTGCACCCGTCATGTCTGCGTTGTCTATTTTCTTTCCATCATGCACACCAAGAAACATAACAGCATCGTTATCAACACCAAGCTTTTCACCCACGGGTACGAACTTTTGATACAATGTGTGTTCCATAAGGGACTCTGCTGGATTTTCGGACCAATTCTCGTCGCCTTTAAGAAAACTCTTGATATCGTAAACTTCGTTGTTTTGAAAATGTTTATCCAAATCAAGAAGATATGTCATACCCGCACTATCCAAATCCATGTCCAATAAAAGTAATGGTGATTGTTTGGTCGCATTTAAAACATCCACCAAGTAAGGTAGAGTGTTAAGACAGGTTGAACTTCGACCTGCTCCCCCTTTATACGACCAAAATGTAATTATTTCCATGAATTACTCCTTTTCCTTTTTTATTAATTCAAATATGTTAGCAAGTGATAATTTACTTAAACCTTTTCTTTCCATATTGTCTGCGGTGAATTCAAAGAATTCTTTTGCCGCCGTCATAATATCGATGTTTGCCGCACCCAATAAATCAATTGATGCTTTACCTGTTACATCACTTGCTTTTTTAAGTGGTTGGTCAAAGTGGCTCATGACATATTCATTAAGTGCCGCATAAACCTTTGCATTCTCTTCGGTCATTGATGCTTTTTCATTCTTGCCTTTTTGCTTGTTAAACTTTGCAAAATCATTGAACATTGTTCCGATAATTTCCATTACCCGCTTGTCAACAATTTCGTTTACGCGTTTGTTGATTTGAACTTCGATTGGGAAATTTAATTCATTACGTGCTTGCATTTCATCAAGGTCTTGTTTATGTTTTGCTGCAAGTTTTTGTCGTACGTCTTTTGCAATTGCTGGTTCTAATTCACGTTTAAGTTCGTCCGTTAAATCCTTCTTCATTTTGGATGTTGATGTAGATTTTTCGGCATATTTCTTTTCAAAGGTATCATAGTAATCGTAAAAATCGGCAATCGATCCGATATAACGAACAGTAGAAAGTAAATCAAACAATCGGTTTGCCCATAGCCATTCTCCACTTAAAAGTCGGGCGCCAATCATTCTTTCAAATAAGACACCCATTTTTTGTTGTGGGAATTTATGGATATAGAACGCAACAAGGTTATTAGCCTTTGCAAGCATAGGCAAAAGACTTGCCGTTAATATGTTTGCATCGTTCAATTCTTTTCCAAATCTTTCTATTTTGTGGTCTTGGTCAAATGCAATAATGTGACGGCTTACTATGCTGTCTTTTCCTTCAGATACTAATTCGTCATACAATGTTTGTACAAGTGAAAGTGCTTGTGCCATTGCGACCTTTACATCTTCACATTTATCAATGGCATCTTCGGATTCTATGTTGCCCCATTGTGTTGGTCGAATCTCGTGGTTGTTTTTATAAGAATAAAGCCAAATAAAGACGATGTAAATTGTGTTAAACAGAACGTTAGAGCGTGAGGAATTAATAATCTCGTCACGTGGGATAATTCGGAATTTGTCATCGAACCTGTCACTTACGAATGCGTCTTTGATTATATGACCAAACATATTCCAAGCAATGTCTCCGACACGGAAACATTTATCGCGGAATTCATCCTCGATAGGTTTGTCATATGTGTTTCCCTCATTAAGAAATTCAAGGAAATCTTCGTCACGGTTACTTCCAAGCAAACACGCATCTTCGAAATCGGAAAATGCCTCGAGTAATGTATATGTAAAATACAAAGAAGGTTCTTCACAACCATTTGCAAAGCCCCAACCCACAGCGTCACCATTTTTATCGATTACAACAGAATCAACAAAAAAACGTAGAGCAAGCTTAATTCTTGTGTTAACACTTTCAATGAAAGGCGAGAAATCAAGTAATTTTTTGCCACCCTTTGCTGTTTCTATGTTGTGAAGTTTTCGAATTTCCAAAAACAAAGAAAACGCCCATGTGCGTGAGTCCATATAAGATATTTTCTTGCCGTCTACTCGGTTCTCTTTGAAATAAAATGCATTCGTATCATCGTCAAGGTATGGGCTTGCATCATATCCATGTTTTTCAATATAAGCAAGAACATCTTTTATGTCTTTGTATATTATCTTTTTTTCTGCATCAGTCGGTTCTACGTTATATCTGCTTATAAGATTCAATACACCATTCAGCCCAATAAGACGGGTCATTAATCCGACTTCTCGGTTCTTTGGTGTAAGGTAAAAGCCTTCCAAAGGATTACCGTTCGAGTCAATACCAGACCGACGATCCAACAAATCCTTGAAAACAAGTGATCCGAGAATTTTTCGGTCTTTATAAACCTTGAACGTATCGTCTTGGTCGGCGATAAGAAGTTTCATCGCTTCTTTCAAATTTGTTTTATAGTCCATCTGTGTCCTCCTATATGTTTCTTGATATACAATGCAATCCACCACCACCCAGTATTACTTCTCTTGCATTAAACGGTACGATTTGTCTTGATGGGAAAATTTGTTTAAATAATTCTAGCACATTTTTATCCTGGGGTGCATTGAATTGAGGCAATATAATTCCACCATTCACAAACATAAAGTTAATGTAACTTGCTTGGATTGGTTCGCCCATAATTCTTGCTTTGTTGCCCTGTACTATTTTTATTCCAATGCAATCGTCTTCGGTTCTTTTAAATATGTCTGGAATAGGTACTTTGATTATTTCATATTCGGTTTTTGAAAGAATATCAAAAGCTTCGTGTACAACGTCATATTGTGGATTTTGTTTGTCATCCGTCCAAGCAAGTAATATTTGAGTTTCGCTTGCAAATACACAAAGGTTATCAACATGGGTCTCGGTTTCATCATAAATAAGCCCGCGTTCGATCCAAATTATTCGGTTTAGATCCAGGCATTTTTTAAGTTCAGATTCTATTTCGTCAAGTGATTTTTTATTACTTGAAAGAACGCGTTCTTTGATAACTAGTGCCGTTCCCTTGCCGTCACTCGAGATATTTCCACCTTCTAATACAATTTCACTTGTATTGACAATACTAAGGTTTAATTTGTCAGCGATTTGAGACGAAACAATTTGTGACGGTACAAAATCCGAACTGAGTCCACCCCATCCATCAAATCCAAAGATTACCAATTTATTATTACGTAAAGGAATGGGTCCAGTATCTCGAACCCAAATATCATCATAATCTATCCTGCCCAAGGAAATATTGTTTTGTCTTATTGATGGGTGTATATCACCATATCCAAATAGTACTGGTTCAAATTGAGATACAACTTTTGCAAGTTCAATTACTACATTGCGGATAATTTTGGCATTTAACCGCCATACATCATTTTTTGATGCATGTGGGTAAAGCAATACCGTGCAGGCATGTTTATTAAACTCCGCTTTCATTAATGGATAATTATACTATAAAAAAATAAATTTTGGCAAGTTATAGTATGAAATTTATTAATTTATTTGGTACATAGATAATTTTCTTTGGTGATGTATCACCTATAAAAGATTTGCACAACGCGACAACCTCGTCTTGGGTTGCGTCTTTTTTTATTGTCAGTCTTTCTTTGATTTTACTGTTGACTTGGACTACGATTTCTATATCCGAGCGTTCAAGAAATTTTTGATTTGGTATTGGAAATTTCTCGTCAAAGATTGATGTTTTGTTGTGTTCACGTAACAGTTCAAAGAATTCCTCGGCAATATGCGGCATCATAGGTGCAAGTAAAAGAATAAGATCGATAACACTTTCTCTTGATTTATTTTTTGATGTGTGGATGGCATTTAAAAATTCCATACAGCGTGCAACTGCAGTATTAAATGAAAATGAATCAAGGTCATGTTTTACATTCTTGATTGTTGATGCACGGACATATTGAACTTCATCATCCGTTTCAGTTTCACAAGAAATTTGTGAGATTATCTTTTCGACTCGCTCAATAAAGCGAGTAATGCTTTTTAATGTGGCATCGTTCCATGGTCCTCCGTCTATATAGTTAAACCCGAATAACATATACATGCGTAAGACATCACTTCCATATTGTTCGATATATTTGTCTGGAGTTATTGTATTGCCTTTGCTCTTTGACATTTTTTGTCCATCTGGCGCAAGTATCATGCCTTGGTGGACAAGGCTTTTAAATGGTTCGGCAAAGTTTATATATCCATATTTGTGTAAAAAGCGTGTAATAAAACGTGCATATAAAAGATGCATGCAAGCGTGTTCTGCCCCACCTATGTACTTATCTACGGGCAGCATTTTTTCGGTTATCTTTTTATCCCATGGGATACCAGTCATTCCAACATTTCCCACCGATGGATATGACAGAAAATACCAACTTGAACAAACAAATGTATCCATAGTTTCGGTTTCGCGTTTTGCTGGTCCATTGCAACTTGGGCAAGTTGTATTTACAAAGTTTTCATCGTTTGCAAGTGGTGGTGCACCATGTGGTTTAAAATCATTTATATAAGGTAACTTTACGGGAAGTTGTGACTCAGGCACGGGAACGATTCCACAACATTCACAATAAACAATTGGAATTGGCACACCCCAATAGCGTTGACGCGACATTGACCAATCGCGAAGACGATATGTAATTGAATGTTTTGCCGACTTGATTTTTTCAAGGTCTTTTGTAATTTGAATAATTGCTTGTTCCGAAGATAGGTCGTTGTATTTGTCGCTGTTAATCAATGTTCCGAATTCTGTGACGCAGGCATCCTCTTTATCTGTTTTTATTACTTGTTTAATTTCTATTTTGTATTTCGTTGCAAATTCATGGTCGCGTTCATCATGTGCGGGAACACCCATCACCGCACCCGTACCATAATTATTTAAAACATAGTCGGCGATGTATATTGGAACACGCTTGCCGCTTGCTGGGTTGATTGCGTAACCGCCTGTGAAGACCCCAGTCTTTTCGTGGTTTTCCATACGTTCAATGTCACTCTTCTTTGCTGTCTTTTTTATATATGCATCAATAGCCTTTTCTTGCTCGGATGTTGTAACACGTTTCACAAGGCAATTTTCTGGTGCAAGAACAATGAACGTAGCACCAAAAATAGTATCAATTCGAGTTGTAAAAACTTCGATAGTATCTTTAGAGTTTTCTACGTTGAAAATAACGTTGGCTCCGCATGATCGTCCTATCCAATTTTGTTGCATTGTTTTTGTTTTGTTTGGCCAATCCAAACCATCAATACCGTCAAGCAATTCTCCAGCAAAATCAGTAATCTTGAAAAACCATTGTTTCATGTCGCGACGTATGACCTCGGATGAACAGCGTTCACATTCTCCGTCTATGACCTGTTCATTTGCGATTACTGTTTTGCACTTGTCACAAAAATTCACGGTAGATTCTTTTTGATATGCAAGCCCATGTCTGAACAATTGTAAAAACAACCATTGTGTACCCGTATAATATTCTGGAAAGCATGTTGTCAATGTGTATTCCCATGGATACATGCCGCCAAGTTCATCAAGTTGTTTGCGGAATTTTTCCATATTAATGATTGTATTGTCATGTGGATGAGTTCCAGTAGACAAAGCATGATTCTCGGCTGGCAACCCAAAGGCATCAAAGCCCATAGGATGAAACACATTATAGCCCATCATGCGTTTAAACCGTGCATGAGTATCACATGGTGCAAAGTTGAAAAAATGCCCAAGATGTAAATTGGCTCCACTTGGGTATGGAAACATTTCAAGGGTATAATACTTTGGCTTTGATGAGTTCATGTCAAATTTGTTAACATTATTTTTTTGCCAGTACTTTTGCCATTTTTTGTGAATTTCTGGATAGTTCATAGGAAAATATATCACATTCATAAAATATTTGCATCTATTTAATTCTTTTGATAATATCTAGTCATGACAGAAGAAAAAGTGTCGGGTGTCACCCAAGATAAAGTTTCAAGAAAATTCTTGACCAAGAGTACTTTGTGTGGTGCAGCAATTGTCACGTCAATTGTGTTATCATTTATAATGTTGTCAAGAGGCGAAAATCCGACAACAGATCCATTTTCTGCAATAGGCGAACAGAACCGAGTTTTGTTTTTGCTTTGGGGGATTTTTACCGCTTTGGCAGTTTACTTTAATCTACGATTGCTTGCATCAAGATGTAATTTTAAAAATAAATTATTTGAAATTCCGCTGACCATTGGTTGTTTAATGGGTATTTTAACGACAATCATTGTAGGGATGGAGACGTGGCAAAGAATAATTCACGTTGGATCGGCGATGTTATTTGGTGTGCTTTGTGTTATATGTGTTGTATGGATACTAATTGTAAAATTCATGCGAAAAAAGAAAAAGCGTGTGTTTGTTCCATATGTTACTGCACTTTTCATTGTAGCGGTGATTTTTATTTTTGCATCAGCTCAAATGGGATGGTTCACCGCATTGACCCAGATTCTTCTTGCAAATGTTTGCTTGATAATAATGTTTTGTTCAAACTTTTTTGAAAAATGGCCAGACTATACAATGCATTTACGGGTGGATACAGCCGCTGTGGAAGATGATAAATCATGCGAAAATTGTGAACCGTGCAGCGATTGTAAGAATTAAATATAATTCTTTGTATATACTAACGCGTGAAAAAATTATTATTATTACCTGTACTTGTGACAACGCTTGTATTAACAAGTGCTTTTATTCCGCAAAATTATGAAATAGGTAAAGAGCGTAACAGCAATTTTTCGGAAAACATACAATCTGTAATCGAAATTGAAAGCAGTATGGTATCGACCGAAGAAAAGATGGAAGAGAAAAAGCCCGAAGAAAAAAAATTTATTAAATGGATAGAATTCAATCCATCATATCAAATTCTTGGTCGTGTACAAAAGGCACATGTGAAGCTTGTATCAAAGGGAATTACCGACATTGGTTCGTGCGAGATTCTTGCTTATCTGGCTCTTAAAAATTCGAATAGGTTTAATATAAAAGCGGATACGAAAAATCTTTCAAAACTTATGAAAGAGCTTGAGTCGGGAAATCGTGAGTCAATCGATAAGTATGAAGACAATAAATACTTTAAATACTATGTAGAAAGTTATCATGCGGTGTTGGATGGAATTATTGATGCAAAATCGGGCACCATAATTGGGTTTCATCCAATCGCAAAGGGCTTTTGGCATACAGGCTACAGCGACTTTGGCAACAGCAGAACATATGGATTTAAGCGCAGGCACCTTGGACATGATTTGTATGGCGGTGTTGGGACACCTATAATATCAATGGAGAGCGGGACAATTACCGAACTTGGTTGGAATAGATACGGCGGTTGGCGAGTAGGAATTCGAAGCGAAGACACAAAACGATATTATTATTACGCCCATCTTCGTAAAGATCATCCGTACCCTGCACATTTAAAAATTGGTGATAAGGTCGAGGCTGGTCAAGTTATTGGATATCTTGGACAAACAGGTTATTCAAGTAAAGAGAATGTAAACATGAAAACAAAGGCACACCTTCATTTCGGTATGCAAATTATCTTTGACAAATCACAAGAAGATGGCAATGGTGAAATTTGGATTGATGTTTACAATATATGTAAGTTTTTATCAGCCAACAAAGCCAAGGTTGTAAAAGATACTGAGACGAAGGAATACAGTCGGGTTATTTAGACTCCCCTTTCTTTTTTGCAAGTATAAAAAATATTCCCATAAATAACAATGTCGCACCAATTCCTACCCCATACCATGCGGGTGTATTTGCAAAGCGGTCAAATACAACGATGTCTTGTACGTCTTCAAGAGAAGTCGCAGCAAAATAATAATAGTAGTCCCCATTTGATGCGCGTCGCGAGGTTGTTGCATTAGTATCTGTTCTTCGGAAAGATGAGCCAATAACATAGATAAATGAAAGGTCATCGGTTGTTGCATTGAATTCATATTTAAAGTGATTTATAATTCCCATACTACGATTGCTGTCTTCATTTTCGAAAAATGTTCGGAATGGATTTTGCATTGTGATTGTGCGTTCAACAAAGAATATGCCGCGTTCAATCGTAACTTCTTGAACTTGTTCATGGATTTCGTTGAAATAATGAAAGCTGTGAATGTTATTAAATGTTAATGTCAAGACAAAAGTGTTTGGAGAATTCGAGAGCCAACCATAGTTCTTTGTTTTGTCGTACATAAATGTTCTTTGAAGCCCAGTACTTGGGTTAATCATAGGATCACCATTTTCATAGTAACGATAACGAATACCACGTGCAACATCAAGATATCCGCCCTCTTTTCCGATAAAGGCTTCGATTTCCATAATCTTGGTTTGGCTTGGAGCATTTTCAAAGTTTATAATAATGGTTTGAACAACACGACCGTCAGACAGCCGTGTTACAGAAGCGGTAATTGTTGCACAACCTGTTAAAAATATTGTCATGCAAAGCACAATTCCGATGACCAAGAGTTTTTTCATATAAACTAGTTTATGATAGATTGGGTGGAATGTAAAACCTATTCTTTTACCAAAAGAATCAAGAAGTGTTTACTTTCTTTTTTGTAACCAAAAAAGAAACAAAAAAGTTTTCAGGGGGCTCTGCCCCCTTTGAAGAAACCCCCGCAAATATCCACCTTTGGTGTTTGACATTGTGGAGCAATTTTTATGTTCGCGTTGCGAACTGGTCATCACAAAACCGTGAACCACCGCCTTTGGCGGTAGTTCCGCACCTTGTGATTTGAGGTTTGGAAAATTTATATTAGTACAAATTATTTATGGGATGATATGTTTTGTGCTCCCTAAAAAAAGGCAACTGCCTTTTTTCTAAATTATTTTCTTGATTTCTCAGCTTCGGTGGCGATGCGTTTCATAAATTGGACGGTGTCGAGTGGAAATTTTCCAACCGCACTCTCGGCACTCAGCATTACGGCATGTGCGCCTTGCCAGACTGCGTTTGCCACATCGGTTACTTCTGCTCGTGTTGGACGTGGTTTGTTTATCATGCTTTCCATCATCTCGGTTGCAACGACTGCAAATTTTCCAGCAGCCAAAGTTTTTTCAACCAAGAACTTTTGAAGTCCTGGAATTTGTTCAAGTGGGTATTCAACACCAAGATCTCCACGGGCAACCATCATACCCATAACATTTGCAAGAATCTCGTCAATGTTTGCAATTCCATCCGAGCTTTCAATTTTTGCAACGATAGGAATGTTTTTTCCACATTGGACAAGGAATGATTGCATTTGTTCAACGTCTTTTTTTGATCCAACAAAAGATGCGGCAATCATATCAACACCTTCTTCTACACCGATTCGAAGGTCAGCTTTGTCGGCATCACTTAGGAACGGAAGTCCAAGGTCACAGTTGGGTGCAAACATTGTTTTTCGGTTTGAAAGTACCCCGCCCTGTTCGATTTTTGTAACTACGTCATTGCCTTTTACCGTTGTTACCGTTGCACGGATGAGTCCGTCATTTAATAAAAGAATTTGCCCAGGCTTTACACGCTCGGGAAGTGTTTCACAATTTACGAAAACACGTGTATTATCACCCTCGCATTGTGTAGTTGTAAGAATAAATTGGTCACCTTGGCAAAGCTCAATTTGTCCGTCTTTGAAAGTTCCAATGCGAACATCGGGTCCTTTTGTGTCCAACATGATTTCAAAGTCAAGTTTTTTATCAACACGGATTTGTTTAAGGCTCTTGATTTGGGCACGGATTGAATCTTCGTTTCCGTGGCTGCAGTTTACTCTTGTTATGCTCATGCCTGCATGCACCATTTTTTCGATCATTTCGGGTGTATTGCTTGCTGGTCCAATTGTACAAATAATTTTAGTCATCTTTGTTATCTCCCGCAGCACGTACGCTGCACCCAGTATTTGTAATGTAGTTTAATACGGGTTTTTAAAATATAGATTATCAATCTTCTGAAGATGGATTTTCTTGTTTTTGTTCTTTGTTTGCTGGTGCGATTACCAACCTTCTGTTGACACCTTCGCCTGTGCTATAGCTGCGAACGCCTTCGATTGATTGGATTACCGTATGAATAATGGCACGGTCACGTGCAATCATAGGTTCTAGTTTTACATAACGCCCCGATTCTTTTACGTATTCTGCCTTTTTCTTTGCAAGTGATTGCAATGTTTCGGTACGCTTTTCTTTGTAATTTTCAATGTTTACGAATACTCGTTTATTGTCACCATTTGCATGAGATATGGCAACCGAACTTACAAGTGTTTGCAACGCATTTAATGCCTCGCCACCCTTTCCAATTAAACGACCGACGTCTTCGCCATTTATATGGATCATGTATGATTTCTCGGTTTCTTCGTTTGATACGGTTGCATCATTACCAAGTAATCTAAGGAACTCGGTTACAAAATAAACACATTCATCCAGTTTTTTGCCGTCACCTTTTGGAGTTGGTGCTCTTTCTATTTTTGGTTTATCAATTTTTTCTTTTGCTGGTACTTGTGTTTTTTCTTCTTTTTTTGTTTCTTTTGGTTTTTCTATTACTGGCTCTATTTTTGTTTCTGGCTTTTTTTCTTCAACTTTTGCAGGTTCTTTTGTCAATGTTAATTTGACCTTTGCTTTTTTGAACATTCCACCGTTACTTAGGACTTCTACTTCTACTTCGTCATAACTTGCACCAAGTTGTTCAAGTCCATCTGCTATTGCTTCATCAATTGTCTTTGCGGTGATTTCTAGAACTTTTGACATGTGGTCACTCCTTCCTTTTTTGTATAGTTACATTACCAAGTGTATCACTTCTTTTGAAAAGAAGCAAAAACTTTCCCGTCGTCCTGGATGTATGAAGTAGTGCACCTGGGTGAATAAAAAAAGACGCATGTGCGTCTTTTTAGTTTAGTATTATTTCTCAGCCTTGTTCTTTGTTTTGAAATATTTTGCATGTGGGTTAATTATAGAAAGGTCGGGACCGCGTTCGGCTCTTTTCTTTTTTTGTTTTTCTATAATCTTGTTAACAAGCATAGTCATCAATACCCCAAGACCAGTTGCAATTAATGAACCTGCGGTAATGTAAATAGCAAGTGCAGCAGTATTCATAAGAGTAACCACAATCATAATAACAGGAAGCATAAATTTCATCATTTTTCCAGTCATCACATTTGGGTCAATAGTTGGCATTTGTGGAGCAGTTCCATCGCCTGCTTGGTTCTTTACATCACGGATTGAATAGCCTGCTTCGATCTCTTTCTTTTCTTCGGGCTTCGGCTTGTTTTTTGCCATTTGACGTGCATTAATCCAAGAGCTCAGGAATGTACTTGCACCCGCCAATATGATTAACAATAATATACCGTTCCAACGTGTTCCGTGTTCGTCAATGTTTCCGAAAATAAAGTTATACTCGGCTTGCAATTCGGCACGTTGGTATGAATTAAGTCCTCGGGTGACCGAACCTTCTACCCCGCTAACTGCGCTTTGGAAGTCGCTCCATGAAAGTGTTCTTTGTGTCCATGGTGTGTCCGAACGCCATACGTTTGCAACCCACAGGAATCTTTCGTTGACTTCGGAAAACCTTTGGTTAATTGCTGTTTCAAAGTCTTCGAAATATGCATGTTCTTGCCAGCTCTCGAAATATGGACTGTCCATGAAATCTGCTATCCAGTATTCTGGAGGTTCGGATGTGTCAAATGGCGGTATTGTTATATGATGTGGAGAATCAATATATCGGGCGGCATGATAATGAAATGTGCCTTGAAGTTCTTTGAATTGATTGTTAATGTTAAAGTTACTTATACCGTTCAATGCTTGGAAAACAGAAATGAAAACCACCATCATGATTACAAGGTTCAAAAGTGTAAATAAACAAAATCCACCCATTCCGTAACCGTGTTTTTTGTATAGTGCTTGGCGGGCACGGTTATAGGCAACAGGGTCGCCTGCGTGTGCCGCTTTTATTGCTTCTTCCTCGGGTTTGATTTCTGCCATTCGCATACTGTTTTTCTTTGTAAAGTACTTTGTTCCAAAATCAAGTGGCAAAAACATGAGACGAAGTAACAAAACAAAAAATATAATAGCAAGACCATAGTTTGGGATAAAAGAATAAACCCATTCAAGGAAAGAGGTCGCAACACCACGAAGCCCAAGAAATCCTCCAGCTCCTGATGGGAATACAACATTTGAAAGTAAATTGGTCATAGTTCACTCCTTGGGATATAGTCAATGTCTTTGGTTAGACGATGTATTTGGCTTTTCCTGATAATCTCCATTTTACTGGGTCGTATCCGTTTGCTCTTTTGTTAAATGGGTTGCATCGAAGAATTCTTTTGATTGCAATCCACCAACCCACGAATATACCATGTCTTTTGATTGCAATCAATCCATATTCTGAACATGTTGGGGTAAATGCACAACTCTTTGGCAGCCATGGGCTTATAACAAGTCTGTACAAGTATATAGGAAGAAGTGCGATGTGCATAGTTATTTTTTTCATCGTAGCACCTTTGCTCTTGTTAATACATTCTCCATTGCCATTTTGATGTCGTTTACGTGGATTTTGTCTATACCCTCTTTGGCAACAAAAATCAACGTATGGTTCGGATTGATAAGTGGGACGAGTTCACGTGCGGCTGATTTCATTTTTCGCGTTGCCTTGTTTCTTGTTACTGCGTTGCCCACTTTTTTCGAGACCGAGAAACCAATTTTTACTTCACGTACACGGGCTGGCACAAAAACGAGGGTTAATACCTCGTTCCCAATGTGCTTACCTTTTCGATAAATATAATTAAATGATTTGCGCTTTTTCAAGCGATTGTCCAATTTAAGCATTGGTCACCTCTTGGCTTGAGAAATTATGCAGAAATTACCTTGCGTCCACGAGCACGACGACGCTTTAAAACATTACGTCCGCCTGTGGTCGACATACGAGCACGAAAGCCATGTACTTTTTGTTTGTTTCTCTTTTTTGGTTGGAAAGTTCTTTTCATGTGGAAATCCTTTTATGTAATAAACAGACTATTATATAAGAAAATTTTGTACTTGTCAACAAGATAGGAAGTAAACTGTTTTCAGATATTTACTTGTAATGATATAATATCCATATGGATCTTAACGAAGATGTAGTAAAGCTAATTCCTCCTAATCAGGACTATGTTACAGAAATCCAAAATTTTCTAGATTCTCATTATAACCATAATGGTATAAGTGATTTTCGTGAAAAGATGGAGCGAGTTGTTGCTGAGGAATGGATTCGACAATGTAATAAACATGAAACTGCTAGGCAGTTTTTGGGCATAAGAGAATCGGACAATAAGCTGATTGGTTCTTTATTGATGTATACTGAGGATACGCCGCAGACAGAATATTGGGGAAATGTAAGTCTAAATGTTATAGAGAGTGAACGCGGCAAAGGTTATGCAACACAAATGTTAAATGGTGCCAGAGAATATGCAAGCCAAATTGGTAAAAAAAGTTTCAAGTATGTTTGCTATGGCGATAATACTGCATCGGTGAAAACGGTATTGGCATGTGGTGGCAAGCTTGTTAAAGAAGATGAGAAGTGGTTTGGTGGTAGTGTTCACTATTATGAGATACCAAATGCTGATTTGGAGTTAGAGAGAAATATTGAACCTAGTTTAGAGCAGTAACATTTAACTAATAAAAAAGACGAGATTGTCGTCTTTTTTTTTATAAGTACTAATTCATTCTTACTGGTAGTACAAGGAAGACGAAGTCACCTTCTTTTGCAGATGTTATGATTGATGGGCTGTGGATTCCTGTGAGTGATATTTTGATAAATTCAACATTAATATTTTTGAGTGCGTCATATAGATACTTTGCGTTGAATGAAATGTTAATGTCTTTACCAGTAAGGCTTGCATTTACTTTTTCGTTTATTTTGCCGATTTCATTTGTACTTGTAACAAGAATTTGTTTGTCGGCAACCTTTAGTGTTACAAGGTTGATTTTGTCACTTCGTACAAGAAGACCTGCACGTTCGACCGCTTCGGCAAATGCGCTGCGTTCGGCTACGACTTCGGATACAAAAGTCTTTGGCATAATTTGGCGCCAGTTCGTAAACTCGCCTTCGATTGTACGGCTTGCGAATATTGTGTTGCCAACGTTTACTTGGAAGAATTTATTTTCAATAATGATATTAACTTCGCCGTTATCATCAAGAAGTAATTTTCGTACTTCGTCAAGGCTTCGTGCTGGGATAATTATGTTTGTGTTGTCGGCATGGTTTGCAATTGTTTTTTCAACTTTGGATAAACGGAACCCATCAAGTGCGATTGCTGTTAATTTCTCGCCCTCGATTTCGCAAAGTACTCCGCGAAGAACAGGACGGCTGTCGTCTGTTGCTGCACTTATTACTGTTTTTGATATAAGGTCGCGGAATGCGTCGCTTCTTATTGAAAAGTGAGGTTTTGCACTTAGCGATACAATATCGGGATATTCTTCGGTCAAAAGGCATTGGAAATTACATACGTTGTCGTCGTGGGTTATGACTACGCTCTCGCCTTCGCTTGTGATATTGATTTGAGTCTTTTCAAGCTTGCGTACATATTCCGAGAAAAGGCGACCTGGGACGATTACTTCACCTTCTTGTTTTATGTCGGCACGAACAGTTTTCTGTAAATATATTTCAAGGTCAGTTGCGGCAAGTTTCAATGTTCCGTCTTTTGCGGTTAGTTTAATTCCCTCGAGTACTGGGTTAATTGTTTTTGCGTTTGCCGCACGTGATACTGTTGCAACCGCTTCGGCAAGATCAAGTCCGTCTACTATTAATTTCATTTTTATTTCTCCTATAGTTTCGTTACTAGTATATAGGATACCAAAGATGAAGGATGTAGGCAAATGAAAAAGTTATCCACATAAGGTCTTTACAGGGAAAAATTTCTGTGATAAGTTATCCACAATGGATAACAAGAAAATTTGGGAAGATGCACAGAAAAAAATTCAAGACAAGGTAAGTGCCATAAGTTTTGATTTATGGATAAAAACTTTGGAGGTCGAAGATTTTTCGAATGGTGAGTTTGTTTTGGCGGCACATTCAAAAGCGGCGAAAGAGCAAGCCATGAACGAACGGCATTTCGAGCATATCGAATTTGAATTAAAAGAAGCGGCTCCAATAGTCGAGCGTGTAACAATTATCGATGCGATAGAAAAAGAAGCGCGTGAGGCGACAAAAAAGGGTGAAATTATTGCGCCTGTTCGTGAAAAACATGTTAACCGATTTATACCAATTAATCCTTTGAAGACTTTTGACACATTTATTGTTGGGAAAAGTAATGAATTCGTTGCTGCTGCCGCCGAAGCGGTTGCAAAGAATCCAGGAAAAAAAGTTAATCCCTTGTTTATATATGGATGTTCTGGGCTTGGTAAAACTCATCTTCTTCATTCTATTGCGAACTATGTTTCTGAAAATCATCCACATTTGCGTATTGCATTTTCGACCTGTGAGAATTTTTTGAATGATTATGTTGATTCTATAAAGAACAAGACCATATCAGCTTTTCGCGAATCATATCGCAATGTGGATATCCTTTTAATTGATGATGTACATATAATAGAAAACAAAACGGGTACACAGGAAGAGTTTTTCCATACTTTTAATGACTTATACCAAAATGGTAAACAAATCGTATTGGTAAGTGACCGACATGCCGATAAATTCGAAACATTAGAAGAACGTATGCGAAGTCGTTTTAAATCGGGGCTAATCCAAGATATTACCGTTCCCGACGTTGAAATGCGTATGGCGATTTTGCAAAAAAAGGCAAAACTTGAGAATAGAAAGCTTGAAAACGAAGTTGTTGAATATGTTGCAAGCTATGCGTTCGATAAGACAATGAATGTTCGCGATATGGAGGCAATGCTTTTCAAGGTATTATTTTACAGCGACTTGAAAGGTCGAGACCACCCTACTGTTGAAGATTGTCGTGAAGCATTGCAAGAATCGGTCGAGGACAAGCAAGCCCAGACCACGGCAACTTCAATCATAGAAAGTGTTTCAAAATATTTTAATATAGCAAAAGACGATATAGTTGGTAAAAAACGTAATCGTGAATTTGTTGAGCCGCGCATGGTTGCCATTTATTTGATTAGCGAGTTCTTGCATTTGCCGCTTGTAAACATTGGAAAGTTGCTTGGTGGTCGTGATCATACAACCGTAATGCATGCACGAAACAAAATTGCGAGTTTAAAAAAGACAGACGCGCGGATGAAGCGAATAATAGAAGACATGACCAAGATGATTTTGAACAACTAGCCTATTCTCTCGACACCGATAGTTAATCATGCTAGAATCATTTGAAATGAAAATCAAGTCGGTTGCTTTGACCAATTTTCGAAATCATATTGATACAACCGTGACTCTTGGAGATGGGGTCAATGTTTTTATTGGCAATAATGCACAAGGCAAAACCAATTTACTTGAAAGTATTTATTTAACATGTGTCGGACGGGGTTGGCGCACTAATCGCGATAAGGATATGATAAACTTTGACCAAGATTTTGCACGTGTTAAAACAACTGCAGAAAAATCATATGGTGATGTCGATGTCGAGATAAAGTTATCAAAGAGTGAAAAAAAATCAATCAAAATAAATGGAATTCCCATTCAAAAAATGGGCGAATTGATGGGACAAATAAACTGTGTATTCTTTAGCCCTGACGAATTAAAGTTAGTAAAAGAGGCTCCGAAAGACCGTAGGCGGTTTTTAGATATAGATCTGTCTCAGATTGATAAAAATTATTTCTATGCGCTTGTACGGTATAACAAAATACTCGCCCAGCGAAATGCCTTGTTAAAATCGGCTAGTGGAAGCTTGGATGCCGAGTTGGATATATGGGACTTGGAACTGGCTAAACAAGGTACAATTATTATAAATAAAAGAATATTATTTCTTGGTCGTCTGCGATCCGAGGTTGAGAAGGTTCATAACTTTTTAACTAGTTCGGTCGAACAAATAGGGCTTGAGTATGAAGGATGCGTTGGCGGTAAAAATGTCGAGACTGCCCTTTTGGCGGCTCTACATGAGGCAAGGGGGCGCGATATGCGACTTCGAACTACAACTGTTGGTCCACATAGGGACGATATATGTATTTTAATAAACGGCAAAGATGTGCGTACATTTGGAAGCCAAGGACAGCAGCGTACGGTGGCACTATCAATTAAATTGGCAGAGCTTGTTATTTTCAAGGAGGAAACAGGCGAAATGCCAGTATTATTATTAGATGATGTTTTATCCGAACTCGACCCACAAAGGCAAGAGCGACTGTTTAAAGCCATTAGACGATGCCAGTCAATAATTACAACGGCAAATGACATTGAACTAGTTAATATAGAAAAATACTATATTAAAGACGGTAAAATCGTGTAAATTGTTCCACGTGGAACAATTTTAAAAAAAGGGCGCTCTGCCCTTTTTTAGTTAAAGATATTTCCGGCGTTAAGGCTTCGCATTAATGGTCCGACAAGATCCAGGCATCTTTGGTAGATCCAGTATGCGATCGTACTGTCTTCGAAAAGCCAATTTGGTATTCTTTCGAGAAAGGATATGGATTCGGCGAATGCAAGAAATGTAGAGATGACTGCAGCGTATAATATGAATCGCACAAGTCCGAGAAAGAATCCGAGGATCTGGTCAACCCTATTAAACTCGGGTAATCGCTCTTTGAGTTTTTTAATTTTTTTCCGTAATAGCCAAAGTGTGAGACGAATTGATATGAAAAGAAAAATTGCTACGAAGATGACTACAAGCATAAAGCCGTTATTGCGAGCCATTGTGTCGATTGTACCCTCGCCTGTGAACCATCCGCTGAATGTGTCTGCAAGTCCAAACCAATTGTCGAGTAAGCTGGCTACTGGTCTTGCGAGAAAGATAGAGACAAGTATTGAAATAAATATGGTCACAAATGATAACAGTCCACGTAAAAAGCCTACACGTACGCCGACAATGCAAAATATAATTATTAGTGTGATGGCAATGATATCGACGAGCATATATAATCTATACCAATTATTCTCGACTTTGTCAAATTATAAAACTTTGGATACTGAAAAATAAAAAAATGTTCCACGTGGAACATTTTTGTTTGGCTTAGTCCTTTAGTGTTGTGCTTAATCGTATTAGATCTTTTTTATCATAATATTCGATTAATATCTTGCCTTGGCTTTCGTTTCCTTGGATAACAACTTTTGTGCCTAGTTTGAGTGTCAATTCTCTTGCAAGGTGGCGAAGTTCAATGCTTTGAGGCTTTGATTGTGAGCTGCTTGTAGATGCGATTTGCGGGCCTTTGATTATGTTTTCAAGTTCGCGAACACTCAATTGTTGTGTTACGCATTGATGAGCCAGTCTTATGCATTTCTCAACGTTGGATACCGCTACAAGGCATTTAGCGTGTCCTGCGCTTAGTTGGTTAGTTTCGACAAGGTGTTGAACCTCGCTTGGCAAGTTGAGTAGTCGTAATGTGTTTGCAATAGAGCTTCTGTTTTTTCCAAGAACTGTTGCGACCTTTTCTTGAGTAAGAAAGAAGTCATCCATAAGTTTTTTTATTCCTTTGGCAAGTTCAATCTCGTTTAGGTCTTCACGCTGCAAGTTTTCTACAATTGCAATTTCGGCAACTTGGCGCGGGCTGTAGTCGCGAATAAGTGCGGGAATTTTGTTTAGCCCTGCGAGTTTAGATGCGCGCCATCTTCGCTCACCAGCCACAATCATATATCTTCCACCGACTTTGTTAAGAAGGATGGGTTGGAAGACTCCTGACGATGCGATGCTGTCGGCGAGCTCTTGAAGCCCAGTCGGGTCAAAAGTCTTTCTGGGTTGGTTTACGTTGTTGTCAATTAAGTTGATATCTATCTCAAGGACGCCAGAAGTTGGCGGGGTAGTGTTGTCTTCTTTTTTTGCCAAGGTTGTTTTTGTTATGGGTTCCTTCTTTTTGGGTGAAGGGAGCTCAGAGAAAAAATCAATCTCTTTTGTTTCGATTGTCTTTGTCTCCTTTTTTAAATTTTCGTTCTCCTCGTCAAACATTGCAATCAATGCACCCAAGCCTTTTCCTAGTCCTTTTTGACTCATGCTATATCCTCCTTGATTCTATTCTATAAATACCAATACTTTTTAGTTTTGTCAAATGAAGTTTTTCGAAATTGTTCCACGTGGAACAATTGTAGGGTTATTATCTATAATAAATATAGATATATTAGTTAGGTGGTGCGACCAAGAGTATAAAGTAAAACACTTTCATTTTTGCAAAGGCTGTGGTATTATTAAAAATAATGTCAAAGATAATTGCGTTCACAAATCAAAAAGGTGGAGTGGGCAAGACAACCACTTGTGTTAACCTGTCCGCGTTTCTTGTAGAGATGGGAAAGAAGGTTCTTATAATAGATGTTGACCCACAAGGTAATGCGACAAGTGGTATAGGCATTGAAAAGACCAAAGGCACAAAAACGATTTATGATGTTCTGTGTGAACAATGCGACATAAGTGAGGCTGTTCAATTATCACAAATAAAAAACCTTGAAATTATTCCAGCAACAGTAGATCTCGCAGGTGCAGAGGTAGAGCTTGTTAGAATGAGTGGGCGCGAACGCATATTGAAAAAATATCTGAATCAAATCCGTTCAAGCTATGACTATATATGTATTGATTGTCCACCATCGCTTGGGTTACTTACGTTAAATGCTTTTACGTCCGCTGATGCGCTTATAATTCCTATTCAATGTGAGTTCTTTGCTCTTGAAGGTGTAAGTCAACTTATAAACACAGTACGCCTTATTCGCAGCCAAGGGCTTAACCCAAGTTTAGATATTGATGGTGTATTACTTACTATGTATGATAAACGAAGTTCGCTAACAGACCAAGTTGCAAATGAAATATTAAAATTCTTTGGTAAAAAGGTTTTCAAAACAAAAATACCAAGAAATGTAAGGCTTGCCGAGGCTCCAAGTCATGGGATGCCAATAACGTTATATGATAGAAAATGTCCTGGGGCACTTGCATACGAGGCACTTGCAAAAGAATTTCTTTCACGGCAACCAAAATAAACCAAATAACATATATAAAAGAGAAATTACACAAAATAAAAAGAGAATAAGGGGGTAGTATGGAAGGAGTTGAGGCGAGTGGTATTCTGAATGGGGTTTCGTTTGGATTGCTTGGATTGTTTATTTTTACCATAGTTATGGGGCTTGTATTCGGACTTGTTCGTGGGTTCAAGCGTTCGTTGTTTAGGCTTGGAATTTTGTTTGGTGCATCATTGATTGCATTCTTTACTGCGCCATTGATTGCAAGGGCATTTACAACAATAGCCGAAAACCAGTTTGACGAGCATCTTATGGACCAGGGGAATGTTGGTGCTGCTGTTAATAATTTCTCGGGTCTTACTAGTGTGTTTTATGGGATACCAATAGCAATTATTGCTCTGTTTGTATTTATTGTATTGTTCTATCTATTAAAATGGATTTCTTGGATTTTTTATGCAATCTTTGCGGGCAAGGTTCGACACAGAGATGCAAAGAAAGGTCGATTGCTTGGTATGGTGGTGGGTGTTGTCCAGGGTTTTGTAATTTTCTTCTTTGTGTTTATTCCTGTGAATGGATTTATCAATACACTTAACAGAATAGACAACTATACTCCAGAATTTGCAACAGCCGAAGTCCGCATGTTTGATGAAGACATCAACTTCATGGCTCCGGTAAATGAATTTATACGTGATTGGAATGCGGATATCCAAGGTTCTGCATATGGTGTTATTTCAAGAATAACAGGAATGCAGGCACTTGGTGGACCTATGTTTGGTTATCTTACAACCATTCGTACAAGTAACAATCCGAATGTAAACCTTCGTCAAGATGTGATGCGTGGTTTCGAAGTCCAAGCAGACTTTGTAGCAATATGGCAAAATTTCTTTGATGAGGAAGGCAACAGACTTGACACGGCTGAGGTATTAAAAGAATTACCGCAAAGCTATTACAATGCAATAGGTGCAACAATAAGAAAATTGTTTGACATAGAATTTGTAAGACTTCTTGCTAATGCGGGTGAAGGAGTTGCTGGGTTCCTTGAAGAGATTGACTTCTTCGAAGACTTCCAAATTTTCGAAGGTGATGCACAAGACGCTGCAGAACAGGCGCGAATTGATGAACTTAATGAAAGATTTAATGACGCAATCATAGCATCATTCCGTCACATGAATGCGAACTTTATAAGAAACGACTTGGTAAATACTGTGGAAGTGTTGCGAGTATTGTTTACCCAGACTCGTGAGTTTAATGGAAATTATTACAACCTTTTCGAGGCACTTAGATCTGTGGTTGATGGTTTTAATGACGATGGTGATATGGACGAAGCAAGTTCAAAGCTTGCAGTATTCCTTAGTGGTAACACGCAAGAAACAGCAGTCTACAGGTTACTCTCACAAGTATTCAATATGGGTGTGTTCAGTCAAATTCTTACAACAAGCCCAACGCAAACAGGTACAGACACATTTGATATAGTTCGTGTTCCGTTAATGCTGTTCCTTGATCTTGAAGAAGCAGACGTTGATTTCCCTTTCACATGGAACACCACAGCGTATGATTTAACACGAATGTTTAACAGCGGTGTAGCGGTATTTACCGAGATTGCCGACATTATAAATTCGGATGAAGATATTCTTGATTTGATTGCCGACCTTGACGACAGTATTCTAATAAACATCGGTGAAGTTCTTAACATCCTTACTATGGAAATTAACTTCAGCCCAATCGTTCGTGCGGTTGTAAGTAATTTTATTAACGACATTGACTTTGATTTCGAGCTTGGTGTAGAGGATGAAATCGAAGACCTTGTAAATGAGATTTTAGATAGATTGGAAACAGGTGACATAGATTGGCGGGCACAACTTGTAGCATTGAAAGATCTTATTATTATAGCGCAAGAAATTCTTAATTTTGATGGCAATAACCTTGGCGATATTCTTGACATTATCTTTGGTGATGACTTGTTTGATATCTTGAAAGACAATGATCTTATCGGACCTATTGTTGTGCGTCAAATTGAAGAGATAGTCAACAGCGATAATCTTCTTGGTGGTATTCTTGGTGATACGATTTCTATTAACCTTGATTCTTCGCGAGAAAACTTTGCATATTCTCTCGAGGCACTTCGAATGCTTGGTGACGGAATGACAGAAATCGTCAATGCGCTTGACAATGACAATCTTGATGTTATGGATATCATTGAAATTCTTGACTCTACTGGAGAAACATTGCGTTATATTGCAACAATGATGCCAGACGGTGGAGGTGGCTATACAAGTCCAATCAGTATATATATTGATAGTGATGTGTTTGATGACCTTGCTCAAATTCTAGGGGACCTTGACAATTCTATGGAAAGTGATATAATAAACCAAATAATAAACAATATTTTCAGACCATTGTTGCCATAAATTTAAGAAAAACGGTCACAATATTGTTTAAGGAGTGGTCGTTATGTTTTATTCAATTCTTGATGGGATAGCGTGGTTTGCTGGGTTATTCAGCACATTTGTTCTTGCAATTATTGCAATCGCTTTGCTTGGGCTTGTACTTTTATCATGGATTATATTTGCAATTTGGTTTCGTGCTATTGAACAAAAACACGGATGTTGCAGAGCAAAAGATGCGCGAAGAACTCTTCAAAAAATTAATGCATTTCTTGGATTATTATTTCTTGGTATAGCATTTATTGCCCTTGCTTTTGCGTTTACAACAGTTGCACTTTTTCTTACGTATTTGACCTTGCCAATTGCTGTGCTTTTTATAATTCTTATTTTGAATTTTCTTTTTGCTCTTGTATGTCGTTGCAGATGTGTTAAAGATTGTAGTGACTGTGTTGTCAAACCCATCATAGATAACACTATGTCAAAGAAAGATAAAGACAAGGAACCAAAGATTGTTCCAGCCAAAAATGATAAACCACAAGAGACAACAAAAAAAGAACAAACAGCAGAATCAGCTCAAGAGCCAGTAAAAGCAGAAGTGATAGAAGAAGGACCGTTAGTAGTTCCATTTCAAGAATACAAAGCAGCAAAACCAGTCAAAAGAAAAGAACCAAAGGCAGAAACGATGGAAGAGCCGAAACAAGAAAAGCCAGTAAAAGAAAAACCAATCAGAACGGCACAGCCAAAAGCAACAAAAAAGCAAGAACCAAAGAAGGTAGTCAAGAACGAGCCAAAAGAGGTCGTGGTCAAGGAAAATGCACCAATTGCGGTTCAAACAACACAAACACCAAGTGTCGAAGTAACTACAACAGTATCTGTTGAAAAATCATCAACAATGACAAGTACTATGGCGGAAAATCGCAGGGAAACAACAACATTTAACGATGGAACAACAACAGGGAGCGAGCAGTCCAAGTTCTTGCACGTTGAACAAAAATCAGGAGAAGAGCCAAAAGTATTTGCGGCAAGTACAACAAGACAAATCGGCTCGGACTACGATAGTGTTACGGTAATTGAACACGAGCCTGTGAAAAAACAAATTGAAAACAAACAAGCAACAAATCAAGAGCAAAAACAAACAAAACAGGTAAAAGCAAAAGTAACAAAAAATCATCAACCAAATGGGCAAGAAACGTACAGCGAGGACGAGGTTATGCGTGCGCTTGCTGGACTTCGTACTGCTATGCAACAAAACAAACCAGAGGAATAAGAAATGAGTAAATTAGCACATTTAAAAGATCAAGCAATAGACAAAGCAAGTGAAGGTTTATTTACTGTAGATGCTTGGGTAACTGATAAGACAACAAAGGCTGGTAACAAGCTTGGGACTGTTATTGACGTTGTAAAAATAGCAGGAGTATGTGCGGTCATTAAACTTGGTGGGGTTGGTCAATATGAACAGGAAATCGCACAAAGAGAAACAGACAACTATTATTGAATAAAAAAAGAAGGGAGATCCTTCTTTTTAATTGATTTTTGTGATTTCGTATCCATCTTTCGTATCGGATATTTCATAGCCAAGATATTTGATTTCTTCGCGTAACTTGTCGGCATCGGCGAATTGTTTGTCTTTTTTTAATTGAATGCGTTTATCAGCCATTTCTTTCACAAGCTTGGGGATTTCAATCTTAACATTTGTATTTATCAAATATTGTTTAACCGCATTTTCTAAACCAAGGGACAAGACTTGGTCAAATTCGATGACAAGGTCATAAACCAATTTGTCGGGGGAGAGTTTTACCAATTCCCAAACAATGGCAAGTGCGCGTGAAGTGTTAAGGTCATCCGACATATATTCAACAAACCGGGTTCGATATTGATGTGCAAGTTTATCATTATTGGTGCTTGCTCTGCTTGCATGTTTTGATAATTCTTTCACAAGATTATCATAAGATGTTTGTGCACCAATCAAGGCATCAAATGTGAAATTAAGCAATGTTCTGTAATGTGCGCCAAGAACAAAATAGCGAAATGCAATTGGGTTAAATCCACGTTCCTCGAGATTGGTAACGGTGTATACATTACCAAGGCTCTTGCTCATTTTGCCGCCATCAACCATAACAAATTCATTATGAATCCAGAAATTTGCGACTGGTTTATTTGTAAGTGCTTGGGTCTGGGCAATTTCGTTTGTATGATGAATTGGAATGTGGTCAACACCGCCCGTATGTATATCGAATGTATCACCGAAATGATGACGTGCAATTGCCGAACATTCAATATGCCAACCAGGAAATCCAATTCCCCATGGACTTTGCCATTTTTGTAATGCGGTTGGCTTTGCAAATCTCCACAAGCAAAAGTCGTTTGCATTTTTCTTTTCGCCAAGTGCAACACGGATTCCAGCCTTGTCTTCTTTCGAGTCTTTTTTCTTTGATAGAATATAATAATCAGTAAATCTAGAGCTATCGAAATAAACTCCGTCGCTTGTATTATATGTGTATCCAAGTTTTTCAAGCCCTGCGATGTGTTCAATCATTTGCTCGATATATGATGTTGCGGGTGCAGTAATTTTGGGACGTCTTATCATTAATTTGTCACATGCATCAAAGAATTCATCAGTATAACGTTTGGCAATTGCCATTGGGTCAAGGTTAGCTTTTCGTGCTGCGACCTCGATTTTGTCCTCGCCTTCGTCTGCGTCACTTTGCAAATGCCCAACGTCTGTCGTGTTTACTATGTCGAAAACTTCGAATCCGTTAAGCTCGATCGCCTTTTTTAAAATATCAGTAAAAATATAGGCACGTAAATTACCAATAGACGGTGAAGAGTATACGGTTGGTCCACAAGAATAGATTCTTGCCGTTTTGCCATCAATTGGGATGAACTGATCCTTGCTTCGTGTTAATGTGTTATAAAGTTTCATATTACTATTATATATAAGAAATCGCGAATTGAAAAGTGAGAAATATGTAATCTTGTGTTATCATAAAATATGAGAATAAATAAGTTTTTGGCAAGTTGTGGCGTAGGCTCGCGAAGAGCATGCGAAGAATATATAATAAAAGGTCGCATTAAAATAAATGGCATTGTTGTGCGAGACCTTTCGACACAGATAAATGAGAAAGATATAGTGCATGTAGATGGCAAGTTGGTTTCGGCAAGTCAAGAGTTTATCTATATTATTTTGAATAAACCAAAAGGATATGTTACAACATGCAATGACGAAAAGGGCAGAAAGACGGTACTTGATTTGATTGATAAAGAAAAAATTGGTAATGCAAGGATATTCCCAGTAGGTCGGCTTGACTATGATACAGGTGGATTGTTGATTCTTACAAATGATGGCGAATTTACCAAGCGGGTGACGCATCCATCGTCAAAAATAAGCAAGACCTATGTCGCAACATTAAATAAAGAGTTCCATCCGATGCATTTAAAAAATTTGGAACAAGGAATTTTGATTGATGATCAAATGACACATCCAGCAAAGGCAAATCGAACCGAGCCTAATGTTGTCGAATTAACAATTACCGAGGGTCGCAACCGCCAAGTACGTAAAATGTTCGAGGCACTAGGATACAGGATAACCGCACTTCGACGAGTGGCAATTGCGGGATTAAAGTTGGGAAGTTTAAAGAGCGGAGAATTCAAAATCGTGAGTAAAGATATTGCACATTCGGTTTTTAGGTAAAAGGGGATAATATGCTCACAATCAAAATAATCGCGGTGGGAACAATCAAGGAAAAGTTCTTTACCGATGCAATATCGGAATATGTAAAAAGGCTTGGCAAATATTGTAAGCTCGAGATAATCCAAGTAAAAGAAAGTGATATCAAACGCGAATGTGAAGAGATAAAGACCAAATTGCGTGGTCATGTATTTTTGTGCGATATTAATGGACAAAGTGTTTCAAGTGTCGGTTTATCAAAAAGGGTTGAAAACATATCACAAACATCAAGTACAATATCATTTGTAATCGGCGGAAGTGATGGTGTTGGAAATTATTTGGACGATGTTGTTAGCGAAAAAATAAGTTTTGGCGGTATAACCTTGCCGCATCAATTGTTTCGGGTGATTTTGGTGGAACAAATTTATCGCGCGTTTACAATAGCCAAGGGCGAGAAATACCATAAGTGATTTACATTATCTTTTTGGCTAAATTCCGCGTCATTCTCGGTCAGATATTACCTATGTCTTCCCTCGAACACCATCGAAATTTATCTCAGGAATCTAACGCAAATCAAGTGATTGCTAGGTTGAAACAAATGTTATATAATCATATATGGAACAATTACCAAAAAAATCGCAGCTTTCGCAACTCTCGCGGTATTTTAACGGAAGAGATATGATTGGATTTAATCCACTTTATGCCAACCTATTGAAAACGACAGAAAGAAGAATTATGAATGACGAAATGGAGCCCGAAGGCGTGTCGGAAACACTTATACAGTATCAAATGGCGTGTGCAGACACCAAAATAGAAAAAAAGGTAAATTAATTTAAATTATTTTTCTCGTGTTCAAGTAACCATTGCTTTGAATCAAGCCCGCCGCGAAAACCAGTAAGTTTTCCGTTCTTGCCGACGATTCGGTGACATGGAATGATTATTGGAATTGGGTTGCGGTTATTTGCCATGCCGACGGCTCGGCTTGCTTTTTCGTTTCCAGCAAGTTTTGCAAGTTCACCATAGCTTGCAGTTTGCCCATATGGAACCAATTCAATCATTTTGCTCCATACGCGTCTAAAAAATTCTCCGCCATTTGGTTTGATTGGTAGATCGAAAGTTTTTCGCGTGCCATTGAAATATTCGGTTAGTTGTGTTTTGGCTTGCAGTAAAAGGGGAGTTTCGGTGTCATTTGCATTGGACTCTTCACCACAGAAATAGACATGCGTAATAAAACCATCCCGTTCCGAGATGGTGAGCTTTCCAATTGGTGTTTCCATTGATAGTTGATTCATTCGTTTTCCTGTTGTTACTTCATTAACATGTTTTCACGGACTTTTTTCTTTTCGTTATTATCTTTGCTTCTTTCTAAATCGGCAAGAACACTTGCTTTTACGTGTTTTTTCATTTCCATCATATCTTGGATAGTTACCTTGTCTTTTGCAAGTGTTACTCGTGTTGCTTCGAAGCTTGAAACATATTGAGCGATTATTTCATCAATCGGCATTTCAATTGTGCTTGCCAATACGTGCCAATAAAAAAGCATTTCACCAAGAATTTCACCCATACGGATTTGACGGTCTCTGCTGTATTGTTGTTCGGCAAACCCAACTCCGCTTATTATTTCGTTGGCTTGACCCGTCGTTTTTGACAATCCCATGCCACCATAGGCAAGTGCATTACGCAGGTTAAAACCCTCATCTCCAAGGAATTCGTTTACAAGTTTTTCTATGTTTTCCATTTATATAGATTAACACATAACGCTAGATATATAAAAGGAAAATCGTAACAATCGAAAGAATTACCAGATACAGGCTGAACCAATATAGTTTTACCTTTTTGATTATGTTGAGCATAAACTTGATTGCAAAAATTCCAGATACAAGTGCGGCAATAAATGCAAGCACAAGTGGAACGGGATTGCCGAGTGATGGTGATGGATTTGAAATCAATTCATATATAAGTGCCGCGATAATTATGGGGATGCTCATAAGGAACGAGAATTCTGCCGCACGTTCGCGATTAGTTCCTGTGAACAATGCCGTACTAATTGTGAATCCACTTCGTGAAAAACCTGGAACAACTGCAATACCTTGGGCAAGACCTGTGAACAATGCCGAAGTGTATGTAATTGGTTTGTTTGGCACCAACGATTTTGATGGTTCAATAAACGTGGTTGAAAAAAGCAATATCGCGGTAATCATAAATGTTATTGGTAAAACATTTGCACCCATGGTTTGATCTATAAAGTCCTTGAATACAAGTACGAATCCAACAGTAACAATGGTCGCAAGCACAAGTGCAAGGTTAGTTTTGTTGAGTGGATTTTTAACAAGCTCCCAAATTCGCTTCCGAAAGACAAACAATACGGCAAGTAGTGTAGCGATGTGGAGAAGAATATTAAAAAGTAAAAGGTCGTCTCCAAGGTTAAAGATATGTTGAAAAAGTATCAAGTGACCACTTGACGAGACTGGAAGAAATTCGGTAAAGCCTTGTACTATGCCAAGAAATATTGCGATAAAGATGTTCACAATATAATGTATGCAAAGGTATATGTGTATATTTGTTTTGGTTAATTTATCGTTTTGTTATATAATAAATCATGGTCATGAACGAAAGATTGAAAAAGCGTGTACAAATTACCGTGGTTGCAGCGGTGACGTTGATGGTTTGCCTTGTTACTGTTTTGACTTTTCAATTGGCAATCCAAGGTAATCGTAACCGTCAATTAGCAAGTCTTGATGCAGAAAACGCACGCCTTGCACAACAAATTCGTGATGCCGAAAATGACATCGGTTTATTTGAATGCCCAAGCTTCTTAGAAGAATGGGCATTGCGTGAACTTGGATGGGGCAGACCAGGGCAAATTATTTGGAGACGATAAAAGAAGCGAGAGCTTCTTTTTCTTTTTGTATATGTGTAGAGATATGGCATAATAGTTCCATGGCAAAAATAAAAGATGAAAAGACGGACAGCGAAATCCACCACGGGCGACGACGCAAACTTCGAGACTTGTTTGTCGAACATGGTCTGGAAACTTTTAACGAGACACAAGTTTTGGAATATGCGCTCGGTCTTTGCATACCACGTATTGATACCAATCCAACGGCACATAGATTAATCAACAAATTCGGAAGCTTGAGCGGTGTAATCGAAGCACATCCAGAAAAGTTGCAAGAGGTAGGTGGTGTGGGTGAGAATACCGCGGTGTTCTTATCATTTCTTCGTCAATTTGTGACTTATGCAACAAAGCGAAAAAATCGAAAAGAACAAATTAATAATACACAAAATGCGGTCGAGTACTTGCAGCCTATTATGCAAACATATTCAAGCGAAGAGTTTATCTTGGTTTGTCTTGACAAAGCGGGCAAGATAATATTGCAAGAACAAGTCGAAGGTAATATTCACAAAGTCGACCTTGATTTACGCGAAATTATGGATGCTGTGTTACGTGTAAAAGCGGCAGCAGTTGTCGTTTCACATAATCATGTAAGCGAAAGTGTAACTCCGTCAGATGCGGATATATTGCTTACACGATCACTTGTAAATCTTTTTACTCCGCTGCAAATACATGTTCTTGACCATTTAATTTTTGGCAAAGAAGAATATTACAGCTTTAAATCAAGTGGGCTCCTTGATATTTTCCGTCGTGAACATAAATCTTTTCAAATAAGCCGCGATTGGGAAGAGATATTAATGTTCGGGGATTAAAAAGGCTTAGACCAAGTTAGGTATTGTAAAATTGAGTATATTGTGATAATCTCTTGCAAAGGAGAATTGATGATGAGGAGTTTGGCGACATTTGATGAATTTGGCTTGGATCCGAATGTTGAAAAATTTTTGCGAGACCAGAGTGATGGATGGAACGATGCACAGAAGACTTTCTTTGAATGCCTTATCTATGAAAATGGCTTCACGGTCAGTCAAGCCCGAAAGGTTGTAAATCTTCCAGTAGTAGAAAATGACACTATAAAAGATTTGGGGCATTGTGCGCGAGAGGGTTGTGATAAAGAAGAAATGATATATCACACACAAGCATTTAATAGTCTCTTTGAATATTACAGTCAAAATGGCAGGAGCGACTACCCCAAAGAACAAGCATATTTTGATTTGGATGCAATGCATGATGTTGGAGCGGTAATAAAAGCAGAATGTGATTTTCTTGGTTGCACGAAACAACATGACAAAGTTGCACAAACAATGTTACTTTCTCGTTTAACAAGTTGGATGCGCAAGCAAGAAGGCGGATATGTACTAGGCAGAAACAAAGAGGTAGACGCCGTTATAAGAGCGGTAAGCGACATGCACAAAGAACAATAAACAGAGGATGACTCTGTTTATTTGTATTTTAAAAGCTTCCCAAAATTACTGGCCAGCCGATTGTGACTCTGCCGTCTCGTACTGCGACCTGCAAGTTAATTCGGTTGTTGTCTTTTCTAATAAAATCACGACCTCGACTTGAATAGGCATAGATTGTAAAAAGATTTGCGCTTTGTTGGGATGAAATTTGTGTATATCCAAGTTGTCGGAGAATTTGGTTTGGATGTATAAAGTTATCAAGAACAATGCTTTCGCCGTCAATCACATTGAATTTTTGACGTAATTGATTTGCGTTTAATGAATGTATTGTATAAATAAATCCAAAACCGATGTTGGTTTTTGATAAGACAAGCGGGCTTTGGATAATTTCGCGTGAATATATTGAAAACTGACCGTCCCCCAGTTGTTCAAGCTTTGGATTAGACAATGATTCAAAATGATAGAAGATAAGGATTATGCAAAAAGTAGAAAAAAGAATAAACTTGACCATTAGTTAATTTTTGACAGAAAATCTGCACATAATACCGTGTGAAACGCGCTTTAATTGTCGGAATTGTAGTAATACTTGTATTGGGTTCATTTGGTCTTTTTGGCTTTGCAAATGAACAGGTATATTTTTCCATTCATTATGAAGTTGATGGAATTGTTAAAAAAATAAAGGTAACAGAGTCGAAGCTTGTACCAAATTGGTGGGATTTGGAATCAAGGCACAAATTTACCGAGGGCAAGAATTTATGGGAGCGAGCACAAGATATTCAAGAAAAAAAGGTCCTTGACCCAGCAATGACATTACAGAAAAAATTTCCCGAGATATATAAAATTGTAAAAAATATCGAAGATGAAGTGTTCAAGGCAAAAAATGACGGCATAATAAATTTT
The DNA here is from genome assembly GCA_009784375.1 of Bacillota bacterium. Classification (GTDB taxonomy): domain Bacteria; phylum Bacillota; class Clostridia; order Christensenellales; family UBA1242; genus WRAD01. The sequence goes on along the minus strand of WRBV01000001.1, from coordinate 30,981 downwards.
GAACCAGATAGATTGAAAAAATTTTGGATAACGGACCAAGAAGAGGGGCGGGAGCTTGATGTAAAAAAGCTATGCATGGATATTTTCATGGCATTAAAGGGTGGGGTATATACCGATATCTATGCCGATGTGAAAGTAACGACACCGAGAGGTGTAGATGACATTTTGGATGATATAGTTGAGCGCAGTCGCTATTCAACCGTATTTGCCGATAATGCACCGAGAGAGTCTAACATCGCACTTGCTCTGGAGGCTTTTGATGGTCTAATAGTAAAAGATGGCGAGCGCGTATCCTTTAACAAGGTCGTAGGTCCAAGAACAAGTGCAATGGGTTTTGAAGAGGCTAATATAATCAAGGACGGTGAATTTGTTCCAGGAATAGGCGGCGGGGTATGCCAAGCAAGCACGACCATTTTTAATGCGGTGCTTTTAAGTGGATTACGAATAGCGGAGAGTCATAATCACAGTCTGCCGATATCGTATGTCCCGCTTGGACGTGATGCGATGGTATCAAGTGCCGCCGATTTGGAATTTGTAAATAACACAGGACATACAATTTTCATAGAAGCCAAGGTTATCGACAATGGACCAAAAAATACTGCACTTGTCAAAATATATGGAGCCCCGACTTCGTTTAGGTATGTGCCAAGGGTCGAGATGAAAACTCTTGAACAAAAATATGAGATACTTGGCGAAGTACCCGTTGAAACAAGTGGATATGATTTTTACACAGGGGAAGAATGGTATTATAAAGAGCGAGTAATTGAATCTGGTTATCCACCGCGCGAAACAATTACTTATCTTGATACATATCGTGATGATGAAATTGTGCGATCAAAAATAATAAGAAAAAGCCACTATAAAGGCAAGCAACGCATTGTTAAATATGAAAAAGTTTATCTCAGCCCCATATCCAACGGAATGTAAATATATGAACCACCCAATTCCACATGTATGCAGGTAATGATTGGTTTCGTGCAACATCAACGACTACGCCAACGATAAGATTGGTTCGTTCTGGACCAAAGTCTGATGAATCAAAGCTTTTCCATTGACGGTCACCATTTTCACCAGTTGATCCATCGCCACCGCGATTGTCACCCATGTAAAATACATATCCTTGTGGAATTACGATTTCTCTTCTTGTAAAGGGTGATCCATTAGCGGGGGTGTGTGTGACGTATTGGATAAACTGTCTTTGCCAGCCTGTGTTGTAAAAGCCGTCATTTGCATGTAAATTACCACCTTCAAGCCAATTTAGCAGGCGGACATAATGCCCAGTAACCAAATTCTGACCCCATCGAGTTGTATCAAGATAGTACTCGTCGATAGGTACACCATTTACTTGGATTTCAAAACGATCATTTGCAAAAGATGTTGGATTGGTTAAGGGAATTCTGTGGAAAAAGACGGTGTCGCCTGGTAATGCGATTACACGTTTAATAAAGAAACAAAACCGACCATCTGGGCTTTGGTGTTGTCCGTTTGTGCGATAAAATCGGGTCACTATAATGTCACCACGACTTGGGTTGGCGAAACGGTTGACAAGGACGCTGTCAGTATTGTTTCCACCATTTACAGCGTTAGCTTGGAAATAATAAGGGTTAAGTCGATGCATCATGCTTGTACCACGAACTTCGGAATAAAAGAAAACAACGGTAAAAGCAATAAGTCCCACCGAAATAAGGATTGCAATGGTAAAAAATCCACTAGAAATAATGGATGCAGTACGGAACCGTTTGGTTTCGCCTTTCATATTTCGACCCTCTTGTGCAAGAGAGTATTCTTGGTTTAAGAACTTGTTTTCCCCCATAGATGAATTATTGTAACATATTTGAACTGATAATCAAAAGGAAAAATGTTGGATTGTTTTATGACCAAGATGCCCAAAAAATACATTAATGCGAAAAAGGTGTATTTTTCCTTGACTTTTGCATATATTTATACGAATATATTTATATTCTTAAATATAAGGAGGAATAAAATTCATATGATGAAAGATATGAAAAAGTACTTGGCTGAGATGCTCGGAACCGCTTTCCTTGTTGCGATGAGTGTGGGCGCGGTTGTCTGGGGCGGAATGTTACTTGGTAGTGCCTTTATGGGTATTCCAGGAGCGGAAGATGGAATGCCATTTGCAACGGCGGCACATGCGTTAATTGGTTCGCTTGCATTTGGTTTGTCACTTATGGCAATTATCTACATAATTGGTCCGATAAGTGGTGCACACGTAAACCCTGCGGTTTCACTTGCTATGTTTATGAGAAAAAAACTTAGCTTGAAAGACTTTGGTTTCTATGTAGTTGCACAAGTAATCGGAGCTATTGTCGGTGCATTGTTTGTATGGGGAACCATTAAACTTGCATTCGGTGGTGATGTAACTTGGCTTACAGCTGGTGTAAATGGGTTTGAAGAAATCGGTACAAACACAGCAACATCAATTATTCTTGGACTTCTTGTTGAAATCGTATTGACATTCGTATTCGTTCTTACAATCATTGGTGTGGTTGCAAGAAAGAAAAATGCAGTTATTGCTGGAATTGTTATCGGTTTGACACTTGCACTTGTTCACTTTGTTGGATTCAACATCACAGGAACATCAGTAAACCCAGCAAGAAGCTTGGGTACAGCAGTATTCGGTGGAGTTGAAGGACTTAGACAAGTTTGGTTGTTCCTTGTTGCTCCTATGATTGGTGCAGCATTGGCGGCACTTGCAGGATGCTACTTCTTTGGTAAAAAAGAAGAGGAAGAAGCCGAAGCCGAGTAATTTAATTTTACTTACTATAAAAAGCCCTGTCCCACACAGGGCTTTTTTGTTTGCGTGTAGAATTGCCTAAATATAAAATTCATAGTATATTGGATGGTGAAGAAAATTTATAGATATTACCGTGACAGGCTTGTTGAAATAAGTGGACGAAGCCGAAGCTTGTACTCTAAGAGTGTAAGTAAAAAAACCGCCTATGACATAGGCAGAATTTTGGATGGAGATTACAAGGCGATTGATGATTTCCATGATTTTTTGTGGAACAAAAAGCGTACGACATATGCTCTTGTAAACAAGGATTCAAAGGAGCGAATTTGTCGTAATCTTGACGTTGAAAAGGTGGTAAAGGCACAATATAAGGACGAACGCCCTATGAAAAAGGCGGAAGTTGCTAATGAAAATTTACGTCGTGCACGTATCCAGCGTGACGAAGAAAAAAAGATAATAATATCCCAAGTCAACGATTTGAAATTGCTCAAGCGTGAAATCGAAGAAATCGCAAGTGAGACTGGTCGATATGAATTATTTATTGGTTATCCGTTTGTCGAGGGTTGTATTGGGCGAGAGACCGTTGTCCGTGCGCCACTTTTGCTTTTCCCAGCGGTGATACACATAGAGAACGAGACAACAGCGATTATCGAACTAAAAGCAGATGAACAAATCCAATTTAACAAAGTCTTTATCATGGCATATGCCCAGCGTTTTAATCTGGACATAGATGACATGGTGCAAGAATTTGATACCATGCAAGAAATGAAGTTTAAAACAATTGATGATATTGTTTCATATTTGCGTACGTTTGGATTTAAAATGCAACATCCGCAACGAAAAGGTATGTTTGGCTTTAACCGTGTAAAAGAACCACATTTGGGTGACCCAATCGAGGTAAAGCATTATTCGATTCTTGGGCGGTTCCCGCTTGCAAATGCTATTTATAATGATTACCGCGAACTTGAAAAAAGAAAAGGCACGGCAGCAATTCGCAGCCTTCTTGAAAATCGCGAGGTTGGAAAAATAAAAAATCCAGACAGCAACCTTTACGCCGTGAACTCGCTTGACTTTGCACAGGAAGAAGCGATAGAGAAGCTTAATCAACATGGAAATATGGTTATATATGGTCCGCCAGGAACGGGAAAGAGCCAAACATTGGTCAACGTCATAACCGATGCACTTTGTAAGAATAAACGGGTTTTGGTTGTGTCGCAAAAAAAGGCGGCATTGGATGTTATTTATAACCGACTTGGAATCTTGAATGACAAGGTTATGTATGTTACCGACCCCGAGAAACACAAAAACGACTTTTATGCACGAACAAAGGCAACGCATTTGTCGATTATTGAAACACATGCTTTGGGCGATGCAACGAACAATGAAACCAAATATAAAGAGATAAAGAATACGATAGACTCGGAAGTAGAAGCGTTGCAGACCATTTCGGACACCTTGTTTACTCCGACTGCATTTGGACCAAGTTTACAAGAAATGTACGCCATGAGCTACATATTCGGAAAAGATGTGACCGAGCGGCAAGTTTATGAGAGCATGTTGCAAAACCCAAAAGTCATGGCTTTGAGGTATCATGAACTTGACAATACTATTCGAGTTATAAAAGAAAAAAGAAAAAGCGATTTATATTACAAAAGATTGGAAATGCAGGCGCAAAACCCACTTGTAAACCATATTAAAAATGATTTAAGTGTTCATACAATTAATACGGCAAAAACATTCATTGATGGATTTTCGGGCAAGAAAATTGTGCCATTTGATATGAGTAGATATCCAAACGCGCGACAATTACTTGCATTCTATTTGGAGAATGACCTTTCAAGTAAAAGCGATTTAAAACCTATTGTAAAATTTATTGCAAAGATCGAGCGAAAAGATGCAAAACAAATTTCGGATAACTTTGAACAGGCTATGCAAGGAATAAAAACATATGTTGATGAGTTTGCTTTGCTTGAAACCATTTTGGACAAAAAAGGTTTTGCTATGACGCTTGAAAATATTTTGTATGGAAACACATTGTTTTTAAAGATGTTGTCAAATGCGCTTGATAATTATGTTGATGTTCGTGACATGAATTTAAATATGCAAGAAATGACAGACATGGAAAAGCTTGTATTGAACTTTGCTTATAAAAATTCAAAAGGCTTAAAATGTTTTAAAGATGTTATAGAAAAATTGCTGCATGCAAGGGTATATCACGAGCTTGTTTTGGCGGAGGATGTATACAAGAATCGTCTTGCAAAAATCATGGATTTTGAAAATATGCGTACAAGGATAATTTCGTTAAAAGAGGAGCAAAGAGAAACGGTAAAACAAATTTGTCTTGATATGTTCAAGAAGAATTATTCAACATTGTACAAGAGTACGCCCGAAAACAAAAATTTCTTTTACCAAATTAACAAACAACAAAATCTTTGGACAATTCGTAAATTAATGGATACCTATAGCGACCTTATGCTTACGTTATTTCCATGTTGGCTTGTGTCGCCCGAGAATGTATCTACGATCATGCCATTAAAAGAAAATTTATTTGATCTCATATTATTTGATGAAGCAAGTCAAGTGTTTATTGAAAATACACTTCCAACAATTTATCGTGGACGTCACATCGCAATTGCGGGGGATAATAAACAACTTCGTCCAACTGCACTCTTTATACGTCGGTATATGGGTACAGATTTTTATGATCTTGACCTAAGTACCCAAGCGGCATTAGAGGTCGAGAGTTTGCTTGACCTTGCGACAAGTCGATACAACAGCGTGAATTTGAATTATCATTACCGAAGTTTACATGAGGAATTTATTACATTTTCTAACTATGCCTTTTATGATTGTCGCCTGCAGATTGCTCCGAACTTGTCAAAAAATATCCAGACCAAGCCAATAGAACGTATAAAAGTCTCGGGAAAATGGATAGACAGAAAAAATAAAGAAGAGGCGATCGAGATTGTCAAGTTGTTGAAGAAATTGTTAAATTCTCGCAAGTCAAATGAAACTATCGGAATAGTTACATTTAACGCCGAACAAGAAAACCTTATAGAAGACCTTGTTGACAAAGAGTCTTTGAAAGATGAAAAATTCCGTAATCAATTATTAAAAGAAAAGAACAGGCGTGAGAACGGAGAAGATGTAAGTATCTTTGTCAAAAATATCGAAAACGTCCAAGGTGACGAACGTGACATAATTATTTTCAGCATAGGGTATGCTCAGAATGAGCACGGTAAAGTTATATCTCATTTCGGACCATTGAATATAGAGGGTGGAGAAAATCGTCTTAACGTTGCAATTACAAGGGCAAAAAAGAAAATTTATGTTGTAACAAGTATTGAACCCGAAGAGCTTAATGTTGATGGTACAAAAAATCTTGGACCAAAGTTGTTTAAAAAATATCTTCAATATGTGCGTGCGGTATCTGCTGGAAAATCGAAAGAGGTTCAATACATTCTTGAGAGTTTCAGACCGAGCGATATGGCACAAAATAAATCAATAGGAATTGCAGACGAAATAAAAGTGGCACTTGAAAAACTTGGATACAGCGTCGAGGCAGATCTTGGTAATAATAGTTACAAATTATCTTTGGCGATATATGACAAGAAATTTGATACCTATTTAGTCGGAATTGAATGTGACGATACGGCATTCCGCTCGAGTTCAAGTGTTCTTGAACGTTATGTATTTCGTACAGCATTCATGGAAAGTCGTGGTTGGAAGATTTTACGAGTATGGAGTAGAGATTGGTGGTTACATCGTTCAAAGGTAATTTCACAAATCGACAAGATTGCAAAGAAAGAGCAGGAAAGATTGGTTTTGAATAATTCAAAGAAATAAAGCTTAATAATTAGATAAGTTGTGTGATATTATATTAACATGAGAACAGCATTAGAAATGTATGAATTTGCCATAAAAAATGGTTATGGTCGTGACGCACTTTTTATAAGGCGTGGGCTCAAGCATTTCGAGGTTATTGCAAATTATTTAACACCCGAGGACGATGTGGTGTTGACTTTTCTTGCCGAATATAAAATTAATGCCAAGAACAATATCGGGGTGTCTGCGTTTGCACTTACTAATAAAAAGATTATTATTGGTCAACATGGTGTTGTGACTCGTGAACGAAGTAAACAGGTTATGTTAAAAAACATTAACGATATTACAAAGAAGACTTATTACATGGCGGGGGAAATTGTATTTCAAACAATAGACGATGTGTTTTCTGCGTTATTCGTTCCAAAGTGTATGAAAAAAGTTTACAAAGCTGTGATTTCTCATATGGATTGTTTAAGAACATCGAGTGCGCGACTTAACGAGTCCCCGCAATATGTTATACCAGCGCAAGTCCCGATTGATCCAATGTGTGATGAAAAGATGACAAAACGTATAATGCATTTCAAAAAACTTGCCGATGAGGGTTTTATAACTCAAGAAGAATTCGAAGCCAAAAAACGAAAAATTATGGGTATTTAGACATAGGGTTATAAAAATCGCATATTGCGATTTTTTAATTTAATGTATTCTATTGTCGTGTTCATAAATTGTTACCGTCTTTGAACCGTCCGCGTGGTAGGTTGTACCTTTGCCATGCTTTTGTCCGTTTACCCAAATACCTTCGAATCGTTCTCCGCTTGGATAAACATATATACCATGTCCATGCATTTTGCCATTTTGCCATTCGCCGCCATATTGTTCTCCATTTGCAAAGTGGGTTGAACCTTTGCCTTCTCGCTTGTCATCAACCCAAGTGCCAGAATATCCACCATAACCACTTGGTAATATAAGCGTGCCTTTTCCGTGTCGCAAGTCGTTTAACCATTCTCCTTCGTATCGTCCACCATTTGCATAGTAGAGTACACCTAGCCCATTTTGTTTGCCGTCAGCCCAATCGCCATTGTACCTATTACCATTTGAATAGGTGTATTGACCTTTGCCATGAAATTTGTTGTTTTGAAAGCGACCTTCGTATATATCGCCATTTCCAAATGTGTACTGACCTATTTCTTTGAATCCATTTTTCCATGTACCCGAAAACTTGTCACCGTTTGCGTAAAGATAGATACCTTTGCCATGCTTTTTATCGTCTTGCCAATAGCCTATGTATTCGGTTTTACTCTTGAAAATATATGTACCTTTCCCATGCTTTCGACCAATTTGCCAAAAGCCTTCGTACTTGTTGCCATTGGCAAAAAAATACACACCGATGCCATGTCGTGCGCCATCTTGGACGTGTCCAACATATTTATCGCCATTTTCGTACTTAATTGTTTGTTTCAAGATAAGGCTCCTTTTAACTAGTTGTTGTCGGCAATTATGCTTCGTGCAATGCGCGGTGCGATTGGTTGTAGCTCGTCCTCGGGTTTGGCTTCGACGTAATCAAATGTTGCCTCGCCCTCTTTATTGATGAAGTCTGCATTTATTGTGACTTTGTTCAAATTCTTTGCACTAGGCGAATCATACATGATGTCGCGCAGATGTCTTTCGAGAACGGTACGAAGACCACGTGCCCCAGTCTTAAGGGCTGATGCCTTTTCTGCGATTTTAAGTAAACTTTCTTCATCAAAGACAAGTTCGACGCCGTCCATAGCAAAAAGCTTTTTATATTGTGTAACAAGTGCATTCTTTGGTTTTGTTAGTATATCGACCAATGCTTGTTTATCAAGTGCGTTTAACGTAACAATAACTTGAAGTCGACCAATGAATTCGGGTATAAGACCAAATTTTGCAAAATCGGATACCGCTGCGTCCTTTATTAATTGGTTTGATTCATTTTCATCAAGAACAATAGTGCTTCCAGTCAGTCGTGATTTAACAAGAATGTTAAGCCCGACAAACGCACCACCCCCAACAAACAGGATATTCTTTGTGTCGATATCAACTGGACCATTTGGTGTGTTAATTGTTGCAATCGAACCCTCGATGGTTTTAAGCAAGGCTTGTTGAATTGCTTCACCGCCTCGGTTGAATTTAGATGCAAGCTTGTCAACCTCGTCTATGTAAACCATTCCAAGTTCGGCTTGTTTGATGTCGTAATTTGAATTTTGATAAAGCTTTAATATAATGTTTTGGATTTCTTCGCTTACGCTGTCTGCACCAACCAAAGTTGTCGCATCAGACATGGCAAATGGTACATCCAACATGCGGGCAAGTGTTTGGACAATATAAGTTTTACCAACACCAGTAGGACCTATCATTAAAACGTTACTCTTTGTAATTTCAACGTCGGTGTCTGTATGCATTATTCGTTTGTAGTGGTTATAAATAGATACTGATAAAACACGTTTTGCATCGTCTTGACCAATGACATATTCGTCAAGGTGTGCGCGAATCTCTGCAGGAGTAGGCAGCTTTTTTATCATAATTCCCCCATGAATAGTTTACACAAATATAACATAGGAAAATAAAAATTTAAAATGATTGTATGTGTAGAGAGAAGTTGTGTTCTGTACCCTCAATCTCGGCGGTCTGTCCTTCCTTGCAATGACATGGCTGTAGATTTAAAAAACCGCCCAGTTGCGAGCGGTTTTGTTTAAAGCTAAGATTTATACAACATCTTCTGCGAAAAATCTTACAATCTCGATTTCGGCGTTTTCGATTGAATCCGAGCTGTGGATTGCGTTTGTCCCGATGTCTTTTCCATATTTTGCACGGATAGTGTCAGTTCCCCAGCCTGCTGGGTCGGTTGGTCCACGAAGCATGCCCATTTTTTCGACTGCGTTTTTGCCCTCGACAATCATACCGACTACTGGACCACTTGTCATAAATTCTTCGATTTCTGGGTAGAATGGTTTTGATACTATGTGGGCATAGTGTTCAGCCAAAACCTCTTTTGACAAATCAAACATTTTGTCTGCGGTTATTTGCAATCCCAAGTTCAAAATCATTTCTTTGATGTCTGCGATTGCGTTGTCTGCGTCTTGTCTTGTTGTTACGTCGGGTTTAATCATTACGTATGTTCTTTCCATGCTTTTATCTCCTTTGAAAAATAATAGACAAAATTTGCCACAATTAAAAATAAATGTCAAGGATAACTTGACTAGTTAAAAGCTATGGTTCTTTCAACAGGTGGCTCGAGGCTTTCTATATCAAGAAGTGAACATAGTTGTTGTGTATTAATCTTTTGAGTAGTCTGCTGTTTATTTTTATCTTTCACATTATCAAGATGAAATTCTCTTTTGCATGTATCGTCATTATCGCCAGACACAAAGTATGTTGCCTGTTCAACGTCGCGTGTGAGATTAATACCCTTGTCTCGTAAATTCTTTACAAAAAATGGCCAGGCATTGGTTTTTGACAAGCTGCTCTGAAGTGGGTGAGATATAGAAATTTTAGGGGCTGTGTCGGATAATTTAGCAAGTCCGTTATTTACATATGTATCCAGCCGTGATATTCCATGACCTACGTCCATTGTGTTATAGTTGCAAACAAAGTATTTTTCTATGATTTCTTCGGGCCATAGTTCAAGCCGATAGCAAATCTCATCAAGAAGAAGTCTTGTGGCTTCGGCATCGTCGACTGAGAAGTGTGGGCGAAGGTGACTTGTATCAATATCGAATCTTTTAAGACGTTCGAACAGCGTACCATTTTTTACCCCTTCCGAATATGATACCGCGTCATGTATTTCTTTGACACAGTAGCTGGATATTAATGGCATTTGTAAGTTGTATTTTTTATACATTCTTTGTATTGTGATCAAATCACATTGTGCATGGAATGCAAAATTCATATCGGCTTGGGTAAGTATGTCATACATGTATTTTTCTTTTTCTTTAAATATTGTGGGGTCAGAACCGAATTTTTTGCCAGTTACCGTTTTGATTAATGATTTGTTGTAATTTTTCTTTTTTTGATAAAACCCTACGCTAGGTCTTTCAATTATGTCGAAATTGTCGTTTGTAAGAACCGAACCGAAACTTGCTGGCGTCAGCGTTGCTGGGTCTGCTTCTAGATCAAAAAACAAGTAACTTGCTTGAGTATTCATCAATGATTTTATCATATCGATTTGATAGAAGTCAATAGACCCCTTTTTAGGGTTATCATTTAGATTATTGGAAATGCGGGAATAGGTTTTGACTGTTTTGGGACAAGTGCAAGTATTTCTTTTGCTAATTCAAGTGTGCCATATGGAACAAAGTAATCAAATGAAAATGCCTTTGCAAACACCGCCATAGGAATCGAGCCCTTTGGCTCTTTTCGCATGTAGGGAATATTATTGTTGTTTAACATGTCCTCGAACATCCCCGACAGCGGACCGTTGTTTAATGTTGTCAAATATACGACGTCGTTTTGTTGTGGTTCTTTTAGTTTTCGTTTGCCACACAAGTGACAAATATTTTCGTCACGTTTTAACACAATTTTACATCTGCCACAGTAAAAGATCATTTGGTAGTGGCGCCCAGAATCGAACTGGGAACCTCAGGGTTATGAATCCTGTGCGCTAACCAATTGCGCCACGCCACCATGCTGTAAACTATATCAAAAAAACTTTGAAAAATCAAGCCCTTTTTGTGGGCGAGGGGCGGGTTTTTTAATAAAATGACGCCTTTAAATCGATTTTGCGGTGAAAAAGGGTTGATGTGTGGGGGAGTATGTGTTATAATTATCTGTTAAATTAATCGACTTGGGGCGAGATTACATAACAAATGAAGAAAAATGGGTTTATGTGTATTCACATAAAAAATGTAATAGTGCGTCGCTTTGCGACGGTCGATACATTTTTTGGACACTAAGCAAGGACTGATATACGGAATTATCTGCGATAATTCCCTGGTCATAAAACTAAAAATGTATGTAAGTGAAAGGGGTTAGACAATGGCAAAGAACACAATATCAAAAGTAGATGCAAAATATGGCTCGGACCAGATCCAAGTGCTAGAGGGGCTTGACCCAGTCCGTAAGCGTCCAGGGATGTATATTGGTTCTACTGATGCACGTGGTTTGCATCATTTGATAATCGAGGTTGTCGATAACTCGGTCGACGAAGCACTTGCAGGTCATTGTGATTTGATTGATGTAACCATTAACAAAGATGGTTCTGTTTCGATTACCGACAACGGTCGTGGTATTCCAACGGGAATTCACAAGACCGAAAAGAAGAGTGCGGTCGAGGTTGTTCTTACAAAATTGCATGCTGGGGGAAAGTTTGGTGAGGGCGGGTACAAAGTGTCGGGTGGATTGCACGGTGTTGGTATTTCTGTTGTAAATGCTTTGTCAGAATGGTTGGATGTTCAAATTTGGCAAAATGGTAAAGAGTTTAAACAAACATATAACCGTGGTATTCCACAAAGACCACTTGCAGAAGTTGGAAGTACAAAGAAAACGGGTACAAAAATAACATTTATGCCAGACGCCGATATTTTTGACAGCGTTGATTTTAACTATGACACCATTCGTTCAAGACTGCGCGAAGTTGCATTTCTTAACAAGGGCTTGCGTATTATGGCAAGCGATAAACGTCCAGGGCGCGAGAGAACAGATGATTTTTGTTATAAGGGTGGTATCGTCGAGTTTGTTGAACACCTTAACCGAAACAAGAACCTTATTATTCCGCAAACTATTTATATAGACAAAGGCGGCAAGACAAGTCAAATCGAAGTTGCTTTTGCATACAACGACGGTTACGCCGAGAACATTCATGCATACGCAAATAATATAAACACCGAGGAAGGTGGGGTTCACCTTATTGGTTTCCGTAATGCTGTGTCAAAGATTATTAACGACTATGGTAAAAAGACCAACCAATTAAAAAATGATAATGACAAGTTATCCATTGATGATTGTTTGGAGGGTATTGTTGCAATTATCTCGGTTAAATTAACCGACCCACAATTCGAAGGACAAACCAAGACAAAACTTGGAAACGCGTATATCCGTGGTGAAGTTGAAAAAGCGGTCATGAACGGCTTTGGCGAATTCATGGAAGAAAATCCGAAAGAGGCAAAAGAACTTATATTAAAATGTATTACCGCGCGAAATGCCCGTGATGCGGCACGTAATGCACGAGACCTTTCAAGAAGAAAGAGCAGTTTAGAAAGTACCACACTTCCAGGTAAGCTTGCCGATTGTACAGAAAAAGATGCAGCCAAATGTGAAATTTATGTGGTCGAGGGTGATTCTGCTGGTGGATCAGCTAAACAAGGTCGTGATCGCAGATTCCAAGCAATCCTTCCATTACGTGGGAAGATACTTAACGTTGAAAAGGCAAGATTGTCAAAGGTTCTTGAAAACGCCGAAATTAAAAACATGATTACCGCATTCGGTTGTGGTATTCAAGAGGACTTTTCTATTGACCGTCTTCGTTACCATAAAATTATAATTATGACTGACGCGGACGTTGATGGTTCGCACATTAGAATTTTGTTACTTACATTTTTTTACCGTTTTATGAGACCGCTTATCGAGGGTGGACATATTTATATTGCTCAACCGCCGTTGTACAAAGTTACACGTGGTAAGAGCGAGACTTATATTTATTCGGACCAAGAATTGGAAAAGTTGTTCGCAAAAAGCGGCAAGAGCGGCACATCATTGCAACGCTATAAAGGTCTTGGAGAAATGATGCCAACACAATTATGGGACACAACAATGAACCCAGAACACAGAACAATATTACAGGTTACTATGGAGGATGCGTTTGCCGCCGATGAAATGTTTACAACACTAATGGGTGACAAACCAGAACTTCGACGTGATTTCATAAGTGAAAATGCGGCACGATACGTTGATGGGCTGGATATATAAGGAGCCAAGATGAGTAAAATCACAGAGGTTATGAAAGATGTCGAGGAAGCTGCCCAAATGTATAATGCTGCGCGTGTGCATGGAAAAGATCCGACAGAACATATTGCAGAGCACATGCCGCCAGAAAAGCTAAGAACGCTATCCGCGGGATTGAACATTCTAAAAGGCTATGTAGAGGGCGCATCAAGAATACAGAGAGAACAAAAATTAAAAGAATATAGAGATAAAAAAATACAGACAGAACAAAAATTAAGTGATGCAAACAAGGAGACATAGTGGAAAAAGACTTAAGAACAATGGAGATTGTAAGACGTGCGGCGGAAACATTTGGTCAAGGGATTCATCTTGGTGAAAACCCAACAGAATTCTTGGCAAAGCACACAAAGCCTGAGCAACTTGCCGAGATGAGAGATGCGCTGATAGTAATGTTCGCAAGTGTTAACGAAGCGATACACCAACAAAGAGAGCAAAGATTAGAAGAAGAAATGTCAAAGTAATAAATTAAGGGAGTCACAAGAATGGACAACGAAAACAAAGAGCACGAAGAAATCATTGATAAAACACGTGTGTTAAAGGTACGTATTGAAAATGAATTGAAAAATTCGTTTATGTCGTATGCAATGATGGTTAACGTTTCGCGTGCTATTCCCGATGTGCGTGATGGGTTAAAGCCTGTGCACCGTCGTATTTTGTATTCTATGTATGAACTTGGCGTTATGCACGACAAGGCGTACAAGAAATCTGCACGTATCGTTGGTGAAACGATGGGTAAATATCACCCGCATGGTGACAGTTCCATTTATGATGCATTGGTACGTATGGCACAAGATTTTTCTATGCGTGCACCACTTGTGGACGGACATGGTAACTTTGGTTCTGTGGATGGTGATAACGCGGCAGCTATGCGTTATACAGAAGCCCGTCTTTCTCCAATTTCTAGTGAGCTTTTAAGAGAAATCGACAAGAATACGGTGGACTTTGTCCCGAACTATGACGAGACCGAGTCACAGCCAAGTGTTATGCCCGCACGCTTTCCGAATTTGCTTGTTAATGGTTCAGACGGTATTGCGGTTGGTATGGCGACGAATATTCCTCCGCATAACTTGAACGAGGTTATCGACGGTGTTATTGCGATAATTGATGATGCTGATGTTTCTGTTGAACAATTAATTAAAATTATCCCTGCGCCAGATTATCCAACTGGTGGTATTGTTATGGGACGTGCCGCACTCCGTCATGCTTATAAAACGGGTCGTGGTGGTGTGGTTATGCGTGCCAAAGCCGAAATCGAACAATCAAAATCGGGCAAGAACATAATCGTTGTAACCGAAATTCCATTCCAAGTTAACAAAGCACGTTTGATTGCGTCTATTGCCGATTTGGTAAAGGAAAAGAAAATCGACGGCATAAGCGGCGTTAACGAAGAATCGGACAGAACAGGACTTCGAATAGTAATCGAATTAAAACGCGATGCCCAGCCTCAGGTTGTGTTGAATTCATTGTACAAACAAACCCAGTTACAAGTTTCGGCAGGGATTATATTCTTGGCGCTTGTTGGGAACGAGCCAAAGTTCTTGAACTTGAAAGAAATGTTGGTTCATTATCTTGAACACCAAAAAGAAGTTATTGTTCGCCGTACACGCTTTGATTTAGAAAAAGCGGAAGAGCGCGCACACATCGTCGAGGGTTTGGTAATTGCACTTGCAAAAATTGACGAAGTTATCCGAATAATCAAAACAAGTGAAGACCGTGACGATGCTCGAGCAAAATTGTGCGACAAATTCCTTTTAAGTGAACGACAGGCAAACGCGATACTTGATATGCGTCTTGCAAGACTTGCAAAGTTGGAAGTTGAAAAGCTTAAGGCAGAACTTAAGGAATTAAAAGAATTAATCGCAGAATTAAAGTCTATTCTTGCAAGTCCGAAAAAAGTGCTTGATATCATTCGCACAGAGTTAACCGAGGTAAAAGAAAGATACGGTGAAGAACGTAGAACTGAAATAAGCCATGACTTTGGTGAGATAGAGATTGCCGATTTGATTGACAAAGAAGATGTCGTCGTTTCTATGAGTCACTATGGTTATGTAAAGCGATTGCCTCTTGCCGAGTACAAAACACAAAACCGTGGTGGACGTGGTCAAAAGACACAAGCAACAAAGGAAGAGGATTTTGTTGAACAGCTCTTCGTTACAAATACCCACCATGACTTGTTGTTTTTTACAAACCTTGGAAAGGTATATTGTATCAAGGCGTACGAAGTTCCAGAAGCCGCAAAAAACACAAAAGGTCGTGCGATAATTAACTTGTTACAACTTGGTGAGAATGAACGAGTCACCGCATGTATTCCTGTTGAAACATTCGAAAACGGTCATCTTATGATGGCTACCGCAAACGGAATAATCAAGAAAACAGACATTTCCGAGTTTAAAAAGATTAAACGTAACGGAAAGGTTGCGATTACATTAAAGGAAGAAGGCGACGAGCTTATATCGGTGCAATTAACAAGTGGTCGTGACGAAATATTAATGGCGGCAAGTTCAGGAAAATGTATAAGGTTCAGCGAAGAAGACGTCCGCCCAATGGGAAGAACGGCATCTGGTGTGAAGAGTATGCGTCTTGACAAAGAAAACGATGTTGTTGTTGATATGACGGTGTTGATGCCAGGATATGAAATCCTTACCGTTTCATCCAATGGTTACGGAAAGCGAAGTGATGTAGAAGATTACAGGTTACAGAGTCGTGCGGGTAAAGGTATCAAGGCGGGGATATTCAACGCAAAAACGGGACAGCTTGTGAACCTTAAACAAGTCCGCCCAGACCAAGACGTAATGTTAATAAGCGACAGCGGCACGATAATAAGAACGCGTGCGCGAGAAATTTCAAAGATAAGCCGCGATACCCAAGGTGTGCGTATTATGAAATTAAAAGATGCTGGTTCAAAGGTTGTGTGTGTGGCAATTGCCCAAGCATCCGAAGAGTCGGACGACGGTGGTGAAGAATAATGATTTAAAAAAGCACATATGTGCTTTTTTTCGAAATTTCGACAAACTTGCAAATTGGTTGCAAATTTTCTAATTTTTGCTTATATTATATACATGCACTTCGGTGCAAATCTCTGGAAACCAGTTGGGGTTGGCCGGTTAAAAGGAGATGAAATATTTGAAAAATATTATAACAATGATTTTGTTGGCATTATCTATTGTAGGTGCGGTGTTCATGATTGTTGCACTCGCAGTATCAGGAGATCTCATAATTGAGCCTGGATTTACAGGAATGGCATATCTAATCGGATTATTAGTATTCTTTGTTGGTATGACAGTATTCTTTATGCTCAAGTTACTTAATAAAGCCGATGCATTTCATTGGCTTGTTCTTGTTGTGACTGGTATAGTAGTGACAGTATTTATGTTTATTACTGCAGTTGATGTACTAACAACTGAACAATTCGCACTAGTTCCAGACAACATACATAGAGCAACAGTAATTTACGGCTCATTTCCTATATTTGGAATGATGTTAATCGCTGGTGTAATGCCTATTGTATTTGGACTTAAGCAATTTTTCAGCAAAGAGAAGAAGTAATCTCAAATAGTAATTAAAAAAGAGGCACTCCACATGCCTCTTTTTTAAATGTTTCTATGGGATGACCAGAATTGCGTAATTTTTGATTTCGGGTTTATCATCTTGTTCGTTCCAAAGTGTTTCATATATTGAACGACTCTCTTGTTGGTCATATTTTGGAATTTTGATTGGTATACCGTCTTTTGCTATTTGATCGGCTGTTTCTTTGTCGATTAATATTATTTTCACAGTTAAGTGTATCGTACTCGATGACCGATAGCAAGTCATTTTGACCGATTTTATTGATAATTAATTATGAATCAATTTAAAGAAAGACTGAAAGAGTTGCGAGCGGAAAGGAGTTTAAAACAATCTGAAGTTGCAAGAGAATTAAATATCCAAGAGCCAACTTATTCAAGCTGGGAACAGGGACGCAGGGAACCGAATATTGATACGATACTTCGCCTTGCCGAGTTTTTTGATGTGACGGTTGGACAACTTTTGGGTAGCGAAGATTTGTATGTGTGATATACTCCTACGTATGAAAAACAAACTTATTTCTATCGTGGGATTAACGGCAAGTGGTAAAACAGGTATTGGTATTAAACTTGCCAAGATGTTTAATGGTGAAGTAATTTCAAGCGATTCGCGCCAGGTTTATACGGGCTTGGATATCGGAAGTGCAAAGGTAACACTAGAGGAAGCAGATGGGGTAGTGCATCATCTTATCGATGTTATAAACCCGCCAACCACCGAAGAGTGGGAAAAGTTAAAACCAAAAAGCAAAAAACGCGGCGAATCAATATATGTCCCAGGCGATGTGGATTCAAAACCAAATGCACTTTTTGATGTACATATGTTTCAAAAAATGGCGACCGAAATTATGGCGGACATTTGGTCAAGGGGAAAGGTTCCGATTATTGTTGGTGGGACGGGACTTTATTCAAGGGCGGTTATTGAGGGCTATGATTACGGGAAAGATGGCGAGCGAAATGTGGATTTTGACGTTCTGCAAATCGCGCTTATGCCTCCGAAGGAAGTCATTGGTCCTATTATAGAACGAAGGATCATTGAACGAATTGACCAAGGGATGATCGAAGAAACGAAAAAGTTGATTGACGCGGGTGCAAGTAAGGAGTGGTTGCATGGACTTGGTCTTGATTATATGTTGAATGTAGAATATTTGGATGGCAAGTTGACAATAGATGAGTATAAATATTGGCATTATACAAAAAGCATGCAATTTGCAAAACGTCAACGTACATGGTTCAAGCGTGAGAGAGATACAATCTTTTTGGAAAATCCGAATACGTACCGCGATGAATGTGTTGAATTGGTGAAAGAATTCTTGGAGAAGTGATGAAAAATATTTACGACCTTTCAATTAATGAATTAAAAGAACATCTTGTCTCTATTGGCGAGCCAAAGTTTAGGGCGACCCAAGTTTTTTCGTTATTGCACAAAGGTTACGAAGTTATGGATATGCCGACTATTCCAGCAAGTTTAAAAGAAAAGTTAAGTCAAGATTTTTATACAAAGCTTCCTCAAATTAAAACCGAGCAAATATCAAAGGATGGAACTCGCAAATATTTATTGGAACTGGATTCGATTGGAACATTGGTTGAATGTGTATTAATGACGCAAGAATATGGAAAGACGGTATGTGTATCAACGCAGGTCGGGTGCAAGATGGGTTGTGTTTTTTGTGCAAGTGGGCGAGAGGGTTTTGTCCGAAACTTAACAAGCGGTGAAATCCTTTCACAAGTGATACTTATGAATAAATTGCAAAATGATAATGCCAATACTATGCGAATTGTTCTGATGGGAAGTGGCGAGCCGCTTGATAATTTTGATAATGTGGTTAGGTTCTTTGAACTTGTAAATACAAAAGATGGTCTGAATATAAGTACACGAAACATTTCATTGTCTACGGTGGGACTTCCAAAACAAATCCACAGGTTTGCCGATTTGCAAACAGGAGTAAATTTGTGTATAAGTCTGCATGCATCAAATGACATGGTACGTCAAAAAATCATGCCAACCGCACGAAAATATCCAATAGTCGAGTTAATTGATTCGGCAAAGTATTACTTTCAAAAAACGGGGCGCCGCGTAATTTTTGAATATTCATTAATCGACGGCGTTAATTCTGCTCTAGAACATGCGCGGGAACTTGGTGCCTTGTTGCGTGGCTTTCCGTCACATGTGAATCTCATAAACCTTAATCCGACTGGTGGAGCATTAAAGCCGCCAAGTCGTGAGGTCGCGATGAAGTTTATGGATACGCTTATAAAAAGTGGTGTGAGTTGCACCATGAGAAAAAGCAAAGGTCAAGACATCGACGGGGCATGCGGGATGTTGAAGTTGAGGAAAACTGTATAGTATAACCATCTCGACCGAAGTGGAGGGATGACAAATAAAAACCGCCCCTAGTGGACGGTTTTTATTTGAATATATTGCGGCTTCGCCTAGATTCTTCGCTCCCATGCTTTGCTGGTCGCTCTGAATGACGTGGCTATTACTTCAATTCGACTGTTGCGCCAGCTTCTTTAAGTTGTGCTTCGATTTTCTTAGCTTCGTCTGCTTGTACTTTTTCTTTTACAACTTTTGGTGCAGCGTCAACGATAGCTTTCGCGTCGCCAAGTCCAAGACCTGTGATTTCTTTTACAACTTTGATTACGTTGATTTTGTTTGCACCCGCATCTTTCAAGAAGATGTCGAATTCTGATTTAGCTGCTGGAGCGTCTGCTGCTGGAGCTGCGCCACCTGCTGCTGGGGCTGCTGCGACTGCCATTGCTGCTGCAGATACACCGAATGTTTCTTCAAGTGCTTTTACAAGCTCTGCTGCTTCTACTAATGTTAATGTTTTGATCTCTTCTACGAGTTTTGTGATTTTTTCCATGATTGGTTATTCCTTTTAGTGGATGATTCCACACCCAGTACGTAGTTTTGATTTGCTGGACTCCAGCTCTCGTACTCGGTAATATTTATGCTTTGATTAAGCGGTGGCTCTGGTATTTACAACAATAGCAAGGTTTCTTGGAACCGCTTGGACAACCGATGCAATTCCACGAGCGCCAGATTGAAGAAGTCCCATAAGTTGTGCGATGAGCTGTTCTTTTGATGGCATTGTTGCAAGTGCTGCAACTCCGTGTTCGTCGATGACCGATGTGCCAAGTACCCCGAATTTGAATGACATTTTGTCTTTAAACTTTGCTTCTTTTACGATTTTCGCGGCAGATATTTCATCGTTCATCGAAAATGCAACAGACAATGTTCCAGCAAGTTTGTCATCAAGGTCGGTAACACCAAGATTGTTAAGCGCAATACGTACAAGGTTGTTTTTGTAGACCTTGTATGTAACGCCTGCTTCACGGAATTTTCCACGAAGTTCATTTGCTTCGGCAACGGTCAGTCCGCGATAGTCCATGAATATGGCACTTTTTGCGTTGCGAAGATTTTGTTCAATCTCGGCTACTTCTTTTTGCTTTGCAAGAAAGTTTTGGCTTATTTTCTTTTCACGTTGTTTTGTCAAACTATTTCTCCTTTTAAACGCTTATTAGGCGTAGAGTAAAAATAAAATCTCCACTTATGGACGTACTGCCAAAGAGGAGATTTGAACAATCATTAAAGATGGTTTTCTTCCTCAATAAGATTTATGGTTTGACCCTACTTATTTTCTTCGGCGGAGATTTATCACTAATTATACGACAGACCGGGGGATAAGTCAACATATTTTTGTTAAAACCCCACATACTACAGACGTATGGGAAGACGGGATAAAAGAAAGCGAAAAGAGCAAGAAGAAATAAAGGAATGCAAAATCGGGTGCGAGGAAAGCACGACTTTTTGTACCGACCCCGAGAAAGAGGTTAAAAAGAAAAAAAAGGTAAGTCTTGCAACCAAGATTTATTTTGGATTATTTATATTCTCGATTGTGCTTTGTGTATTTTTGTTTTGGGCGGTTCGAAATGCAGCGGCAGAAGAATTTGAAGGAACGACTTTGATTGCTGCGATTATTGCATTGTGTCTGGCGATATTTTTTGGACTGATGAGTTTTGTTCGGTATCTGCGAAGCCGCACGGTTGCTGGCGGAATATTTTTGACTACCGCATTGTCTACTGGAGTATTTTTGGGTGCAAGTCGGTTTATAGGGGTTTTGATTCCGCCTGCTGCCTTTGCTATGGCTGCCGAACCTGGTGCCGAGACTGCGGGTGGGTTTTCATTGATGGTTATATTTGCCCAGATAGGATTGTTTGCAGCATGGTTTGCTTTTTTAATGTTTACAATTCATGCCCAAGTGAGTCCAATAAAAAAGGTGGACAGGTGTATAGAAAAAATATTGGCGGGGGACGAAATAAAAAGGGTAAGAATAGGTAAGAGTAAACAATATAAGGAATTGGAACAAAAATTGGTGCGACTGAGTCAGATAAGAAAAGAAGAGAAGGAGATTGTGGAGGAGGGTGCGTCATCCTGAGCGGAACAAAGTGGAGTCGAAGGATCTAGCGACCAACGGGAGCGTAAAAAAAGCAATTCGTTTTATAAAGTTGTTTTTTTACGCTTCACCCACTCGTTACACTCGGGGCTTGCTAGATCCTTCGACTCCACTTTGTTCCGCTCAGGATGACATGGGAAGAATTGTTACTACAACAAAAACAATATACTAAGAAACTGGCATACAAGACCGACGAGTGTGAAAAGATGCCATATGCCGTGGACGTATTTGCCTTTCATTTTAAAGATTACTGCACCAAGTGTATATGCAACGCCACCGCCGATAAGAAGCCAGAAGCTTGCGCCCCAGCCAATGTTGCTGATGAGTGGATATGCGGCGATAAGACCAATCCAACCCATGACAATAAATGTAACGAATTCAAGAGTCTTGAATTTTTTCATGTTAACCGCGGTTAATGTACAGCCTGCTGCCGCCATTGCCCAAACAACACCCAACAATGTCCATCCAGCCCAACCTTGGACACCCATTAACATGAACGGGGTATATGTTCCCGCGATGATAAAATAAATCGAACAATGGTCAAGTATTCGCATAACGCGTTTGCCTTTGTTAATTGCAAGGCTATGATATACCGTTGATAATGTAAACCCGATAAATGCACAAAGTCCGAAAACAATTACCGATATAACTGCGGTTGGTCCGCGTCCACTTTGCACCGCAAATATTATGGATAATACCAATATAGCAAGCCCAGCAAGTGCGGTAATCCCATGCGTAATTGCTGAGAAGATTTCTCCGCCAAGTGTATATAATTTCTCGTCTCGTATAGCTTGGTTTTTGCGGTAAGACCGTAATTTTTTTATGAAACGGCGAGCATATGTTTCATCAACTTCGTCAAATGTTTCAAGTTGGGCTTCGATATATTTGCCTGCATCATCTTTGTTTGGTTTATCGCCATTTAAAAGAAGACTTGTGTCTTCGGTGTCATTGATTAAATCTTCTTTCCCCATATTCCTTTTATATTAACATAGGATCAATAATTTGCGAAGTTGTTTTGGTTCTATTTAAAAAGAGGCAAATGCCTCTTTTTATCTTACTCGTTTATTATTATCATACCAATTGTGTTTCGACCAGCATGGATAGTAATTGAAACACCTACGTACAGCTGTATGATTTCTTTGAATCCAGCCTTTTTCAAGTCGGCAACAATTTGTGCAGGAATTTTTGGATCGATTTCGGTATGAGCCACGAATACAAGATCCTTGTTCACATTTGTATTTTGTGAAAGTTTGTATTGAGTCCATTCTTGTACGCAACGTGCAAAATCACCTTTGAATTTCTTTGCAGGGACAAGTTTACCTTCGTTATCTATTTCAAGTGAAGGACGAATTTTGAGAAGGTTAGCACCAAGTAATTTAAGACCACTTACTCGACCACCTTTATGAAGAAACTTAAGATCATTTATAATAAGGCTTAAATCTACTCGGTCGCGCAGGTCAGTAATCTTTTCAACAATTTCGCGTACATCCATGCCTTGTGCGCGGAATTCACTTGCCTTGATTGCAAGAATCCCAATTCCAAGTGTAAGTGATTTTGAATCAACTACGTATACGTTTGCGAAATCTTTTGCTGCTCTTTTTGCATTTTCATAACTTGCACTTATATTACTTGACATGGATATATGAATCGCAGCTCCACCGTCTTTGGTTGCTTCTTCAAAAATTTCGCGATAATCGGTTTCAAGACATGCGCTTGTCTTTGGGACAACGTTGTCAACTTCCATTGATTTGTATATGTCTTCTGGGGTAAGGTCTTTGTCAAGATAGAATTTGTCGCCTATTACTGCGCCTGTGTAGACTGGGATAATGTTGTGTTTTGCAAGAAGTTCTGGTCCAAGGTCGGCTGTGTTATCGACACTTATTGTAATTTTCATTTTGTCCTCCAAGTTTTAACTTAATCCATTAATTTTACAACTACTGGTTGATTGTGTCCAATGATTTTTATGCTCTATGTTAAGGTATAGGGGATGGGTCCATACTTTCCTCGAAATCTTTTTTAGAGTAGGTATAACCGCTGTAGACGAACAATGCTGATGTACAGGCAAGGATTACCCCGATTATTAATAACCACCCCAACCAATTTTGGACATCAAGGCTCTGGGTTGGTTCGCCTCCTCGAAAGCCAATTAAATCAAGGCTTACACCAATTACGAACATGATAAATGCATTGGATATTTTTGTACAGAACGTAAGAAAGCCTGCACTTATTGCCGTTTTATCAACTCCAGTTTTTTGTCGTTCAATTTCTATACAATCGGCGAACATGGAAATAGGAAGACTGTATAAACACCCAGTACCAATTCCACATATGAAAATGGTTATGGCGACGAACGGTAATACCATTGATTCGTGTACTGTGTTTCTGAATGCAAGTGCAATCGAGAAAATCAATATTCCTATGATAACAACACATATGGCGGTTAACAACGCACTTATCTTGTCCGTTTTTTTCGAATACCAAAACCAGAGTGGTTGACCTGCGATAATTCCAAATACAAGGCAAAGCATGATTATGGGGATTTGAAACGTGCTGAATTGGAATGTATATGTAAAGATATGTAAACCAAGTGAAGTAATAAAAGCACCAGCACCAAGAGATATTGCATAACCTATTATCAATCGCGTTACATTTTTTTGTTTTACTACGCCGAAAAAGTCTGCGAATATACCTTTGCCGCTTTTTTTCTCTTGTTGTCTTAATAATTTTTTTTGCTGCCTTGACAGTTTGGGTTCTTTAATAAATTCTTCGTCTTTGTGTCGATGCTTATATGTTCCGAAAAAAGTAACAAGCCCAGTCAATATACAAAGCGCACTTGTAAACCATGCTATTTCTATATAACCGCGCGCACTTGCATCCATAGTTGCATAGCGACCAGGAGAAAGGAAAACCATCATAAGGAAAGATGGCACAAGCAGACTAAGGAAACTGAATGTTGTTTTGTATGCTTGTACTGCCGTTCGGTCTTCGTATGTTTTGCTTAAATCAAGTCCGAGTGCTTGGTATGGTGTTGAATAGATAGTGTTAAATGTTTCAATTACAAGTAAAAGTATCAACATGAATGCAAATTTTGAACCAATGCTCATCCCAGGGGAAATCGACCAAATTAAAATGTTGGTTATAGCAACAAATATGCAACCGAACAGTATGAATGCATGACGTTTGCCAAAGACTCGGCTTCGCATCTTGTCCGAATAATAACCTACGAATGGATCGGTGGTTGCATCCCACACAGTACCAATAGCAACAGCAAGTCCCATAAGTGCGCCAGGTATTCCCAAAATGCCTGTTCCAAAGAACATCAAAAAAGAGCCAAGAGTTTGACCGATGCTGCCATAACCGAATGCACCAAGACCATACAGCACCTTTGTGCCTGTGCCTACTTTTTTTTGTTCCACTTTATATATTAAATGAGTGGAGCAGGGGAAAAATACGTGCGTCATTGCGCAGCGAAGCCTTTGCCGTAGGCAAGCGGAAGGCGGGAACCACAATAAGTATTGAGAGATGTATGAATATCCGCCGAACCCATGCTCAGGGCAGGCTCCGTAATCCAGTTAGAGGAATAAAAGGAAGAGATAAATATTCCCACAAGATTTGTGGCTGGATTGCTTCGTACGGACAGTACAACTATTCTGCACCCACAATCTCTGTGGTCTGTCCTTCCGCTTGCCTACGGCAAAGGCTTCGCTGCGCAATGACGTTAAGTAGGTTTATCTCCTGAAGTTAAGCATTGTGTGGAAGATATGTTAAAATGTGCATTTTTTATTTGTAAAATTTTGTCAAAATGCTTATACTAGAACCAGTAATGGGGATTTTACGTTTTTCAAAGATGCGGGCATACAGTATCGTTTTAATCGGTATGGTTGCTCTTGGTGTTATCTTCCTTATATTGGGGACGGTTTTTTCTATTACAGGAACTAATATTCCAGCACAGTCTATGAGTATTTCTGCGCCAGGTGCTTATCGTGGGGCAGGCGGAATATATCGTTTAAATGTTTATTCGCGTACAACTCCAATAGTTGTAAGTGCATTGCCGTGGAGTACAACCGAACATGTGCGAATGTCGCTTGATGGTGCTGGTGCGGGTTTTGTTTCACTTTCATCACGGGCAAATACTGTGGGTTCTTCCACGCTTACAATGACAAATGGCTCGGCTGCTTTTATAGTATTAAACAATAATGCACAAGGTGTGCCGCATTTTCATAATGATCTGGGTGATCCGCCTAATAGAATAATATTAAACATTACCGTTGGTATTTTCACAGAAACGGTATATATCTTTATAAGACTCTCAAGGGAAAATGTACAAATTGCAAATCATCTTCAATGGCGACAAGGGGTTGGATTCCCTTGGGCAAATATAGATGAAGTATCACTTAACGATGATCCAGAAGCTATACGTAGATACCGTGCAAACCCGAATAACTTTCGAATTCTTTCCACATTCCATGTAATTGGATTTTCGCCTCAGCCAACACTAGTTGCAAGTAGCGAATTTAATCCAGCACAGTTTACGGCACGTGACCTTGGGACACAGGAAGTACAGTTATTTCCATTCATTATCCCAGAATGGGTTACAAGTGCGGGCGAGTTTAGTTTCGAGGTTGCAGTAAATTTTAACGGACAGCGTTTTGTTGACTTTTTTGACCTAACGATAGTACAATAGTACATTATGAAAACAACAGAATTAAAAAACATGGAAACCTTGATTGCTCTTGCAAAAAATCGTGGGTTCATTTTTCCAGGTTCAGAAATTTACGGCGGTCTTGCCAATACGTGGGACTATGGACCACTTGGTGTGGAATTAAAAAACAACGTCAAGCGCGAATGGTGGAAATATTTCGTGCAAGAAGACCGTAACTCGGTCGGTATGGACGGTGGGATTTTGATGAACCCAAATGTATGGGTTGCGTCTGGTCACGTTGGCGGTTTTTCGGATCCGCTTATGGATTGTAAATCTTGTAAGACTCGTCATCGTGCCGACCATTTATTAAATGACGACAGTTTGCCAATTGAAGAAATGGAAAAGGCAATTTTGAAAAAGAAAATAAACTGTCCTCATTGTGGAAAGTATGATTGGACAGCGATAAGACAATTTAACCTTATGTTTAAAACCGAGCGTGGGGTGGTGGATGCAAGCCTTAATACAATATATCTTCGTCCCGAGACAGCACAATCGCAATTTGTTCAATTCCAGAACTTGCAAAGGTCATCTCGCCTAAAGGTTCCTTTTGGTGTTGGACAAGTCGGAAAAGCATTTCGTAACGAGGTAACACCAGGAAACTTTACATTTAGAACGATTGAGTTTGAGCAAATGGAATATCAATACTTTACACAAGCAAATGATAGTATGAAAGATTACGAAATGTTCAAGTCTCGTGCTATGGATTTTTATAAAACACGTCTTGGATTGTTACCAGACAGATTGCGGTTTACCGATCACACAAACTTGTCGCATTATGCAAAAGCGGCGGTTGATGCCGAGTTCAAATTCCCATTCGGTTGGGGTGAGATTGGTGGGACACATCACCGTGGAACATTTGACCTTGGAAACCACCAGGAATTCAGCAAGAAAAACATGGAATACCTTGATCCAACTTCAAATGAAAAGTTTGTGCCTACCGTAATTGAATCAAGTCATGGAGCAGATCGAATTACTTTGGCTGTTCTTGCGAATGCATATTACGAAGAACAAATCGCCGAGGATGATACAAGGGTGGTTCTTCGATTCAAACCAAGTGTTGCGCCATACAAGGTTGCCGTATTGCCTTTACAGAAAAAAGGGTTGACCGAAAAATCGGATGAAGTATTTTCAATGTTATCAAAACATTTTATGACAACATACGATGATACCGCAAGTATAGGTAAGCGATATCGCCGTCAAGATGAAATTGGTACACCGTTCTGTGTAACTATTGATTATGAAACATTGGAAGATAATTGTGTAACAATAAGAGACAGAGACAGCATGCAACAAAGACGCGTAAAGCTGGATAACTTGGTTGCCGAGATTGCAAAAGGGTTGGCATAAATCTCTTGACTATATGGTAGTGTTCTAGAGTATAATTAGGTTATGGCTTTTGCATGAGCGGGGGCTAGGTCGCATTGAGGTGTTTGTTTGAGTATTATATTCTTTATATTAATTGCGATTTTGATTTTAATGCTCATGATTACAATTCACGAGCTTGGTCATTATCTTGCTGGTAAATTACTTGGTTTTAAAATCAATGAATTTTCGATTGGTTTTGGAAAGGCATTATTTAAGCGCAAGTCAAAAAAGACGGGCGAAGTTTTTGCAATACGTATGATACCGCTTGGTGGATACTGTGCGTTCGAGAGTGAAGATATTGCGGGTTCGGCTGGTAATAAAACAGAACAAGCCGAGAGTGAACAACTTGCACTAGAACGTGAACTTGCGGGCAAAAAACCATTACATAACTTTAACGAGGCACCACCATGGAAGCGATTAATTGTGTTGTTCTCTGGTGCGTTCTTTAACTTTGTTTCTGCAATTTTATTCTCGTTTATTTTGTTAATGATTGCGGGTTACACCCAAGGGGTTCGCTTGAACGAGGGTGCAATCAATGCGGGAACACCTAACACAGCAAATTTGCAGGCGGGTGATACGATCTTATCGGTAAATGGTGAGCGATTTACATTGCTTCGAAACTTTGGTGCGGTGATGTCACAATTCGAGGCGGGCGAGACAATTGTATTCAGAATAGACCGTGCTGGAATAATTGTTTACGAAGACATAACCGTTTTCGCACATCCAACCGATCAACGCCCGATGGTTGGGCTTAACCTTCGATACGCAGACATAGTGTTCCAGCCAATGGGATTTTTCGAGGCACTTGGGCGTGCATTTGGATTTACATTCCAACTTGCATGGGTGATATTGTCATTCCTTTGGATGTTGATTACGGGACAAATTGGACTTAGCGGTGTTGGCGGACCAATATCCACCGTATCGGTAATGGCACAGAGTTTATCAAGCGGATTCATTAACATATTTATCTTGCTTCCATTAATAAGTGTTAACCTTGCCGTATTTAATCTATTGCCTATACCTGCACTTGATGGTGCACGAATGGTGTTCGTTGGAATTGAATGGGTTCGTGGTAAGCCAATAAATCCCGAGATAGAGGGACGAATACATCTTGTCGGACTTGTGTTGTTGATGGGGCTTGTGCTTCTTGCCGATATGAATTTCTTGTTCGGTGGTCGAAGTATGTTGGAACTGTTCGGTCATTGGCGACTATAAAAAAACAAAATTTAAAAGACGCGGTTTGCGTCTTTTTATATATTACATGTTAAAAAAGTCTTTGACGACATTATGTTTTGATTGATAAACTAGCTCAAAGGGGATACATGAAGAAAAAATTAATTATTAGTTTGTCTGTAATACTCGTGCTTATTATGTTGTGGCCTACTATTATTTGGAGTGTGTGGGGTTTTCCAGTCAGGGGAATTAGTGCCGACGATTTTGAACTTACGTTGTCGGGAGACCAAACAATATTTAATCAAGGTGAAAATATAGCGTTTATTGTTACATTGGAAAACCAAAGTGGAAGAAATCTTAAGGTGGCTTATTTTTCGTTTGGTGGAAAACCTTATAAAAATGAAATTCCAGGCATGGTTTGGAGAGATGACTCTAGGGTGCTAGGTCCTAATATTATAACTTTTCATGATAGTAAAACTTTACAAGATAGTTGGCATTTAGGTTATGGAGTGGAGCCAGGTACATATCAAATAACGGCAGAAGTGAGTTTTTATTTGAATTGGCATCATTTAATAAATCGCAGGCAACGAATAGCCATCATCTTGGAGCCAATAACGTTGACGGTGCTATAAAGGAGTAAATTTGAAAAGGATAATATTGAAATTACTGTTAATAACAGCCTTGTTTGGTTTTTCGTTTGTCTCGATTGGGTTTATATTTGATGATGGTGGAGATTATAGAAGTACAGAGATTCGTGGTGGATATACCATTAATGATATAAGGCAAATGGTTGGTGAACAATCACCGAACGAATATTTGCGAGTTCATAATCCATATTATGGTGTGAATGTTCACAAAGTTTCTAACAACTTTCCGAATATTGCTTCATCTGTTATGCCTCTTAGTTTTTCGTATGCAAGGGAAAGAATTCGTTATAGCGGAATGCCAAATAGTGAAAGTATTGTTGTAGTTTTGATGGGTGATGGGTTTGCAGCAGGTCAACAAGGCATATTTTTAAATCATGCTCGAAGTGCAACGAATTTTATGATGAATATGTATCCGTTTAATTTATTCTCAGATATTTTTACTGTTTATGCAATACAAACAGTATCTGAACAGTCTGGCGTAAGTGTGAGGCATGGAAATTCTCGACGTGAGATAAATAATCGCTTTGGAAGTTACCTTCCAATCCAAGATGAGGTAACTATGTATAGTGGCTCACATTTTCAGATTAGGCAAATTGCGGCTTATTATGCTGGTGGCTCTCAAAATGTAAATATGATTCATGTTATAGCGAATACGACAGCATTTGGCGGTTCTGCTTGGACAGCACATCATTTGACAAATCCTGTTGTTGGCATTTCATTGACAACTGTTCATACAAATCATGGTGGATGGCATAGAACTTTTATACATGAATTTGGACATTCCTTTGGAAGCCTTGCTGATGAAAGGGGTAACGTTAATGGACGTGATGCACCAAATATGACAGCATTAAGGAATAATAACAGGTGGAGTCATTGGATAGGTAGAGAGCAAATTCAAAGTCGTTCAATAACGGCTTCAGGCGGTGGGCAATGGTTTATTCCACGTGGACACAGTACATTCCTTGGATTTGTAGATGGTGGTTGCATAATGGCGGGGACACATCGTACACTTACTTGTTTTTGTGCAGTATGTGCGGCGGAATTAGTACGAAGAATGGCCCAACATCATTCAGGTGAAACATTTTATCCAAGAGGCTCAACTCAACAGCATGTTACGGTTTTACAGAATCCAAGAAATCGTATTCTGCCATACGCATTTAATGGAAATACAGACTTACAAAGTGTGAGAATTCCCCAAGGTATAACGACAATAGGACAATATTCTTTCCTTGGTGCTACAAACTTGCGCAGAATTTATAATATGAATGAGACTCCACAATTTCTTCCGTTGACGGCATTTAGTGGACTTGCGAGAAGTAATATAGAACTGAGAGTTCCAACGGGGACTGCCACAAGCTTTTTTATGTCTGGTTGGTTTGGGTTCAATATAGTAGAATATCCTTTCTTTGATAATTGGCACCAACCCCGTTTCACTTCAAATTCAAATGGTCATGGTGTGATAACGGCAAGTGGGTATTATGCTCCGCGCAGTCCGTTTGGTGCGTTTGATGGTTGGCGTGGAACGGTGGCGGAGGGT